>CAMHDT010000069.1 GCA_946183985.1 uncultured Prevotella sp.
TGTAGTATTTTGAAATGAGAGCAAAGAACATTCTATCTATATTGTTTATAGCAATTTACAACCTTTTTTCGTAACTTTGGCTTCGCCGAATTTACTTGGCACTCGGCGCTCGGCGACGAAGGAGACGCTTGCTCCTGCAAGAAATGAAAAGAAAATGCGCGCTTTTTCTTTTGCATTTCACTCGTTTTTTCGTAACTTTGCAGCCTACTTTCCATACAATGAAGGAAGGGGTCAATAAAGAGAAGAATTAAATCATGGAAACAACCATTTCTGAAAAACAAGAGCAGATCTTGGTGCGCATTACAGGACAGGACCGTCCTGGACTGACCGCATCTATCATGAGCATACTGGCAAAACACGATGCGCAGATACTGGATATCGGACAGGCCGACATCCACTCCACACTGTCGCTGGGCATTCTTATCCGCATGGACGAGACACACTCAGGACAAGTGATGAAAGAACTGCTGTTCAAAGCCACAGAACTGGGTGTGAACATTGGCTTTGCACCTATCACCGACGAGGAATATGAAGACTGGGTGGGCCATCAGGGCAAGAACCGCTATATACTCATGGTCATGGGACGCGAACTGGAGGCACGCCAGATAGAGGCAGCCACACGCGTCATTGCCGACCAAGGCCTCAATATCGATGCCATCCGTCGTATGACAGGCCGCAAGAGTATAAAGAATGCCAGCAAGCATACCCGTGCCTGCATCGAGTTCTCACTGCGTGGCGAGCCCCGCGACCGCCAGGAAATGCAGGCAAAGTTTCTGAAACTCTCAGCAGAGATGGAGATTGATTTCTCGTTCCAGAAAGACGATATGTTCCGCCGTATGCGACGCCTCATCTGTTTCGACATGGACTCTACGCTCATCCAGACCGAATGCATCGATGAACTGGCAGAGCGGGCAGGCGTCGGTGCACAGGTACGTGCCATTACCGAGAGTGCCATGCGCGGTGAGATAGACTTCAAGGAGAGTTTCACGCGCCGTGTGTCGCTGCTCAAGGGCCTTGATGTGAGCGTGATGCAAGATATTGCCGAACACCTGCCTATCACCGAGGGTGTCGACCGTCTGATGACCATCCTCAAGCGTTGCGGCTATAAGATAGCCATCCTCAGTGGCGGATTCACCTATTTCGGCGAATACCTGCAGCGCAAATACGGTATCGACTATGTCTATGCCAACGAACTGGAAGTGGACGAGAACGGAAAACTGACAGGACGGTATGTTGGTGAGATTGTCGACGGACACCGCAAGGCCGAACTGCTCAAACTCATTGCACAAGTAGAGAAAGTGAACTTGGCACAGACCATTGCCGTGGGCGATGGTGCCAACGACCTGCCAATGATCAGTGAGGCTGGACTGGGCATAGCGTTTCATGCCAAGCCCCGCGTGGTGGCCAATGCCAAGCAGAGCATCAACACCATCGGACTCGACGGTGTGCTCTACTTCCTTGGCTTCAAAGACTCGTACTTGGGTGAACAGGGAGTGATGTAGCGCTAACGCTAGTGAAAAGGTAAAAGTGAAGAATGAAGAGCGAAAAAAACTATAGTTTCATGTGTCGCCAGATGAAGCGGGGAATGCACTGCCACATCCGCGTAATGAGTCGCCAGCGCCAGTCAATGACACGCACATGACGGTGTTTCTCTATAGAGCGCACCATATCGCGAGCCACCTCCACCTTATTCATTAATATAGGATAGCGGAAACCATCGCCTTTGCCTTGGTTTCCGCTATTTTCTGTATCAAATCCGAGAAGGGCTGTAGCCACGAAGCCCGGACGCAGGTCAGTAAACCTGATGTTCAGTTTCTGAGCATTGGCCAGTTGTTCCAGCGACTGGATATAGGTATTCTGAAAGGCCTTCGTAGCCGAATAGGCCGGTGCAGGACCAAGGCCCATAGTGCCGGCAATGCTTGAGATGACGGCTATATGCCCTCCGCCATGGCTGGCCATATAGCGATAGGCCGTTCCCACCATACGTGTAAACCCCATGGCATTGGTCTCCACCGTCGCCATCTCTATCTCCTCGGTCAACTGTCGGTTCTGATGCCCGATGCCAGAAGCATGGAAATAAAGGTCCATGCCCCCTACCCGCTCTATCAGTTGCAGCAGCCGGTCGCCGGCATCGCTCCTGTTTACATCGATGGCGGCCACACAGTCAAACTCTGCCAGTCGTTCCACCCGTCGTGCTGCCACACCCATCTTCCACCCCTGCTGCTGCAGAAGGCGTGCCACCTCAAGTCCTATGCCCGATGAGGCACCGACAACGATTGCCCTCTTCACTATCCACTATTTAGTATCCCTGTTCTTCCCCCACCAGCACTACCGTATGGCGTCCCCGTGGAGAGTTGCGCAGAAAATGAATATGATTGCAGATGCTTTCAGGAGAATTACAGTTGTGGCACACACCGTCCACCTGACAAGGCGTCTTGATGTCGAAGCGGGCTGCATTGATGGGCGCCGCCGTACTGCGGGCACGCATCAGGGCCGCCTCTACATTCTGTGCCACCTTGTTCATGCCAATGATGAAGATGACCTTCTTTGGACCCCATGTGATAGCGGCCACCCGATTGCCATTGCCGTCGATGTTGACAATGACACCATCCTCACTGATGGCATTGGCACTCGACAAGTAGACATCGGCCATGAAGGCCTGCTCATAAATCCTAACCGCCTCATCGCGGTCGACAGCCAGGTCACGGTCGAGCACCGTGAGCGTTCCCCTGTTACGCAGAGCCTGCGGGATGCCCATGTCACGAATGGTCATCGAGCCACCCCATGTCACGCTGCTGCCGTCAGCAATCAGGTCTGATACTTTCTTCACCGCCTCTTCCGCCGTCGCGCAGTAGAAGGCTTCCATGTTGCGGCGCTGCAACTGCTTGATGAGCCGTTGTGCCATCCGCTGGTTGCGTTGGTTCATTGGTGTCATTGTCATGCTTGACTAAGTTTTTTTCTGCTGCCGCTCGTGCCTTTCCTAAGCAGAACTACTCATCCATCTGGAACAGCGGGTCTTCAGGCATCACCATGATGGGTGTCGTGTTGTATGCCTGCATCACCTTGGCCGGCACAAACTCGTTGGGGACCACCAGACGGAACATATACTCGCGCAGCCAACGGTCGGTCATGATCAGACAGCCTTTCTGCCCCCATGAGGCACCCCATGAGTTCTCCACCTTCCACTTCGTGGCCTTGCCCTTCTTGTCGAGGTCTACGGCCGTGAGCGTCATGGCATGTGTGGAGCCACTGTCAAATGTGGAGATACGCTGTGCCTTGTCCATGCCAAACGTGGTGCCGAAGAGCGAGCCGTAGTCAAAGTTCTCGGTGTCGGCATAGCCGCGCTTGCGGTCGAGCATCTTGCCCACATCATACGACGAGTAGAGTTTATGACCGGCACGAAGGGCATCGATGGCCATGGCCTCAATGTCGTCCATGGGCAGGTTCACATATTTCCAGTTGTGGCCGTCGTAGGTGTGACGGTCATACTCCACTTCATAGGTCTTGTAGTATTCACGGCGCGGGTCGTTCATCACCATGATGAAGGTGCCGTTCAACTGGCGTCCCACCACCTCGTTGTAGAACGACTGCGGTGTATACTCCTTGGGCTCTCCCACAGCAAGGCCTTTCTCGTTTTTGAAAGCATAGGTAAACTTCTGCGGGGGTTCGCCTATGGTATACTGCAGCATGTGGTAAATCTGACTCAGCATACGCGTCTTGGCCTTCTCTATGGCCGCAGGCTTCTTGTCTTTCTGCACCATGTCGCGCAGTTGCAGACCGAACTCGCGCAGTTTCGAAGCGATGAGGGCGCGCGCCTTCGAGGTATTGTCGCTCGAATACGACTCTGGCATCACCTCTGCGGGCACCAGCCCGTACTTGCCAGCCAGGTCGGCCACGCCACAGAAGGTGCCTCCATCGCTGATAGGGCTGTGGAAGAAGAACTGCACACGCTGGTCGTCGATGGGGCTCTTACCAGTATCTATGCATCCTTGCAGCATGAAGTTGGCCTTCTCCAACTGGTCCCAGAAAAACAGGTGTGCTTGTGAGAATTCCACGGTGAGTGAGTCAGTGCGCAGGTTGAAGTCGGCCCGCAGCACGTTCATGCCGCTGAACATCCAGCAACGCCCGCTCGACTTCTGGTCGGTGATGCTCTGCTTCTTGGTCTCTATGCTGAAGTGGGTGTCGAGTGCGCCAGCGTTCTGGTGGTTCTTGGCCAGGTCGTCGATGGCATTGGCGGCAATGGCGTTGACCAGTGCGCGGTCGGCTGCCTGCAGTTTGTTTTCACTCTGAATGTCGCTGAGCATCTTCTCGCTGATGCCCCCACCCTTCTGCTGTGCCTGCACCGAGAGTGCCACACACAGGCCTACCAATAGGATTCCTTTTCTCATAGATTTATCTCAATATATTCACTTCTTGTTCGAAGTAACTCTCAGCGACTTCTTGGTAGTAGTCGTCTTCGTGGTAGTTTTAGTAGTGGTCTTCGGCTGATAATATCTCAATGCCTCAGGCATCCACTTCTGAATATCGGCAATGCGCTTCTCATCGCTGGGGTGGTCGCTGAACAGGCCGCCCGAGCCGCTGCTCTGTGCTGCCATGCGCTGCCAGAAGGCAGTGGCCACCTGCGGGTCGTAGCCCGCCATGGCAGCAAACACCAGTCCCATGTGGTCGGCCTCACTCTCCTGCTTACGCGAGAAGCCCGATGTCCACAACTGTCCGCCGAGCGACTGTCCCAGGGCTATGAGTTGTTGTGTGCCCTCGCTAACGCCAGTGCCCTGCAGCACGGCACCAAGGATGGCGGTGCCATACTGGTTCTTATATTCATTGCTCAGGCGCTCGGCCGAGTGCTTAGCCACGGCATGGGCAATCTCATGTCCCAGCACGATAGCCAGTGAAGCCTCGTCTTGCGTCACAGGCAGCAATCCCTCATAGACCACGATCTTTCCGCCAGGCATACACCAGGCGTTCACCTGCTGGTCCTTCACCAAATTGAACTCCCATGCATAGTTCTGCGTCTCGGCAGCCAATCCATTGGCGTTGAGATAACTCACCACGGCATTGGCCAGGTTCTGTCCCACACGCTTCACCATAGCAGTCTGCGTAGCATTGGTAGAAGGCTTGGCACTCTGCATGTACTGCTGATACTGCTGATTAGAGAGGCTCAGGACATCGCCGTCGCTCACCATCAGTGTTTGTTTACGCCCTGTGATGGGCACGGTCGATGAGGTGCCGCAGCCCACCATCAGGACTGCCACTAACGACCATAAAATGATTCTTACTTTTTTCATTGCTTATGATGTTTTTGAATTAATATTTCCAATCCAAGGAATTGCGTTCGCTCTTCTCCCAGAAATGAATACTGATCTTATCCGGAGCCAACTCCAGGATATAATCAGGATAGACAGGCACCTTTACCAAAGTATGTCCATCACAAGTCTCCTTTACTCTTGGACCGCCGCCATACATTGGCGTATACTTTGAGGAATAATACTTATGCTCAACAAAGTAGAGTTCGTTGTCCATCTGATTGTCCACATAGACGGCGCCACTTTCCAGTTGAACAGTCTTAGTGCCTTCCGTGGGCGATGTAAACTCATAGTCGCCACCCTGCCAGAAGTTTTTCACATGGTAGTCGTCCTCCTGGTCTACCACTATGACACGCGTGGTATTGCCGTCCACCCAAGATCCTATCAAATACAAGCCTCCGCCGAACAGTGCAAGACACAGCAGGCGAATGATGTACTCCAGCGTCTGGTTGTCTGTTAAATACGTTGATATAAAGATGGCCGTTATTAATAAGCCGGGAATTCCTACCCACCATACCAACGTGGTGTGGTTAAAGAACATGAGCAATGCCACCAGCACTGCCACAACGGCATAACCCAACAAGATAAAGCCTAACTCCTTTATTTTCATAATCGTGATTATTAAAGATGCCTTCTTAAATAATAATAAATTAATGGCGCTAAGTTGAATAAAAAAATCAACCGCCCAGTTGGTGTATCTTGTCAAGACACTCCTGACGCTCAGACTGGTCGGCCGACAGGCGGTATATACATCTGTAACAGGTCAGTTTTTCAGCACGGTTACGGGCTGTGCGGAGTTGTGCCTTCCAGTAGGCATACTCAGCCAGACGCAGTTGGTCGATGTCCTCGCTCTTGCCGATATTGGTGCCGTGGAGTTCCTTGTAGGGACCATTAGCCAGGATATAATAGGCATAGTTGGCATCGGAGATAACCTGACTGGCCTCAGCCCGCTTGTCCTGACTAATAAGGTCATTTGCACGCTGGTAATAAGAGTCAGCCAAGGCCAGGTCGTCTTGCAGTGCCGTCTCCAGTTCACGCCGATGCTGCTCAGCCTGGGCATCCACGCTCTCTGTCGGCTCTACGACCACCACCTCTTCAGGCACAGCCTGCTCTTCATTGTCGGTCCCCCTGTTGAGCAACAATAACAGCAGTAAGCCCAGCACAAAGCCGACGACGACCATGACACCCACCACTATCCACACGAGATAAGACTTCTTTTGTGGAACCACCGGCGCAATGGCTGGCTCAGGGGCCACATCGGGCACAGGGTCTATGATAGGCTGTGAGTCAACGATATGGTCTGGCACGAACTCAGGCGCAGGGGCTGACTTCGACTGTACCTTTACCGTCACGGTTGTCTCGTCGACCATCTGGCCATTGAGCATATCCAGAAAGTCGGTCACGTGCTGGCAACGTTCGGTCTTCTCTTTCTTCATAGCCCACTTCACTGCCTGCCGTACATTGGCACTTGTGGCTACAGGCAGCAGGGCATCAACCACCGCATCAGACATCTCGGTGGCTATAGGCGGAATCTTGCCCGTGAGCAGGAACAGCAACGTGGCTCCCAGGGCATAGACATCTGCCGTGGGCGAGAAGGTGGTAATCTGCACATACTGTTCCATAGGTGCAAAACCGGGACTGCAGCCTGCCACATTGATGGTAGAGGTGGGATTACCATCCTCATCATAGTGCTTGGCCAATCCGAAATCAATGAGCACTGGATGAGGTTCTGTCTCATCATCATCGGTCTTCGTAAGCAGGATATTGTCGGGCTTGATGTCAAGATGCGTGATGCGCGACTGATGGAGGAAGTCGACGGCTTCACCCACCTGGTTGATAAGCGACAGTGCCTGCTGCTCAGTCATCGGCCCTTGTTCGTTGACCAATGTACGGAGGTTCTTGCCCTCAAGAAACTGCATGACATAATAGATGGTGTGATTTGCCTCGAACACCTCGTTCACGCGAACCACTCCCTTATGCTTGCCCGACAGGCCATTGAGCCGGCGTGCCTCTGACAGGAAGCCTTTCTTAGTGTCCTGAAACTGTCCTTCCAATGCTTCCGTCACCACGATGGCATGACTATCGTTGCGCATGCAGAAGGAATTGATGAAATATTCCTTGATAGCGAAATAGGTACGTACGGGTATGTTTCCCGCCATTATCTTTGACGACACCTTATAGGTGATGCCAAACCCACCTGCTCCCAACACCTCTTCTATCCTGTAGGAGTGCATGGGACTTTTCAGAATGGTGCCTATTGGCAAGGCATTCTTATAGTCTTTTTCTGCCATATATCAAGCCTTGTTGTCTGTTTTATAGTTTTATCTTTGCAAAGGTAGTCTTTTTTTTCTACAAGGCAAAAGAAATGACAATAAAAATAAAAAAGACAACTTAGGCCGTACGGTCTAAGTTGTCCAAATTGTCTAAATTATCTCTATTTACTTACTTCAGTCCGCGGTTCTGCAGCGTCACGTTGAGCAGCATGAGATAAGTTCTGTACTGCTTGTCGTTGAGAATATAGTGCATATAGCGCACATCACGCTTCACAGCCTCGTCAACACGTATCTGACGCTCGTCAACAGGAGCGTTGGCAGCCAGCATCATCTCATTGCAGAAAGCAGCGTGGATGTCTTGAACGGCCTCCATCTGGTCTACTGTCAGGCCCAGTGTAACAGCCAGTTTACGCATGTTCACCGACATGTTGTAGGCCTCGACGCTTGCAATGGCGTTGTTGTTCTCATTCTCTGCGAACGACACGGTGGTCATCATCATCATGGCAACTACCATCAAAACAATCTTTTTCATACTCTTTTTCCTTTCTTTCTTTACTCGAGCCCTGGGATCGTTATCCTTTTTTTTGTGTTGTTGTTATCCTTTTTTAATTTTCAATTCTTTAATTTTTCAATTTTATCCCAGGGTCTCTACCTTATTAATATGTTATCCTTGTCGCCAGGATTTTCATCCTTTTGACGGTGCAAAGATAGAGGGTTTTTACGAACCGACCATCATTTTTTGGTCACTGTGTGCGATAACAGCCCGTTTTGTTGACCAAAATCAAAGAATTGGCAATAATTCAGAATTCTGTTCTGACAATCAGAGATGTGCTTTTCTTGGATACGGAAATACGGGGGCACGAGAGCACTGTCAGTGGAAAGAAAAGACAAAAAAAGGCTTTTTTGTTTTGTTCTTTACTCACTTCTTCGTACCTTTGCCAAAAATTAAACGAAAAATAGGAAATGGACAATAAAGAGAACAAGTACATCACCGTTAGTTATCAACTCTATTCCATCGATGCCGACGGCAACAAGGAACTGATAGAACAGACCGAGCAGGGCCGCCCGTTTAAGTTCATTACGGGCTTCGGTTTCTCGCTCGATGCCTTCGAGCAGCATATCAACGACCTGCCGCAGGGCGAGAAGTTCGACTTCACGCTGACGCCCGACCAGGCCTTTGGCGACTACGACGAGCAGGGTGTGCATAAGTTAGGGCGCGAGATGTTTATCGTCAACGGCAAGTTTGATGTTGAGAACATCTATCCTGGTGCCGTCATCACGCTGACCAACGAAGAGGAGCGCCGCTTCATGGCTCATGTCACAAGCGTGGAAGACGACGGCGTGACGGTAGACATCAACCATCCGCTGGCAGGCATGACGCTGCAGTTCACGGGCGTCGTGCTCGAAAACCGTATGCCGACAAAAGAGGAGATACAACATCTGCTGAACCATATGAGCCACGAGTGTAGCGGCTGTGGCGGCGACTGCGATGAAGGCGGTTGCGGAGGCTGCGGCGGCGGTTGTTGCCACTAAACATTCTTGCGTCCCTTCGGTAGCAAGCGTCCTTCGGCCGAGCGAAAGATTAAACATTAAAGATTAGACATTGAGCAATACATTCGGAAAACTATTTACGCTGACCACGTTCGGCGAAAGTCACGGACCAGCCATTGGCGGTGTGGTCGACGGGATGCCGGCCGGCATTGAGGTCGACATGGACTTCCTGCAGGCAGAACTGAACCGTCGCCGCCCTGGACAGAGTAGCCTTACCACCTCGCGACAGGAAGCCGACCAGGTGGAACTGCTGAGCGGCGTGTTCGAGGGCAAGACCACAGGCTGCCCCATCGGCTTCATCGTACGAAACCAGAATCAGCACTCGCAGGACTATGAGAACCTGCGCACGCTGTTCCGCCCCTCCCATGCCGACTACACCTATTATAATAAATATGGTGTGCGCGACCATCGGGGCGGCGGACGCTCATCGGCACGCATCACCATCAGCCGTGTGGTGGGAGGCGCCTTGGCCAAGACAGTGCTTCGCCAACAGGGCATCACCATACAGGCCTACACCTCACAGGTGGGCAACATTGCGCTGGAACGCGACTATCATCTCTACGACCTCAGCAAGACAGAGGACAATGCCGTACGCTGTCCTGACGAGCAGAAGGCCAGGGAGATGGAGCGGCTCATAGAGCAGGTGAAAGCCGAAGGCGACACCATTGGCGGTGTCATCACCTGCGTCATCAAAGGCTGTCCCATAGGTCTTGGCGAGCCCGAGTTCGACAAACTCCACGCCGCCCTTGGCGGTGCCATGCTCAGCATCAATGCTGTGAAAGGCTTTGAGTATGGCGCGGGCTTCGCTGGCGTCGCCCAGCGTGGCTCGGAGCAGAACGATGTTTTCCAGAGTGAAAAGGTAATAGTGAAAAGTGAACACTCTTCCCTTAAAACCAACTATAGCGGTGGCATTCAGGGCGGCATCAGCAACGGGCAGGACATCTACTTCCGGGTAGCATTCAAGCCAGTGGCCACCCTGCTTCGCGAACAGCAGACGGTGGACACGGAGGGCAACGCCACCACGTTTACGGCCCGTGGGCGTCACGACCCGTGTGTGCTGCCAAGGGCAGTGCCAGTAGTTGAGGCCATGGCAGCCATGACCATTTTAGACCACTTTTTATGCTATAAAGCATATAAAAACTAAAAAATATTCGATTATATTGCAAAAATACAAGAAAATCCATTGCCGAATGGATTTTTTTGTTTATCTTTGCAAAAGTAATGAAGGGTTTGTGAAAATCGTCATTACATAAGTTAAGTCTAGTTTAGTTTTTGTGTTGGTTGAGGGCTGATGATTATCAGCCCTCTTTTATTGCATATATACAACGGATACTAGAAAGCCACCTTGCGCGACTGGGTACGGCCGCCAGCCGTAGTCGTGCGCATGATATACATGCCCTTGCCCGGCGTGCTGACACGTTCGCCCGAGAGAGTGAAGTATTCTATGTGTACAGGCATGCCGTCGGTCACGCTGCTGATGCCGGTAGCACCGCCAGTATGATACTCCAGCACCACAATCACCTGCTGCTGCTCGCCAGTATTAGCAAAGGTAAGCACATCCTGCACATCGTTGAGCACGAACTCTGCCTTACTGGGAGCAGATGCCGTAGCCGTAAGACTGAGCAGTTGCCCGTCGGCTTCGGTATAGGTCACGCCTGCCACCTCTTTCCAATAGCAGGTACGGCTTTGGCTGTTGTTGGTCGTCGTGCTCCAGAAGGTCACCTTTGTCACTTTATATCCCTCCGGTATGCCTACCGTCACCTGAGCACCATTCGACAGTTTGATGCCCGTGCGCTGGATACCGTCAAACTCATAGGTCATCTTTTCTCCCTTGTCAAATGTCTTGTCGGTGGCTGTAGTATAGACCATGCTGAAGCCGATGTTGTTTGAAGGCGACGCTTCGTTGCCTACCAATTCTGTGCAAGCAGTATCACTGGGCTTATGGATCATGTTGCCCCATGCCAGACATGTTTTCATTGTTTCGCTGACAGGTTCATCGGGGCCGGGGCCGGGAGCAGGCTCATCGGGCTTCTCCTCGCCGCCCACAACCTTCAGGATGCCATCAGTATAGAGTTTCGAGGTGTCCCAGGTCTGTCCCTCGCCCGGCGTCTCGGGCAGGATCTGTGCGAAGGTGCCGGTGATGGTACCTCCCGACAGGTCAAACACCTGATACTCCGTACCATTATAAGGTGCCTCGGCCCAGCCCTCGCCATCATTCATCTTCAGCGTCGCCGTTGAACTGATGGTCGTAGTACCCTTCAGTGTGATGGTGTTACACTTCTCACGGTCGGCCAGCACGTTGAGCGTAGCTGTGCCATTCAGTTTCAGCGTGCTGCCGAAGGTCAGTCCCTGACCGTTGACCAGCGTATCGCCAGCCTGCAGACAGCCTCCTGTGTTGATGGTGGTGGCCGAAGCCAGCGTGCCGAAGCCAGCCAGCGTAGCCCCCGTGCGTACGGTCACGGCGCCCGTGCCCGTATGCTTGCCGTTCACGATCAGTCGGCCCTTCGTTACGAATGTCGTGCCACTATAGACATTATCGCCCGTCAGACGCCAGTCGCCTGAGCCCTGCTTCTCAATATTCGTAGTGCCCGGGTGCGAGCCAGCCTGATCGTTATTGTCAATGACGCCATTAAAGGTCTCATCGGTGTTAGCACCGCCTACAATCCATGTGCCACTGCCCTTGGCCTTTACGTTGAAGCCAGACAGTTTGGAGCCGGCCTCACCCGAAAGACCACCCAGATAGTACGTCGATTCGTTTTTCGCGCCATTGATGGCCGTGCCGCTCTTGGCATAGATCGTAGCATTCTTGACGCCCACGCCATTGCGGATGGCAAACTGTCGGTTGCTGCCGTTATTGCCAGCCTTGGTGATTATCAACTTACCGGTGAAATTATCCCAGTTGCCCTCGATATACTCACGCAGATAGGTAACCCCCCACTCCAGTGTTCCATTGCCACTGACCGTACACTTGTTGGTATTCCAGAGGTCGAAATACATGGTTGAGGTCGTACCTTCCTGAGCCTCGATGGGGAAGTTATAGGTGACGCTCGACTCGTTTTTACCCACGGTAGAGAACTTACCGCCAGCCATCACCAGTTTCGAGGCCGTGCCGATACCCTTGTCGGAAATATCCTTTGTAGCCAGTTTCACCTCGCCACCCTTTATCACCAGGTCACCATCAAAGTTAAAGAAGTTTGCGGTATTTACCAGCACCTGTCCTTCACCGCCAATCTCCAGGTTGCCCTGTCCCTCCATGCTTCCGCTCATGGTCACCACGGCGCCGCTGTTGGCGATATTAAACTCCGTGTCGCTATAGAGCGTAGCCGAACGGTTGGTGCTCGTGGAGGAACCTGTATATTTATACACGCCGCCGTCCATCACCCAGTTCTGTGCAAACTCCTGGCTCATGCCCAGGCCGCTGGCGATGCCGCCGTTCTTCAGTGTCGAGAACTCCCACGTACCCTTATGGAGTACTGAGGCACCCTCGTACTGCTGGTCTGTGGCGATGGTCAGGGTGCCGTTGCCCGTCTTGTTCATCGACGCCGCACCGCTGATATAGCCTGCGCCGCCAATCGTAACGTTTGCATCCGAGCGCACCACGACAGCCGTCTTGGGCGTGGCCTCAGTCAGCGTGATGGTCTCGTCGGTGGCCGGACTGATGAGCCACTCACCGTCGCCCGTACCGTCGAATGTCTCTGCGTCGATGATGTCCACCTGCTCCGGACGGGTCTTCACCGTCACCTCGGGCGTATAAGCCGACTTCTCCTCGCCCAGGAAGGCACAGACGCGCACCACGTATGCCTTGGCAGGCTCCAGTTGAGCGTCTTCAATCGTAAACGTGTTCACGCCGGCCTGTGTGCGTCCAGCCTCTACGAAGGCGCCATCCTTCTGTATTTCCACGATGAAGCCTTCCTCGTTGTCCGAATAGTCAGCCCACGAGAGCGTCAGGCTGTTGGTGGTCGAAGCCGCCAGCGACAGCATCAGCGGCGCACGCAGGAAGAACTGACGGTCGGCCTTGGTAATAGAGTTGATGTAGTTCTCAATATTGGCATAGCCATTGTCGGCAATGGTCATGGCATCGTTGGCGGCGGGATTGCAGCCGTTGGCCGTCTCCCATGCGTCGGGCATACCGTCACCGTCGGTGTCGGCAGGCTTCTCACCGGCAAACATGCTCCATGTCGTGGGCACGCCGATGGGCAGTTCGTTCTCGTTGGTGATGAGTTTGCCTTTCTTGCCGAACGACAGCACCTCGTCGACCATATAGCAGTCGGCCAGGTCGCGATAAGGCAGCG
>CAMHDT010000070.1 GCA_946183985.1 uncultured Prevotella sp.
ATAGGGTATACGCCGGCCAAAGCGTGTCCAGGTCTTGTCGCTGAACAGGCCTACCAGCGGCTGCACAATCATACCCATGAGCGGAGGCAGAATCCAGAAATAACTCAGATTGTGTGGATCAGCACCCAATGTGGCGAAGATGCGCGAGATATTGGCGCTCTGCAAGGCATAGGCAATCTGCACGCCAAAGAACCCGAAACTCAGGTTCCATAGTTTCCAAAATGATAAATTTGGCTTGGTTTTCATAAGACAACTATAATTATTTTTTATTAACGACAACTAGGACAACTATGACAACTTTTTCTATAAGAACTGCTTCGTTTTTCCATCCGCCCCAATGATCTCCATAGTTTCCGTATTTAGGAAATAGCGTTCAATCTCAGCATATCTTGGTGAGAAATTAACAAGAATGCCACATGGGCATTTTAACAAACGCATATAATTGAACAGTTGAGCACGGTGATTGCTTACGAGTTCAGCAACTGCTTTACATTCAACAACAACATTACCCTTGCATAAAAAATCTACACGATATGTGCTCTCCATTTGGCGACCATGATAAATAGGGTGAAAAGACTGCTCTTTTGAAAAATCAATTCCTGACTCTTCAAATTGCATACGTAAGCCTTCTTGATAGCAAGCCTCGTTAAGCCCTGCACCAAGTTCTTTATGAACTTCGTGTATTGCTCCAACGATATCGTATATGTATTCTTTGTAGTAAAATATGTCTATCACTATTGTATATAAAAGTTGTCTTAGTTGTTTAGGTTGTCGTTTAATAATAAACCATGTAGTTTTCTTCCCTACCTCGTTGTACCTCTTAATATAAGGCGCGTGCGCACGATGCGCTTCTCGGCACGATTCAGGGGGATGGTGCCCTCCACATGGCCTATGAGGATATTGGCGGCCTCCTCGCCCACTGTCACGCCTCGCTGCTCCACCGTGGTGAGCATGGGGTCGCAGGCAATGGAACGATAGCCATTGGTGAAGCCGCAGATGCTGATGTCCTCCGGCACACGCAGGCCCATGCGTTTCACGGTATACATGATGCCGATAGCCGTGTCGTCGTTCACGGCAAAGAACGCATCGGGATAGACATCACTGTCGAACATCGACGGCGTAATCATCTCCGCATCAGCACGGTTGTCGCATATACGCGTCATCGCCTCATTAAAAGGCAGGCCATGCTTCAGCAGCGCATCCTTGTAGCCATTGAAACGGTTCTTGGCTATCTCAAGGTTCATGGGTGCACCGAAATAGGCTATGCGGCGGCAACCTGTCTCTATCAGATGTGTTACGGCACTATAGGCACCCATATAGTCGTCGACCACCACCCTACTGGCATTCACGCCCGTACATATTCTATCATAGAACACCAACGGTACACCGGCATCTATCAGACGCTGGAAATGCTCATAGCGCTGGGTATCCTTGGCCTGCGAAACGATGATGCCACACACCTTATTCTCATAGAACGACTGACACAGCCGCACCTCACGCTCATAGCGCTCACCGCTCTGCGCCACCATCATGCGATAGCCGTGGGCCTCGGCCTCCTCCTCTATGCCTTTGAGCACACTGGCAAAATAATAGTGTACCAGTTCGGGCACGATGACTCCGATGACCTTGATAGGTTGCACACGCGAATTGCGCAACGACTCGGCCAGCACATTAGGCGTGAAGTTGTGCTCACGCGCATACTGCTGAATCTTCAACCGCTGTTCCTGCGAGATACGAGGCGAATCTTTCAATGCCCGCGACACCGTGGCCACCGACACACCTAATTCCCGTGCTATGTCCTTCATCGTTAGATTCATACTGCAAAGATAGGAAGTTTTCTTACACATGGTTCAGAGAGGTTATTATTTTATTAAAGAGTGTGGATGCAATCGTTTGCATTATCTTTATAACGATTTTAAACAAAAAAAAGTGCAACAAAGAAGTAAAATATTTTAACTTTGCACCATAAAGCCTAAAAAGCCTAAAAATAAAAATACTAACAATTAACTCTAATTTAAATGTAATTGTAATGATGAAGCAGGTAAACATTAAATTACCGTTCAGGATGCTAGCCCTCATTGCGGCTTTGTTCCTCTCGGTAGGAGCCTTTGCACAGATTACTGTGAAAGGCCATGTGAAAGATGCCCAAGGCGAACCCATCATCGGCGCAACAATCCGCATCGCCGGACAGGCGGGCGGTGTGATTTCCGACTTTGACGGAAACTTCACCATCAAGGCCGATCAGGGTGCTGACCTTCAGGTAACATTCATGGGCTACCAGCCGGCAACCGTCAAGGCTGCTCCCTCGGTAGTCGTAACGCTACAAGATGACAACGCCGTTCTCAACGACGTGGTGGTCATCGGTTACGGTCGTGCTCGCAAGAGCGACCTTACAGGTTCTGTCACAGCCATCAAGCCCGATGAGAAGAACCACGGTCTGCAGGTCAATGCCCAGGACATGATTCAGGGTAAGATTGCAGGTGTGAGCGTCACTTCCAACGACGGTGGCCCTGGTTCGGGTGCCACTATCCGCATTCGTGGCGGCTCGTCGCTCAATGCCAGCAACGACCCTCTGATCGTGATCGACGGTCTGGCCATGGACAATTATGGTGTACAGGGCCTGGCCAACCCCCTGTCGATGGTGAACCCCAACGATATTGAGACATTCACCGTGCTGAAAGACGCTTCGGCCACCGCCATCTATGGTAGCCGCGCCTCTAACGGTGTGATCATTATCACCACCAAGAAAGGACAGAAGGGACAGGCACTGAAGATCAGTTATAATGGCAACGTTTCGGTGGCCACCAAGAAGAACACCATCGATGTGCTGGACGGTCCCACCTACAAGACCATGATTACCAACCTGTATGGCGAAGACAGCGATGCCTTCCGTGCACTGGGATGGAGAGACGACGACGGCAACCAGCATTTTGCCAATACCGACTGGCAGGATCAGATTTATCGCACGGCTGTCTCTAACGACCAGAACATCACGCTGACAGGTGCTTTGAAGAACATGCCCTATCGCGTATCGCTCGGCCTGACCAGCAACAACGGTATCATCAAGACCACCAACTTCAGACGCTACACAGCCAGCATCAACCTGTCGCCATCGCTGCTTCAGGATCACCTGAAACTGAACATCAACGGTAAAGGCATGTACAGCAGAAGCCGCTATCAGGCTGGCGTCGTGGGCGAGGCCGTCAACTCCGACCCCACCAAGCCCGTCAGAGCCGACAATACTCCTTACAATGAGAGTTTCGGCGGCTACTTCCAGTGGTATCAGAACGCTGACTATGGCGATGACACATGGAATTACAAGCCCAACAACAACGCCCGTCCCAACCCCGTGGCCCTGTTAGACCTTAACCACGACATCGGCCGTTCGAGAGTGTTCATCGGCAACATCGAGGCAGACTATGCCATTCACGGCTTTGAAGACCTGCACTTGCATGTCAATGGCGGCGTGGACTATTCTGCAGGTAAGTCTAAGCAGAACGTAGAGCCGACGATTGCCTGGTACACCGGCGGCTGGAACCGCAACTACTATGGCTACAAGGGCTGGAGCACTCAGGACACCTACAACCTGCAACTGTCTATGTATGCACAGTACATCAAGGAACTGAACAAGGCCAATCACCTGGATGTTATGGCAGGCTATGAGTGGCAGCGCTATCACAAAGAGACTGACTGGAACGGCTCGGGCTATTATCCTGAGACACATCCCACGCTGGCTGGTGAGCGCTACAGTGCTCCCGCTGAAGAGACAAAGTATAAGACCGAGAACTATCTGGTTTCGTTCTTCGGCCGCTTGAACTACACACTGCTCGACCGCTATATGCTGACCTTCACACTCCGTGACGACGGCTCATCGCGCTTCTCGAAGGGCAACAAGTGGGGTCTGTTCCCCTCTGTGGCTTTGGCATGGCGTCTGAAGGAAGAGAACTTCCTGAAGAATGTCAACCTTGTGAGCGATGCAAAACTCCGCTTAGGCTGGGGTAAGACCGGTCAGCAGGAGATTGGTGGCGACTACACCTACATCCCAACCTACACCCCCAACAAGGACCACGCTTACTATCCGTTGGTGGGCGATGGCTCGACCACCCGTCCTGACGCCATCAACCCCGACCTGACATGGGAGAAGACCACCACTTACAATGCCGGTATCGACCTGTCGCTGCTCAACAACCGCATGGAGTTCAATGTCGACTGGTACTACCGCAAGACCACCGACCTGATCAACACGGCTTACATTGATCCGGGCAGCAACTTCCGCAACAAACTGACCCAGAACATCGGTGAGTTGCACAACACCGGTATTGAGTTCGCCACCATCGTGCGCCCCATTGTTTCAAAAGACTGGCGCTGGGAAGTGAACTACAACTTAACCTACAACAAGAACGAGATTGACAAACTGACCAGCGGCAGCGGCAAAGGCTATTATGTAGAGACTGGCGGCATCGCAGGCGGTCTGGACAACAAGATTCAGGCACACACCGTAGGACAGGCAACAAGCACCTTCCGCGTCTATCAGCAGGTATACGACCAGAACGGCAATCCTCTGGTGAATACCTTCGTTGACCGCAACGGCAACGGCATCATCGATGCTGGCGACCGCTACTACTACTATGCTCCTACACCCGATGTTACCATGGGCTTCGGCAGCAAACTGCAGTACAAGGCATGGGATCTGAGTTTCAACATGAGAGCAAGTCTCGGCAACTATGTATATAATAATGTAGAGAGTGAGCGTTCGAACATGGGCGCAGGCGAGATCTGGCGTAATGAGTTCCTCGTGAACCGCACCACAGAGGCTTACCGCCTGGGCATGACCGGCAACCTTACCGAGCAGTTGATGAGCGACTACTGGGTGACCAACGCCTCGTTCCTGAAACTCGACAACATTACCCTCGGCTACAGTTTCGACCACCTGCTGGACACAAAACTCAACGGCCGTGTATATGCCACCGTACAGAACGTATGGACATGGACCAAGTACAAGGGTCTGGATCCTGAAGTTGCTGGTGGCATCGACAACAACATGTATCCCCGTCCGTTCACAACGGTATTGGGCCTGAACCTAAACTTCTAAGATTTCACGACAAGAAAACCTATTAAAGAAAGTAAGATTATGAAACTAAGAAATATAATTCCGGCAGTAGCAATGGCTTGCCTGGCTCTGGGTTTCAGTTCCTGTGTCAATGATCTGGATGTGGAGAACATCAACCCGCAACAAGATGCAAACTATAGCCAAGATGCTCTGTTCAATAAAATGTATGCCAACCTGTCGCTCACAGGCCAGAAAGGTCCTGACGGCAGCGGCGACCTTGATGATATCGATGAAGGCTTCTCCGGACTCATCCGCTGTCTGTGGAATGCCAACGAACTGCCTACCGACGAGGCAAAGTGCATCTGGGGCGACCCTGGCATCCCCGAGTTCAACCACAACTCATGGAGCGATGCACACCCACTGATGCAGGCACTCTACTATCGCCTGTACTTCGGCGTCACACTGGCCAACTATTTCCTTGCTGAAACAGAAGGCGCCACCGATGCCAGCGTGCTTACACAGCGTGCCGAGGCCCGCTTTGTCCGCGCCTTGCACTACTACTATCTGCTGGACCTTTATGGCAATGTGCCCATCATCACTTCCATGAGCAAGGAGTTGGCACAGCAGTCGCCACGCGCCGATGTCTTCCTCTTCATTGAGAATGAGTTGAAGGACATTCTGGGCGAAGGCACCTCAAACGAAGTGCTGGCAGACACCCGCGTCACCTATGGCCGCGCCGACAAGATGGCAGCCCAACTGTTGCTGGCCCGCCTGTATGTCAATGCTCAGGTCTACACCGGCGAAGCACGTTGGCAGGATGCCAAGACACGTGCCGCCGCTGTGATGAACTCGACCTACAAACTGAACCTCACCGGCGCAGGACAGTACAGCGCTTTCCAACTGCTGTTCATGGGCGACAACGACACCAACGGTGCTGAGAAGGAAATCATCCTGCCCGCCTTGTATGATGGCGAAAAGACCCAGAGTTGGGGTGGCACACTGTTCCTCATCGCCTCTACTGCCAACTCGAAGGTCACCGACCCCGCACTGGGTAACTATCCGCTCGGCACCGGCCAGGCATGGGGTGGCAACCACTGCACCCGTCAGTTCGTACAGAAGTTCTTCCCCAACGAAGACGCACCTCAGGGCAATCCGTTTGACCTGGCTACCGCTGCCGGCGACGACCGCGCACTGTTCTATACGCTGAACCGTACGGTTGACATTTCCGACGAAGGCGACTTCGAGAAAGGCTATGCCTACATGAAGTTCCTCAACGTGCACAGCGACGGCACCCCCGGACACCATGCCGACTTTGTTGACACTGACTTCCCCATGATGCGTGCAGCCGAGGCTTACCTGATTCTGGCTGAAGCCGACGCCCGTCTGAACAACGGCAACTGCACCGCAGAAGGCCTTGCAGCCATCAACGCCCTGCGCAACCGTGCTCATGCCAACACCGTCACATCGTTCTCACTGGACAACATCTGCGACGAATGGTCACGCGAGTTTGCCTATGAGGCCATGCGCCGCACCGTGCTGATTCGCTTCAACAAGTTCGGCGGACAGGCAAACTACAAATGGGAATGGATGGGCGGCACAGCAGAAGGCTCATCGTTCGACGCTCATTTCAACCTCTATGCTATTCCCGTCAGCGCACTGAATGCCAACGAGAATCTGAAGCAGAATCCTTTATTCTAATATTCTGAATTATTCTAACGATTCAAAGAACACAACGAATATGAAAAAGATAAGTATCATGGCCGCCATGCTGTTGGGGATGTTCGCCTTCACTGCCTGCGAAACCGACAACGACGACAACCCCATACTGGTAGTGCCACAATCGGAACAAGCATTCCAGATAAACAATCCCGTGGTTGGTGAACAGGTCGTTGACCTGAGCCCCGCCAGCCAGGCCATCGAACTGAAAGTTCATGCTGCGCCGGCCTACGGCTTCCCCACGGCTATCAGTTATGGTGTACAGATGGCGTTCGACGAGGCCTTTGCCGAGATCTACACGTTTGAAGGCACCACCACAGGCATGACCTACGAGGTTCCGACCTACGAGATCGAGAAAGGTATCCAGACACTGAAAGGCATCGACAGCGAAGAGGTTTTCAACACCCTTCTTACCGAAACCGAGCGCACCGAGGGCATGCCTGTATATCTGCGCATGACCGCCATCCTGCTCAATGCTCAGGACAGCACCAGTTTCGTTACCTCCAATCCCGTGAAGGTCAACGTGCTGCCTTACTACTATGAACTGAAGGATGCCGCACCTGAAATCTGGTGGATGACCGGTGCCATCATTGCCGACGGCTCATGGTCGAACTCGGCCACTGCTCTTGGAACGGGTATGACCCCGCTGTACACCAAGAAGGGCGAGGAATATGACAAGGTTACCGGCACTGGCGTGCTCGAATACACTGGCTGGTTCGAAGCAGGCTCATTCAAGATCATCGCTCCTGCCGGCATCGGCAACTGGAACTATGGCATGTGCGCCGGCACAGAAGAAGGTGGACATGTATACCGTGATGGCGGCGACGATCCCGGCGACATCAAGATTACCAAAGCCGGCTACTACACCCTGACGCTCGACACCAAGGCTCACGAACTGAAGATCACTCCATATGCAGAGCCCGTCTCCGTCTTCGAGACCATCACGCTGCCTGGCAGACACAATGGCTGGGATGCTGCTGCAGGTGCCCTGAAAGGTATCACCACCGTAGCAGAGAACCACGACTGGACAGCAGAGGTCACCTTTGCCGAGGACAGCGAAGTGAAGTTTGCCATTGGCAACTGGGACACCAACTGGGGTGCCGCAACGTTCCCCTACGGTGCTGGCGTTGGCGGCGGTGCCAATATTCCTGCAAAGGCTGGTACCTATACCGTCTACTTCAACGACATAACGGGTCAGTATATGTTTATTGAAAAATAATTTTAAGGAGACAAAACTATGAAGTTTAAATCATATTTACTGATGGGTTTTGCTGCCCTGGCAATGACAGCCTGTGACAAGGACTTCGGAAACTGGGCAGAGCAGACCATCAACGAGCAAGATGCAATTGCCGAATTCACGGCAACAAACATCACGGTATCGACCGACGCCAATAATGGCATCGACTTTGCCAATGTTGCTGACGGCCAGATGATCAAGGTGGCAAACGTAACCGCACCGACAACAACATCGGAAGGCTACACACCGTCATATCAGATTATCCTTGGCGGCACACACACCTACGACCTGACTGCCGAGGGCGAGATGGATGCCAACGACCTGAAGGCCTATATCGAGGAGGTTTACGGAAAGGCTCCCGATGTGCGCGAGATTACTGCTGTGGTGGTGACCACCTTCGGCAACGGTGCCATGGCCACCCGCTACAACTCCAAGCCTTTCACCATCAAGGCCAACCTGGTGGCTCCTCACATCTCTGAGAACTACTATGTGGTAGGCGGTGCACTCGACTGGGGAGCATCGGCAGCCTCTAAGGAGCAGAAGTTCAAGCGCAACTCCGACAAGAGCGTCTACGACGATCCCATCTTCACCATTACCATCAACGCAGCGTTTGATGGCAGCGGCAACCGCACCGACACATGGTTTGCCATTGGTGACGACGAAGCCCTCGAAGCCATTGCCAACGACAATGACTGGAGCAAACTGCTTGGCTGCACTGCCGGCAACGGCATGAACGGCTACACGGGCAATCTGGCTCCGCGCGCTGAACTGAGCGACGACGGCAGTCTCAAACTGCCTGCCAGCGACGAGGCCGCAGCCTACAAGATTACCCTCGACATGATGAACTACACCTTCACCATCGAGACCATCAGCGCAACACCTGAGACATGGTATCTCGTGGGCGGATGCATCGGCGATGGCTCATGGGCCAATGCTGCTGACAAGATTGGCACCTCTCTCTTCCCGCTGGCCTTCATCGGCGACAAGAAGATTGCCTATACCGGCTATTTCACTACCGACGGCTTCAAACTCATCAAGAATCCCGGATCATGGGACGACCAGTGGGGACAGGGCGCCGGCGGCTATGTGAAGAACGACGGCGGCTCTGGCAACCTGAGCGTAGCCACAGCAGGCTGGTACACCGTGACCCTCGACTATGCCAACGATGTGCTGACCATTGAGCCAACCAGCGCACCCACACAGACCTATGAGGTGGGCATCGCAGGCGAATTCAACGGCTGGAGTTTCCAGGCCATGACAAAGTGCGCCAACAGCGACCACCTGTGGAAGACCGACCTGACCGTCGACAGCGACCAGGCAGGTAAGTTCCTCATCGACGGTTGGACAGTGAACTGGGGTGCTACCGACTTCCCGACTGGCATCGGCACACAGAACGGCTCCAACATCCCCATTGCTGCTGGCAGTTACGTGGTCATCTTCAACGACATCACCGGCGGCTATAACTTCATCAGCAAGTAAGCCACTGCAATCGTTTGCACAAGCAAACACAATGCTTTACAAGCCGCAAGGACAACCCTTGCGGCTTTTTTCGTATCTTTGCAATGCAAACCAACAACAATAAAAATCATGAAACGTATCTACACTACCCTATTCACACTGATAATCACGGTCACAATGATGGCACAGGGCTGGCCCGCGCAGTATGGCGGCGTCATGCTGCAAGGATTCTACTGGGACTCGTTTGAAGACTCGCACTGGACGGTACTGGAGAAGCAGGCCGACCAACTGGCAGGCACCTTCGACCTGCTATGGCTGCCACAGAGCGGCAACTGCGGCGGCACCTCCATGGGCTACGACGACCTCTACTGGTTCAGCAACTACGACAGTTCGTTTGGCAACGAAACCGAGTTGCGCGCACTCATCACCAAGATGAAAGGCAAAGGCATCAAGACCATCGCCGATGTAGTCATCAACCACCGCAAGGAACTCTCTAACTGGGTGGTCTTCCCCAAAGAGACCTATAAGGGGGTGACTTATGAAATGAAGTCCACCGATGTGGTTTCCGATGATGATGGTGGCAAGACGAAGACATGGGCAACGCAGAATGGCTACACGCTTAGTTCCAATGCCGACACTGGCGAGGGCTGGGACGGCATGCGCGACCTCGACCACACCAGCGCCAATGTGCAAACCATTGTCAAAGCCTATCTTGGTTTCCTGAAAAACGACCTTGGCTATGCCGGCTTCCGCTACGACATGGTGAAAGGCTACTCAGCACAATATACCGGACAATACAACGCAGCATCCAACCCCGAGTTTTCCGTCGGCGAATATTGGGATGGAAATGCCTCTGCCGTGAAGAACTGGATTAACGGAACCAAGCAGAACGACGTCATCCAGAGTGCCGCCTTCGACTTCCCCTTCCGCTACACCGTGCGCGACGCCATCAACGGCAACAACTGGACCAAACTGGCCAACGCCAGCATCATGAGCGATGCCACCTACCGCCGCTATGCCGTGACCTTTGTGGAGAACCACGACACGGAGAAACGCTCCAACGCCGCACAGGACCCCATCGTCCGCGACACGCTGGCAGCCAATGCCTTCATGCTGGCCATGCCTGGCACCCCCTGCGTGTTTATGAAACACTGGCAGGCCTATCCCTCGCAGATCAAGGCCATGGTGGCCGCCCGCAAGACCGCCGGCATCACCAGCGAGAGCACCTACTCCAACTTCCGCAGCAACACCGCCTACTATGCCAACATCGTAAAGGTCAACAACGTGAACCGACTGCTGGTAGTGGTAGGCAACACCGCCGCCCTCGAAAGCACCATCAGCACAGCACAGTGGACCAAGGTACTCAGTGGCCATCACTATGCCTACTACCTGCCCACATCCATGAACACGGCCTACGCCGACCTGCCATCGGGCACCTACGAGGGTGAGCAGAAAGTGCGTCTGTCGGCCATTACGGCCACCGCCGGTGCACAGTTGGTCTACACCACCAACGGAAGTGATCCTACTGCCAGCAGCACCAAGGCTGCCAGCGGTGCCACCATCACCATCCCCACGGGCACCACAACCCTGAAGGTGGGCTTGCTCATCAATAACCAAGTGAGCGGCACCGCCACCTACGCCTACACCATCATGGAGCCGCAACAGCAGGAGCAGACCACCATTCCCGACTTCTGCGTGGTCAACAACGGCGAGACATGCGCCTTCTTCGAGGCACCCACCACATGGACGGGCACCATCAAGTGCTGGGCATGGGGCAATGGCGGCTCGCCCAACTACACCGGTGGTACCTGGCCTGGCGAGGCCTGTACGTTACTCGGCACGGCCCCCAATGGTAATAAGGTGTGGAAATGGACCTACAGCGGTACGCTGACCACCATCCCCTCGATGATTATCTTCAGCAACAACGGCGCCCCCCAGACCAACGACCTACCCTTCCAGAACGGCGGTTACTACACTCGCGACGGTCTCTTCGGCGTGGTCACAGGCATCAAGAACCTCACCCCTGCCCTCTCCGAAGGCGAGGGAGCCATCTACGACCTGCAGGGCCGACGGATAGACGATTCACAGTTAAAGCCTGGTATCTATATCAAGAACCACCGTAAAATCCTGATTCGATGAGAAAAGCCCTCACGCTGGCAGTCTTCTGCTGTCTTACCACCCTTGTGCACTCACAGCACCCACTGCCACAGAAACAAAATGTCGCCACCCTGCAGCACCGGCTGCTGGGGGGCGACATTTCGCTCCTGCCCTCCTACGAGCAGGCAGGCGCCGTGTATAAGAACGAGAAAGGAAAGACCGTGGCCCTGCTGCCGCTACTCAAGCAGCGCGGCTGGAACGCCATGCGCGTGCGACTCTTCGTCAACCCTGCCAACGCCCCCGACGGCCATAAAGACGAGGGCGTCTGCCAAGACCTCGACTATGTGGTAGCCCTGTCGCAGCGCATCAAGCAGGCAGGCTTCCAGTTGATGCTCGACTTCCACTACAGCGACACATGGGCCGACCCAGGCAAGCAGTTCACACCCAAGGCATGGGAGCACTGCAATGCCACCCAGATGGCCGACAGCGTCTATGCCCACACCCGTCATGCGCTGCTCACCCTCAAGGGTGCCGGTGCCGAGCCCGACCTCATACAGGTGGGCAACGAGATTACCAACGGCATGGTGTGGCCCATGGGCAAGGTAGACCCCACGAAAGACGACAACTGGGCCGTGCTGTGCCAACTGCTCAGCGCCGGCAGCCGTGCCTGTCGCGAGGTCTGTCCCAAGGCAGGCATCATCATCCACACCGAGAAGGCTGGCGACTGGCCCCTCACCGAAGGCTACTACCGCCAACTGCAACGCCATGGCGTGGACTACGACATCATCGGTCTGAGTTACTACCCCATGTGGCATAAGTCCATACCCAACCTCGGGGCCACGCTCGACTCGCTCGAGACACACTTCCCCACCAAGCCCGTAATGATTGTAGAGACGGCCGCCTACTACTCACACGAACGCGACCCGTGGGCCACAGCCGACCAATACAGCGAATACTACCCCATCACCCCGCAGGGACAGCAGCAGTTCACCCGCCAACTGGTGAGCGAACTGCGCCGCCACCACAACGTGACAGGCCTCTTCTGGTGGTATCCCGAAGAGAACGCCTTCAACAACGAGGTGACCCGAGGGTGGCTCAACCGCGGCCTCTTCGACAACCACACTGGCCGTGCCTTGCCAGCCCTCAAAGCCCTCCAGCGTTTCAGATAAAAGGATGATTGAAGGCCAAGCCTCCTATGAACACTAATTTTTGCCATTTTTACAAATCTATCACCTTTCATTCTAATGTGCTTAATATCAAATTGTTATGCAAGGTGATAGATTTTTAAATCTATCACTACTATCACTCCAAGTAAAACAAGTTGTTTTACCTTCTAAAACCCCATCCTTTGCAGTATAAAACACCATAGATTGGAGAGTAAAACAACTTGTTTTACTTTGTAAATCTTATCTTTTCTACTTTGAAAACGGATCCTTTATCTGTTCATCTGCCGGACCATCTCGTTCTGTTGCATGATTCGTTTATGAGTCAAATGCAAGACTTTTACAAGAAATCGTGTATTTAACCCCAAAATAGTGATAGATTAAAATCATCTGTCACCAATGTTATCTTCCTGAATACAAGATAGTTGTGTCGAAAAGTGACAGATAATGAAAAAATCACAAAAAATTGGGGTTCTGCGTCAATTTGGGTGGTAAATATTTATTGTAAAATTTAACTAACTTGTT
>CAMHDT010000071.1 GCA_946183985.1 uncultured Prevotella sp.
TTTTTGTAAGTGCCATCGTTACGGGATGAAAGTGCCATAGATAATTCTGGAAGTGCCATAGATAACGAAAAAAGCGCTGATCTCCGCAGAGGTCAGCGCTTTGGTTGTTTAGTCGTTATGTGTGTTTAGTCTTCCTGATTCTCCGGACGCAGTTTGCGCACGGTCTCGCCGGCACGCCACATCTCCTGGTTGCGCATGGCCTCCAGTTCCTTCTCCAGTCCGGCACGATAGTCGGGCTTCGAGTTGGCATCGATGCTAATCTGGGCCTCATTGCCGGTCTTCACCGAGTAGTAGAGCCACTCCATCACGGGCTTCACGGCATCGTGGAAGCGGGGAGCCCAGTCCAGGGCACCGCGTTGTGCGGTGGTAGAGCAGTTGGCATACATCCAGTCCATGCCCTTGGCGCCGAAGAGCGGGCCAAGACTCTGTGTGAGTTCCTCAACGGTCTCGTTGAAGGCCTCTGAGGGGGTATGTCCGTTCTCGCGCAGCACCTCGTACTGTGCCAGCAGAAGACCCTGGATGGCACCCATCAGCGAGCCGCGCTCGCCGGTGAGGTCTGAGGTGGCCTCACGCTGGAAGGTGGTCTCAAACAGATAGCCGGCGCCGATGCCGATGCCGAAGGCAAGTGTCTTGTCCTTGGCCTTGCCGCTGGCGTCCTGATAGACGGCATACGAGCAGTTCAGGCCGCGGCCTTCGCAGAACATGGTGCGCAGGCTGGTGCCGCTGCCCTTGGGGGCTACCATGATGACATCCACATCCTTGGGGGGTACAACGCCGGTGCGGTCGCTCCAGTTGATGGCAAAGCCATGGCTGTAGTAGAGCGTCTTGCCCGGAGTGAGATATTTCTTGATGGTGGGCCATACCTGAATCTGACCAGCATCGCTCAGCAGCATGCACAGAATGGTGCCTTTCTCGGCAGCCTCTTCAATGGAGAACAGGGTCTTGCCGGGCACCCAGCCGTCGGCCACGGCCTTCTCATAGGTCTTGCCGGGGCGCTGGCCTACGATCACGTTGAAGCCGTTGTCGCGCAGGTTGCAAGCCTGTCCGGGGCCCTGGATGCCATAGCCAATGACGGCAATGACCTCGTCTTTCAATACTTCGTGTGCTTTCTCGAGCGAGAATTCTTTGCTGGTGACTACGGTTTCAATCACGCCACCGAAATTCATTTCTGCCATAATGCAAAATAGTTTTAAAGTTTTACTTGCCTCTTTGAACCGTGCCAGCCCTATTCCCAGGCAGGTCTTGCCTGCCCGTGGCCTTTCACGAGAGCCGTCGTCTTGCTGGTCCAATCACTGTCTGCCCGAGACAGCGACACGAGGTTGTTATCAAAATTGCATGCAAAGGTAGCAAATTGCAAGCAAATGGCCAAATTTTCTTACGAAATTATAGGAATTTAACCTTGCTGCGACAACACTCGGTGCCGTCGGTGCGCACGATGCGCACGCAGAACTCCTGTGCGCCGCTATCGGTGGCGGGCATGGCTTCGCGATAGAACGACAGACGGTCGCCGCCATGGGCCTCGGCCACATAGGCTATCTCGAAGCGCTTGAGCCGGTGGTCGCGATACCACTCTACGGGCCACAGGTCGAGCACGTGCTCAATATACTTGATGGAGTTGATGTGGCCGTTGATGTCCACATCGTTGTAATAGGTGTCGATGGCGTGCACAAACTCGGCGTCGTCGCTCATCTTCACGCGCCCGCCCTTGTCGATGGGGCAGGGCTTGTCGGCCACGATCCACTGCGTGATGGCGCCGTTGTCTATGCTGAACAGGTCGGTGGGCTGCCGGCTCTCGGTGTCGATCATGGCCCACACGCTGCGGCCGTAGCCATAGACATGGCCGTCGGTGCCGGTGACGGCGAAGTTGCGCTGCGTGAAGAAGCGCATGGCGTTTTCTACCCATGTCTCCACGTTGAACTTGGTGTACATCACTGGCATCTCTTCCATCTCGATGGCCAGGCGCGAGAGCACCCACGAGCGTTTGATCTGCATGAGATACTGCATGCCGAAGCCGCGTGCGGATGAGTGGAAGTCGGCGGCATTGAGCATATGGTTGCCCAGATGTCCCATGAAGAGGCGGCCGGAGAAGTCGCAATGGAACGGCTCGGCCATGAATTCGTATTTTCCTATCTTGTCAATCATGTTTCTTTAGATGTTTAGGAGTGACACCTCTGTCACTCCTGTTGTATAGATGCTAATAGGGTAGTGGGCCGTTCATGGGCGGGGGCAGCGGGGCTCCGGCAAAGGGATCCATGTCGGTGGGCATGGGGGCGTCGGCACCGTTGATCTTTGAGCCAAGAATCTCGCCGCCGCCACCACGGCTTACGGATGACAGGCGGTTGTCCTCTGGATTCTCGAAGCGCGTATATTCGCCGCGGAAGGTGAGCAGCACATCGCCGGTAGCACCTTTACGGTGCTTGGCAATGATGATTTCGGCCTTGCCGTGCAGGTCGTTGCCCTTGTCGTCCTGATAGATATGGTAATATTCCGGACGGTGTACGAACAGCACCATGTCGGCATCCTGCTCAATGGCACCTGACTCGCGCAGGTCGCTCAGTTGGGGGCGCTTGCCTTCCAGTCCCTCGCGGCTCTCTACGCCACGGTTCAACTGCGACAGGGCAATGATGGGGATGTCCAGTTCCTTGGCCAGGCCTTTCAGCGAGCGGCTGATGGTCGACACCTCTTCCTGTCGGCTTGAGAAACGCATGCCGTTGGCATTCATCAGTTGCAGGTAGTCGATCATAATCACCTTCACACCATGTTCCTTTACCAGACGGCGGGCCTTGGTGCGCAGTTCAAACACCGACAGACCCGGCGTGTCGTCGACATAGAGGGGGGCGCCCAGCAGGTCGTTGATGCGCTTGTCCAGCCGTTCCCACTCGTCGGGCTGCAGTTGTCCGTTCAGAATCTTTTTGCCTTCAATCTCGCAGGCATTGGAGATGAGGCGGTTCACCAACTGAACGTTCGACATTTCCAGCGAGAAGAACGCCAGCGGTATCTGGTGGTCGGCAGCAATGTTCTTGGCCATCGACAGGGCAAAGGCCGTCTTACCCATGGCAGGGCGGCCGGCAACGATCACCAGGTCGGAAGCCTGCCAGCCGCTGGTCTTGTCGTCAAGGGCATAATAGCCGCTGGGGGTGCCCGTCAGACCGTCGGTGTTGGCTGCCGCCTTCTTTATCACGTCGAAGGCATTCTTTATCACAGGGTCAATCTGTGTGTAGTCCTTCTTCATGTTCTTCTGCGAGAGTTCAAACAGCGAACCCTCGGCCTGCTGCATCAGTTCGTCCACATCGATGGTCTCGTCGAAGGCTTTCGTCTCCACATCGCTGGCAAACTGTATGAGTTGGCGTGCCATAAACTTCTGCGCCACGATGCGGGCATGGTATTCCACATGGGCCGATGAGGCCACGCGTGATGAAATCTCGGCTATATAGGCAGGACCGCCGCTCTCCTCAAGCGTGCCTTTCTTGGCCAGTCGTTCGGTCACCGTCAGCACGTCGACGGGCTTCTCCTCCATGCTCAGGTCGCGTATGGCGGCATAGATCATCTGATGGCGGGGCTCGTAGAAACTTTCGGGATAGAGCATCTCGCACACCACGGGATAGGCATCCTTGTCAATGAGCAGTGCACCGATTACTGCACGCTCGATGTCGAGTGCCTGCGGCTGCAGGTGTCCGTAGGTGTTGTCAAGTGGCTGCTGCCTTGCTGGTTTACGCCGGCTGTTGTTTTGTTCGGGCATGAGTATAGCGTTTTTGGGTTAGTGTTTGATGGGAATGGCCTGGTGGTTCATCAGCCGCTGCCGTGCCATCTGTTCGTAGTCAGTGCCCGGACGGCCATAGTTGGCATAGGGATAGATGCTGATGCCGCCGCGTGGGGTGAACAGTCCTGTCACCTCTATATACTTGGGGTCCATCAGTTTCACCAGGTCTTTCATAATTGTGTTCACACAGTCCTCGTGGAAGTCGCCATGGTTGCGAAACGAGAACAGGTATAGTTTCAGGCTCTTGCTCTCCACCATGCGCTCGCCGGGAATATACATGATGCATATTTCCGCAAAGTCGGGCTGTCCGGTGATGGGGCACAGCGTGGTAAACTCAGGGCAGTTGAACTGCACCCAGTAGTCGTTGTCGGGATGCTGGTTGGTGAATGTCTCGAGCACCGACGGATCGTAGTCAGTGGCATATTCTGTTTGACGGCCCAGCAGTTTCAGGTCTTCGCTTTTTCTTGTATCAGAATTGTGCATTATGAATCCTTAATTATGAATTGTGAATTATGCATTATGAATCAGCCATCCGGCATAGGCTATATAGCCCAGTGTGAGCACGGCACCTTCCCATTTGGCAATGGTGAAGCGGGTGTAGGAGAACAGCAATACCAGGATGATGGAACCCAGCATGACGGCCATGTCTATGACGGTGATGCCGCCAATCTGCAGCGGACTGATGGCCGAGGTGAGCCCCAGGATCATGAGGATGTTGAACACGTTGGAGCCAATCACGTTGCCTATGGCCATGGCCGACTTGCCCTTGCGGGCGGCCACCACGCTCGTGGCCAGCTCGGGCAGCGAGGTGCCGCCAGCCACGATGGTGAGTCCAATGATGCTCTGGCTCACGCCCAACTGTGCTGCCAGGTCGGAGGCCGAACTGACAAACAGGTCTGAACCGCCAATGAGGCAGGCCAGTCCCACGATGATGAACAGCACGCTCTTCCATACGGCCACAGGCTTGGTTGCTCCGTCTGTTCCTTCAGCGCCGGCATCTTTGGCATGGCGCAGCGTATAGGTCGTGAACAGGATGAAGCCTGCGAGTAGGGTGAAACCGTCGATGCGGCTGATGCTGTTGCCGCTGATGCTGAACCTGCTGAACCCGTCGAGGCAGAGGATGAGCAGCAGCAGCGAGGCTCCGGCCGAGAACGGTATGTCTTTGAACACCGTTGACCGTGAGATGGCCATGGGCGCCACCATGGCAGTGACGCCTACGATGAGCAGCGTGTTCATGATATTCGAACCTACTACGTTGCCAATGGCCATGTCGGGCGTACCGTTCAGTGCCGACATGACGCTCACAAACAGTTCGGGCGCCGATGTGCCGGCGGCCACGATGGTGAGTCCGATGACCATCTCGGGCATGTTGAAGCGCCGTGCAATGGCGGCCGCGCCTTCAGTGAGCCTGTCGGCTCCCCAAAGCACGAGTACGATGCCAATGATAATGAACAGGCTGTCGAGTATCATTCGTAGTTGAAGGTATAGGTGATGTCCTTGCCGTTGCGCTCCACGGTCATGGTGCTGATGCTCTTGTCGGCATTCTGTGTGGTGCTGACCGTGATGGTGTTGGCAGGATTGTCGTTAGTGGCCTTGCTGATGATGTTGGCGTTGCGGGCATTGCGATACATCGACAGCAGCAGATAGGGATTGCAGTGCTCAACGCCGAGCAGCAGTTGGTTGGCGTCGATGGTCTGGTAGCCGTTGCTGGTCTTGCTGAATGCCAGTGCCAGTTTCTCTGTCTCAGTGACGTTGTCCAGATGCCTTACATAGCGCAGGCTGTCGGCATTGCCGATGCTGTCGGGATGCTCGTTGTAGTTGCTTATTTTGTAGAGATGTGCCCTGTAGTTGCCATGGCCCAGCGTCTGTGTGATGGTGCACGCATATACTTGGGCATAGGTGTCGTGGATGGGCACCTCATAACTCACGGTGTCGTTGTCGCCAACGAGTTCCTGCGGCTGGAAACTGGGGCCGAACGATGATGTAAGCACGCCGTGGATATCATCGTTCACGGTCATGGTAGCCGTCCTGTCGTCATAGGTGATGCGCAGGCTGGCCAGCGTGGTGCCGTCCTTGGTCATCTTCAGTTTGGTGGGGCGCATGGCGTTGTCGTAGTCAAACTGCATGCTGCTGCCGTCGCTGCCGCTGATGCTTCTTACCTTGGCTGCACATCCCAGTGCACCGCTGCCGCAGGTTCCCATCTGGTTGATTTGTATGGTGATATACGTGTCGGTGTGGTCCACGTCGGTAATGGTGAACGATGACGGGCGCATCTTCTGCGTGGTGTTCAGCGTCATGTTGATGGGGATGGCATAGAGGTCGTTGGCACGCCCTGTGAGCATGCCCATCTGGCACCAGTCGTCGCCCGAGTTCTGTTTCATGCTCCATGGTCCGTAACTCTGCAAGTAGAGTGTGTCCTGCAGGTTGTTGGCATAGATAACTGAACTTCTTGTTTGCAGGACGCTGAATCCGGATGTGTAGGAGTCGTCGTTCAGACATGAAGTGGTCATGGCGGCAATCGTGGTCATGGCCATAAAGGCTTTCACTAGTTTCATATTCCTTGGTGTTTTATGTTTAGTCTTCAAAGTCGTCATCATCGAAGTCGAAGTCGTAGAAGCCTTCCAGCGAGGGCTCAACGAAGGCATCGATGGCACGACGGTCTTTCTTTGTGGGGCGTCCCAGGCCGCGTGCGCGATCCACGAAGCCGCTGATGCGGTTCATCTCCAGCAGGTCGTACTGGTCTTGTGGCGTCACATTTTCGTATATCTCGGGCAGCAGTTTGGCTCCCACGCGCTGTTCTATGGGCTTGAGAATCTTGAACGAGAAGGTCACGGGCGGCTTGCGCACGCTGACGGTGTCGCCCGCCTTTACCATGCGCGACGGCTTCACGTTCACCCCGTTCACGGCCACGCGCCCGTTCTTGCAGGCGTCGGCGGCAATGGTGCGTGTCTTGTAGATGCGTGCCGCCCACATCCATTTGTCTATTCGAGCCTCATTCATAGCGGTTGTCTTTATTACTTGTCAGTTTTCACCTTCCCCAGTTTGTTGTATTGGTTCATGGTGATGTCGATGCCGGCCAGCACGAAACTCTTGATAATGTCTACGGCTGTGTCGATGCTGGGCTGCAGGCGTTCCACCTCCTCTGGCGTGAAGCGTCCCAGCACGTGGTCTATCTGTCCGCCCTGTGGATAGTTGTTGCCTATGCCCATGCGCAGGCGCGCATACTGCTGGCCTATGAGTTGCTGTATGTGTCCCAGTCCGTTGTGCCCGCCGTTGGAACCGTTGGCTTTCAGACGGAAGGCGCCCACGGGCAGTGCCACATCGTCGCTCACCACCAGCAGCCGCTGCTGGTCTATGTTTTCCTTGTTGAGCCAGTAGCGCACCGCATTGCCGCTCAGGTTCATATAAGTCGACGGCTTGAGCAGGAATACTTTGCGGCCCTTCAGGCTTGTCTCTGCCACGAAGCCGTAGCGTTTGTCTTCAAAAACGATATTGGACGCCTTTGCAAAAGCGTCCAACACCATGAATCCTGTATTGTGGCGGGTCTGTTCGTACTCTGTGCCTACGTTGCCCAGTCCTACAATTAAGTATTTGTCCATAGTCTAAGGTAATAGGTAAAAGTGAAAAATCACTTTTCACTATTCACTATTCACTTATTCTGTGGCGGCAGCGGCAGCAGCCTTCGAAGCGCGTGTCTCCTTGACAGAGCAAACCACCACCTGAGCGGGAGTAGCCAGCGTCAGGCCTTCGAAGTTCAGTTCGCCCACCTTGATGGCCTTGCCCAGGCCCAGGTTGGTAACGTCGATTTCCAGAATCTCGGGAATCTGCTTGTAGGGAGCGGTGACATCGATCTTGCGGATAGACAGGTTCAACTTACCACCTTCACGAACACCCTGAGCCAGACCGTTGAGTTTCACGGGAATGCCCACGGTAATGGGCTTCTGCTCGTTCACCTCGAAGAAGTCAGCGTGCAGCAGAGCGTCGGTAGTGGGGTGGAACTGCAGTTCCTTGATGATGGCCTTGTGCTCCTGGCCGTCGATATTCAGCACAACAACGAACACGTGAGGGCTGTACACAGCCTTGCGCAGTTCAGCGAAGGTGGCGGTGAAGGCCATGGCCTCAGGCAGTCCGTTTGCATTTTTCTTCTCACCATACAGGTTGCAGGGCACGAGTCCCTCCTTGCGCATCAGTTTCGAGGCTTTCTTGCCTGTGGTCTCGCGCTTCTGACCATTGATTGCAATTTCTTTCATAACAGTGTTGTGTTACTCTAAATTAAGTTTGTTTTAATGATAACTATTGACTTAATTCGCCATCACACGAAAAAAGCGGGTGCAAAGGTACGAATAAAAAATGAAAAAAAGAAAAAATGTGAGCATAAAATTCAAGAAAGGCGGTGATTTTCTTCGGTGTTGAAAGAAAATTGTCTGTTTTTTTGTATAATAGAAGAAAAATACCTAATTTTGCAACCGATTACATACATATTATTAGAATAAGGTAAAGATGATTAATAGGGAAATCATACGAATCAAGATTGTTCAGTTAACCTACGCGTACTATCAAAACGGTAACAAGAACATAGAGTCGGCCGAGAAAGAACTGTTCTTCAGCCTGTCGAAGGCCTACGATCTCTATCACCATCTGCTGTGGCTGATGGTAGCCGTGACCAGGGAGTCGCGTCGCCGTCTGGAGGTGCTGCAGGCCAAGTACAAGCGTGAGGGCGGCGAAGAGCCGAAGCAGAAGTTCGCCTTCAACCGCTTTGCCCTTCAGTTGGAGAGCAACAAGCAGTTGTCAGAGTTTATGGAGACGCAGAAGTTCACCTGGGCCGACGAGCCTGAGTTCATAGGGCGCCTGTTTGAGCAGATAGAGCAGAGCCAGACCTATAAGGACTATATGGCCGACGGTGCCGACGACTATGCTGCCGACCGTGAGTTGTGGCGCAAACTCTACCGGCTGTTCATTCAAGAGAACGAAGACCTCGAAGCCCTGCTTGAGGAGCAGAGCCTTTACTGGAACGACGACAAGGACGTGGTTGACACCTTTGTGCTGAAGACCATCAAGCGGTTCGACGAGAAGAACAGGTCCACGCAGGAACTGCTGCCCGAATACGACTCGGAGGAAGAGAAGGACTATGCCCGCAAACTGTTCCGCGCCACCATCCTCAATGGCGACGAGTATCAGCGTTTCATGAGCGAGGCTTCCCGCAACTGGGACTTCGGCCGTCTGGCCTACATGGATGTTATCATCATGCAGATAGCCATTGCCGAGATGCTCACCTTCCCCAGCATTCCCGTCTCCGTCACTATCAACGAGTATGTTGAACTGGCCAAGTTCTATTCCACGCCGCGCAGTGGTGGCTATATCAACGGCATGCTCGATGCCATCGCTCGCCATCTGGTCGACACAGGCAAACTCATCAAGCACATTGATCCCAAGAAGCAATAATAGATTAAAAACATTCATACATCATGGTAAACATTCTTTTAGAAGCAACAGAAAGTGGCAACTTCCTGCAGATGATTTTCGGCAATCCGCTCATTCTCATTCTGCTCATGTTCGGTGTCATGTATTTCATCATTATCCGTCCGCAGCAGAAGCAGCGCAAGGAGATTCAGAAATTCCAGAACGAGTTGGCCGAGGGCACGCCCGTGGTCACCGGCGGTGGCATCTATGGCACCGTGAAGAGCGTCGACCTGACGAAGAACACCGTTGACGTGAAGATTGCACGTGATGTGGTCATCACCGTCGACAAGGGTTCTGTCTATAAGGATATGGCCAACGTAGGCCAGAAGTAATCAGTGAGGGTTATAGGAGCCATCATCAGATTCATAGGCAACTTCCTGTTCAGCCGTGCTAACAGGGAGTTCCTTATCTTTGTGTCTTTCCTGGGCCTCTCCGGCGTGTTCTGGCTGGTCATCACCCTCAATGAGACCTACGAGCGCGAGATACCCGTCCTGGTGCGTATAGACCATGTGCCGCGCAATGCCGTGATGACATCGTCAGAGACCGACACCCTGCACGTAATGGTCAGCGACAAGGGCTTCAACATCCTCACCTGGCTCTATGGCACCGTGCACAGGCCCATTAGCATCGACTTCAGTCAGTATGCACAGGTCTCAGGCATGGGCGTCGTGGGCATGAACGACCTGCGCCGTAAGGTGCTCGACGAACTGCCGGCCTCGTTCCATGTGGGCTCGGTGAAGCCCGACCGTCTGGTGTTCTACTACAACTATGGCGAGCGCAAGCGCGTGCCCGTGTCATGGCGTGGCAATGTGGTGCCCGAGCGGCTCCACTACATAGCTAGCACCACCTGCACGCCCGACAGCGTCACCATCTATGCCTCGCGGGCCCGTCTGGACAGTATCACCACCGTCTATACGCAGGACCTGCGTTACACCGAGTTTCACGACACCCTGCAGGTCGACGCCATGCTCGCTCCTATGGCGGGTGTGAAGATGGTGCCCGACCGTGTGAGCCTCACCTTCATCACCGATGTGCTCACCGAGTGCCACATCGACGGCATCCCCGTGGTGGGTATCAACCTGCCGCCAGGCAAGGTGCTGCGCACGTTCCCCGCTAAGGTTGCTGTGCAGTTCGTGGCCGGTATGAAGAACTATCAGTCGCTGTCGGCACGCGACTTCATGGTTGTGGCCGACTATCAACAGTTCAAGGACAATCCTACGGCCAAGTGCCGGCTGTCGTTGTGGAAGGTGCCGGCAGGCGTGTCGCGCCCGCGGCTGGAGGTGTCACAGGTAGACTATCTCATCGAGGAGCAGTATCAGCCATGAAGACAGCCCTGACAGGAGGCATAGGCAGTGGCAAGAGTTATGTGTGCCGGCTGCTGGAACAACGAGGCATAGAGGTCTACGACTGCGATGTGGCGGCCAAGCGCCTCATGCGCACCTCGCCCCGTCTAAAGGAGCAGTTGTGTGCGCTCATCGGCCCCGATGCCTACGATGCCAGCGGCCATCTGAACAAGGCCGTGGTGGCACGTTTCCTGCTGCAGTCAGAGACCAACGCCCATGCCATCGATGCCATCGTGCATCCAGCCGTGGCTGCCGACTTCGAGCAGAGCGGCTGCCAGTGGATGGAGTGCGCCATCCTCTACGAGTCGGGCTTCGATCGTCTGGTAGACCGTGTGGTGGTGGTCACCGCCCCCGAGGCGTTGCGCATTGAGCGCATCATTCAGCGCGACGGCATCAGTCGCGAGCGAGCCATCGAGTGGCTTCAGCGCCAGTGGCCGCAAGACGAGGTACGGCGGCGTGCCCACTATGAGATCATCAACGACGGACGCCCCCTGGAGCCGCAGATAGAGAGGCTCTTAAAAAACGAAATATAAACCATTAAATAAGAACAACATGCAACAGACCATTTTAGCAATTGCCGGCAAGCCCGGCCTCTACAAACTTATCTCGCGTGGCAAGAACAACCTCGTTGTCGAGACGCTCGACGCCACACACCGCCGTATGCCAGCCTTCGGCACCGACCGCATCACCTCGCTGGCCGACATCGCCATGTTCACCGACGCCGACGATGTGCCCCTCATGGATGTGCTCGAGAGCCTGAAGACCCTGGAAGGCGGCAAGACCTCTACGTTCGACTATAAGAAAGCCAGCGGCCAGCAACTGTTCGACTATTTTGCCAAGGTGCTGCCCAACTTCGACCGCGACCGCGTGCACGGCAGCGACATTAAGAAACTCGTGCAGTGGTACAACATCCTCGTGGAGAACGGCATCACCGACTTCAAGGAGGAGATGAAGCCCACCGAGGGCGACAATATTGACGACCGCAAAGAGGCGTAACGTTAATCAGAAAATCCTAATTATAAGAGGGTGTGCCTATTTTGACACACCCTCTTTTTTATGTCTCATGGTCAATCTGAAACGCGGTATAAGCGAGCGGCAGAGCCGAGCGGGGACTGAATGATGCAAGATGTTTGATGTCTGATAGGATAAGTAAGAAGAAAAACCTCAAAAATCTTTTGTTTTTTGCTAACTTAGTCGTAACTTTGCACCAATAAAAATTTATCATTATGAGAAAAATAGTGAATTGGATGTTCACCGCCATCCTTCTTTGCAGTGCCGTAAATGCTCAGGCACAAGTGATGAAAACCGCTGATTTGGAGAAATATGCCAAGGAAAAATATGGTGACAAATGGCTCGATGCCGCTGCAAATCTGGCTCAGGAACTGAAGTTCGACAAGAACGAGTCGCTCTCTTATCAGCAGATTATCGAGGCCCCTGGTAAGACCAAAGAGCAACTCTATATTGCTGTCAACTATTGGGCGACGGCTACCTTCAAGGACAAGCAGGCCATTACGCTGAACGATAAGGAGGCTGGATGTGTCATCATTTCTTCGACTATCGATGCCATTGCCGACCACACAGGTACGCTGAACCGTTATGTGGTGAGCATCACCCCTGTTATCAAGATTGATATCAAAGATGGCAAGGTTCGCGTGACCTATACCGTTCAGAACTATGATATCCTGAAAGCAGAGGCTGCCGGATGGCTGGGCGGACTGGCTGATAATACCAAAGAGACAAACCATAACCAGAACATCTACAGCGATGGTAAGCGTCTGAAGGACGATAAAACCGACCACCGACTATATGACGAGCAGTGGGAGATTGTCAAGCACTATCCCTTTGTAGAGAAGGACAACAAGAAACGTACTTGTTCAAAGGCGCTTGTTATGACCCACGCCTATTCCAATGCCATTATCGACAAGGTTGAGGAGGCCATCAAGAATGGTATCGTTGGCAACGAGGACGATGACTGGTAAGTGACTTTTTCATCCTATAATTTTGATTATTGCAAAATAATTCTTATTTTTGCAGTCGACACTATAACGTATCGCCTATGTGTACACAAGCAATGCAACAGCAGATAGCCGAGTATTTCAAGACGCAACCCGTCCTGAAAGTATGGCTTTTTGGCTCCTATGCCAGAGGTGAAGAGACACCAGACAGCGATGTTGACTTGTTAATCATTCCTGAACAATCTGTAGGATTGTTTAAGTTAAGTGGCATGCTACTTGACCTTCAAGAGTTGCTTAATTTACGTGTTGACTTGGTAACAGAGAAAGGTTTGCTGCCTTTTGCACGTGAGAGCGTAAATAGAGATAAAATACTTATTTATGAGAGAGCAGCTTAGAGACATCTCTGTCCGAGACTGATTGGGATGCATGGGAAAAGTAATAGATGAGGGTGTGTCAAAATAGGCACACCCTCATTTTATGCTTCCCTAATAACAGCC
>CAMHDT010000072.1 GCA_946183985.1 uncultured Prevotella sp.
TTCATTCAGTCGCTTCGCTTTATGAAAGCGTCACAAGCGCCGAGCGGTGAATTGTTAATTGTTAATTATCCATTATCAATTATCAATTATCCATTATCTTACATGTATTACGTTTCGTCTGCAAATTTACCTAATTTATTTTTGAAGTGGAAAAGTTTTTGGGGAAAAATGCTTTTTTTTGTCAATTTCCTTGTTGTTTGAAATATTTTTCCTACCTTTGCAGGCAAGTATATTGAAGACTGATAATTTTTTTACTTGATATGAAAAAGAAGATTCTGATACTTGACGACAAGGAGACTATTGCCAAGGTGCTCTCTATCTATCTGATGAGCGACTATGAGGTGCAGTGGCTTCCCGATGGATTGCAGGGCGTGAAATGGCTGCAGGCCGGCAACACGCCCGACCTGATTATCTCTGACATACGCATGCCGGGCATGAGGGGCGACGACTTCCTGGAGTGGATCAAGCAGAACGAGTTGTTCCGCCACATACCCGTCATCATGCTCTCTAGCGAGGACTCGACGAGCGAGCGCATCCGCCTGCTGGAGATTGGTGCCGAGGACTATATCGTGAAGCCGTTCAACCCGATGGAACTGAAGATCAGGGTAAAGAAAATTCTTCCGAACTGATGATGGACTATGATAGGAGTTGTTTATCTGGGCAACAATCCTCAAACTGAAGAACGCCTGAAATATCTGCCTGGCAGGCAGGTCACGTTTACGAAGAAATACATGGAAGCGGCCGATGCCTGCAAGAAGGGCAGCGCCACCGACCATTTTATCGTGTTTGTGGAAAAGGGGGTGCAGGCGGAAGACATCACCGCCATCAACTACCTCAGGAAGAACTGCAGCGATGTGTACATCATCCTGCTTACCGACCACCTTTCCGACGAGGAGCGAAAGACCTACCGCCTGTGTGGCATCAACGATACGCTCGACATTCATGCGTCGGTGACGGTGCTGAACAAGAAACTGCAGTTTATATGCGACAGGGAGAGCATCCTGTTTGACACGCATATCTCAAAGAAACGCATTCTGAGGTTTAAGATTCCTCTCTGGAAGCGCATCTTCGACATCGTCTTCTCGCTGCTGGCGCTGGCTTTCCTCTCGCCGGTGATGGTCATCACGGCCATTGCCATCAAGATGGAGAGTCCGGGGCCCGTGCTGTTCAGGTCAAAGCGTGTGGGCACCAACTATAAGGTATTCGATTTCCTGAAGTTCCGCTCTATGTATACTGATGCGGAAAAACGGCTGAAAGAACTGAGCAAGACCGAAAACCAGTATGCCGAGCACAAAAGCGAGGGCGAGGAAGGCAAAGCCACCATCACCTCGCCGCTGGGCTCTGAGGCCGAGCAGATGATGTTTGACAAGGGCATGGAGTCGGACATGCTGATCAGCGACGAAGAGGTGATGCTCATCGGCGACGACTTCATGGTGGCAGAAAGTGACTTCAGCAAGCAGAAGGAAGACGAGATCAACAATGCATTCGTGAAGATTGAGAACGACCCGCGTGTGACAAAGGTGGGCAAGTTCATTCGCAAGTACAGCATTGACGAACTGCCGCAACTCATCAACATCCTCAGGGGCGACATGTCGATAGTGGGCAACCGCCCTCTCCCACTCTACGAGGCGGAGAAACTCACGGCCGATGCCAACATCGACCGGTTCATGGCTCCTGCAGGCCTGACCGGCTTGTGGCAGGTGGAAGAACGCGGCAAAGGCGGCAACATGTCGGCAGAAGAGCGCAAGCAATTGGATATCCTATATGGTCAGACCTATAACTTTGCGCTTGACATGAAAATCATCTTCCGAACGCTGTTTGCATTTAAACAAGAAAAAAACGTATAGGAGCCACGGCATTATGTTAAGAAGAATATTACATACTGCGGCCGCAGCCCTGTTTTGTGCCACCATCACGGCACAAACGGCTGACGACAGCGGTATCAGCGCTGGTTTCTTTGACGCCAGCAACGAGAAGGACATCAACTTTTCCATCTTCAAACTGCCGCCGCTGGCCGTGCTCTTCGAGAACGCCAAGTCCAATCCCGACATTCTGCTGCTGGCCAAACAGCAGGAGATAGCCGAGGCCGAGGTGGTGAAGCAGAAGAAACACATCTTCTCGTATGTCAGCGGTCATGCCAGCATGAGTTACGGCAAGTCTGACATCTGGGACGGCTCTACCGGCTATGGCTCGGGAATCATCTGGCAGCCCCACACCTCGGAACAGAACTACTGGAACGTGGGCGTCAACCTGAACGTGCCGCTCGAGGATATTCTTGACCTCGGACATTCGGTGAAGCGCAAGCGGCTGCTGGTGGAGAACGCACAGATACAGAAGGATGCCGCCTTCGACCGTCTGAAACTGCAGATCGTGACGCTCTACATCAGGATAACCAACAATCTGGTGGCCCTGAAGAATGCCGGCGAGAACGCTGCTGCCTACGAGGGTGCCAGCGCCCTGAACGAGGTGGAGTTCCACCATGGCAACATGGAGATTGAGCAGTATGCCAACACCGGACAGCACGGACAGGCCGCCACCGCTGCCTATCAGTCGCTGCTGACACAGATCACCACCGACATCGTCACTCTTGAGATTCTCACCCATACTCCCATCATTACCAACACCACTACCGACATTACGCTCGACAATGCCGTTGAGAAGTCGGCCAGGCAGATAGCCAAGGAGAACAAGGTGGTGGAAAAGCGCATAGAAAAGGCTGCAAAGGAAGAGGAGAAGATAGAGAAGGCTCAGGCCAGGAAAGAGGAAAAGGAGCAGGCACGGAAGGACAAGGAAGCCAGGAAGTCGGGAAAGTAAAAAGAAACAACCTTAAGACTATTTATAATGGATGTATTTAGATATATAGTAAGGTTTCTGTATAAAATACGGTGGTACCTGGTGGTGCTGCCAATGATTGCATTGGTGGTGGCGTGGTTCTCTACACGTAACATGAACCGCATCTACGATGCCAACACAACCATCTACACCGGCATGATTACCGGCTACAACCTGGAGGGAGGCTCGGGCATTGCAGGAGGCAACGCTCAGACCAACATCACCAACCTGATGCTGATCATACAGACAGACAACACCATCCACGAGGTGGCACTCCGCCTGTTTGCACGCTGCATGATGTATGGCAACCCCAACAAGGACAACAACTATATCTCGGCCGAGCACTTCAGACAACTCAATGCCAGCGTGCCTGCCGATGTGAAGGCCCTGATCAACCATAACGACGAGAAGGCCACCTATCGCAACCTGAAAGCCTACGAGCGCCCGTCGCAGGAAAACTACCTCTTCGGACTGCTCAACTACCATCCCTACTTCGGTATCAACTCCATTACCAGCCGTCTGAAGGTGATGCAACTGAACAACAGCGATATTCTCGACATATCCTACTCTGCCGACGACCCTGGCATCTGCTATAACACGCTCGACATCTTGAACGAAGTGTTCGGCAACCAATACCAGCAACTGCGTTACGGCGAGACGCTCAATGTCATCAAGTTCTTTGAAAAAGAGGTGGCACGCCTCTACAAGGTGCTGACCCATGCTGAAAACGACCTTATCAGTTACAATGTCAAGCACCGCATCATCAACTATGGTGAACAGACCAAGCAACTGGCAAACATGGAAGCACAACAGCAGATTCAGAACAACGAACTGCGCATGAACATTGCCACGACAGAGGCCTTGATAGCCTATCTGAAGCAACAGTTGGGCGACCGCTCTAAGATCATTGAGTCCAATCAGGAATATACGGCTCTGACACGCGACATCACACGCCTTCAGTCGCGTATTGCAAACCTGAAACTCATGAGCAGCGAACACGGCGGCAGCAACAACGAGGCACAGATAGAACTGGCAAAAGCCGAGCGCCAACTGGATGCCACCATCCAGAAAGTGAAAGCGCTGACCAAGCAGATAGAGGCTGCCAACTACAACACCGAAACGGGCGTAAAGGCCGAAAACCTCGTCGAGCGTTGGCTCGAACAGGTCATCCTGCTGGAAAAGACAAAGGCAGAGTTGAACGCTCAGGACATCATGAAAGAGGAGATTGACAATCAGTTTATTTTCTTCTCGCCCATAGGAGCCACGCTCGACCGTAAGGACCGTCACATCGGCTTCATCGAAGCCAACTATATGGAGATGCTGCGAGCCCTGAACGCTGCCCGTCTGCGCCAGCGCAACCTGCAGATGTCAACGGCTGTGCTCCGCGTGTTGAACCCGCCCATGTTCCCCATGAACGCACAGCCCACCAACCGCATGATGGTGCTGCTGGGAGCATTCATGCTCACCTTCGTCATGACAGCCGTCTATTTCTTCATCATCGAGATGCTCGACCGCACCCTGCGCGACCGCATGCGCTCCGAGCGTATCACGAAGGTTCCCGTCATGGGCTGCTATCCCAAGGAGAGCACCCTGCGCTACCGCCGTTTCAACAAGACCATCAGCGACATGGCGCTGCGCCAGTTGAGCAAGAGCCTGCTGCCACGCTTCAGGGAAGGCCAGCAGAATGTGCTGAACCTGCTCTCTACCGATGCGGCCAACGGCAAGAGTTACCTGGCCCAGGAACTGGAGAACTACTGGCTGAGCATAGGCCTGCAGGTGCGCCGTCTGACCTACGATGAGGATTTCCTGGCCGAGGACAGCCGCTATCTGCTGGCCAAAGACATCAAGGACATCTGTCCCGACATCATGCCCAACGAGATTGCCATCATTGAATATCCCAACCTGGACGACAACACCGTGCCCTCATCGCTACTGAACCTGGGCACAGTCAACCTGATGGTGACCCGTGCCAACCGCACTTGGAAAGATGTAGACCAAAAAGCCTTAAGGGAACTGGAGGCCCGATTGGAAAACAAAGATTCACTCTATATGTATCTGACCGAAGCCAGCCGTTATGCTGTTGAAGAGTTTGTAGGCCAGTTACCGCCATACACCAAATTCAACAACTTTATCTATAGACTGTCTCAACTTGGCCTTACTGCAGTAGAAAACAATCACGCAAAGTAACTGAATGGCAAGCACCAGCAGACTGACAGGTTTCAAGAACGAAAGCATGGGAAGGGTACTCGTACTCTTCCTGCTTTTCTTGTTGGCTATCTACAACCTCAACTCGTCGGGCCTCAGCAAGTTTTCCATCATCTGTTTGTCGCCATTGGCCGTCGTCTATCTGTATTTTGCCTATAAATACAAGATGATGACCTTCTGGATTCTCTTTGTCACAAACTATTTCCTGCACTTTGCCTACCGCACGTTCTACATTCCGCTACCCATGTCGCTGCCAAACGAGTTGTTCATGATTCTGCTGTTGGTCATGGCCGTCATCGACACAAAAGACCTGCACAGCGAGCGCCTCTTCAACCTCATGGGCTTCGGCATCTTCCTCTGGTGCACCTTCTGCACGCTCGAGGTGCTGAACGACACTTGCGACATTGGCATCGACATTGCACGCTGGTTCACGGCAGCCCGCCTGTTCGCCTACCAGTTAATCTACATCTTCCTCGTCTTCAGCATCTACATCTCCACGCCAAAAATCCTGCATAAATACCTCAAGGTATGGGGACTACTGACCATCTTTGCAGCCTTCTGGGTATGGAAGCAGAAGACCTTCGGCTTCACCCAGGGCGAAAGAATATTCCTTGAGAGTGGTGCCATCAGGGCACACTTCGTGGGCGGCATCATGCGCTATTTCTCCGTCTACAGCGATGCTGCCAACTACGGCTGCAGCATGGGTGCCACCAGCGTGGCCTTCTATATCTTTGCCATCACGGCAAGGTTAAAGAAAGACAAACTTTTCTACCTCGTCACGGCCATTGCTGCCACGTGGGGCATGTTCCAGTCGGGCACGCGCACCGCCATCTTCTGCATGATTCTCGGCTTCATGGCCTATGTCATCCTGTCAAAGTCCGTCAAGATTGCCGTTCCCGTCATCGTGTTCTTCAGCCTCTTTGTCAGCATGCTGGCATTCACCAACATTGGCAACGGCAACGACCAGATAAGGCGCATGCGCTCAGCATTCGACCCCAACGACAATTCGAAGGGAGCCCGCGAGATGAACCAGGAAGCCATGCGCAAATACATGAAGGAAGCCCCATGGGGCATCGGTCTCGGCATCTCGGCAGACAACTGTCCGAAGAACAACAAGTTCTACCTCATGTCAAAGGTGCCGCCCGACTCGGAATATGTCAACATCTGGCTCAGAACGGGCAAGATCGGGCTCACCGTCTACCTCATCCATCTGGGCCTCATTCTCCTTGGCGGCTGCCTCGTGGTGCTTTTCAAAATTAAGAATCCAGCCTTGCGAGGCATCGGGGCAGGCATGTGCTGCGCCTTTGCCGGTTTCCAGGTAGGCGCCTACGGCAACCAGGTGCTCATGCAGTTCCCTAACGGCGTCATCTATTTTGGCGGCATGGCCATTGTCTATGTCCTTCCGTTCATAGAATCCGACTACAACGCCTATGAAGCCGAGCGTCAGGCCCTGGCGGAAGAAAAGAAACGGCTGAAGAAGGAAGAGAGAGAGAAGTCGAGAGTTAAAAACTGGCTGCCATGGATATAAAGGTCTCCATCATCACTATCAACTACAATGGCCTGGCAGATACCTGCGCCTTGATTGATTCCATCGCCTTCAACGACTCGGTTGAGGTGATTGTGGTGGACAATGCCTCCCAAAACGACGAAGCCACAGCCATCGAGCACCGCTATCCACATGTCAGAGTCATCCGCAGCAAGGAAAACCTCGGATTTGCAGGCGGCAACAACCTGGGCATAAAAGCCGCCCGGGGCAAATACCTCTATCTCATCAACAACGACACGGTGTTGAAGAGGTCTTCCGCCCTTCAGCCACTCATCAACCGCCTGGAGTCCAGCGAAAAGATAGGAATCGTATGCCCTAAGATACGCTTTGCATGGGCGAGCCAGCCCATTCAGTATGCAGGCTTCACACCCCTCAGCAGCATCACCATGCGCAACCGTTCCATCGGCATTGGCGAAGAAGACCGCGGGCAATACAACACGGCCGGCCCCACCCCCTATGCCCACGGCGCCGCCATGATGGTCAAGCGCGAGGCCATGGAGAAAGTGGGTCTGATGCCCGAATGCTATTTCCTCTATTACGAGGAACTCGACTGGTCCATGATGTTCACCCGTGCCGGCTACGACATCTGGTATGAGCCCGCCGCCACCATCTACCACAAGGAAAGCCAGACCACAGGGCAGAGCAGTCCGCTCAAGACCTATTACCTCACCCGCAACCGTCTGCTGTTTGCCAAGCGCAATGCCAGCGGCACGGCAAAATACCAGACCTACGCCTATCTCATAGCCCTTTCCGGCACCAAAGACATACTTAAGTATATCGTCACGGGCCGACTGTCGCACGCCAAGGCAACCGTTCAGGGACTATACGATTTCATGTTTAACCATACAGCCAAAAAGCGTTAGAACCATGAATTTCTGGTGGATACTATACATCATCGACTGGGGACTATTCATACCAATAGCCCTGACCACGGTCTATATCCTGTTTTTCGCCATTGCGGCCCTCTTCAAGAATCGCACCCAGGCCAAGAAAGCAAAGCATACCAACCGCTTCATTGTTCTCATCCCATCATACAAGAGCGACAGCCTCATCCTCGACACCGTCAACTCCGTCCTCGGCCAGACCTATCAGCAGCGGCAGTTCGATGTCGTCGTCATCTCCGACCATCAGAGCGAGATGACCAACATGCGCCTGGCCCAACTGCCCGTCACCCTGCTCACCCCCGATTTTGAACACAGCAGCAAGGCCAAGTCCCTGCAATATGCCATACTCAACCTGCCACAGTTCAAAATCTACGATGCCGTCATCGTGCTCGATGCAGGCAACATTGTTGAGCCGGAGTTCCTTGAGCAACTCAACGATGTCTACGAATCGGCAGGCACCAAAGCCCTGCAGACACACCGCATAGCCCGCAACCGCGACACCTCCATAGCCCGTCTCGACACTATCTTCGAGGAAATCAACAACACCATCTTCCGCCGCGGTCACCTGTCGGTGGGACTCTCCGCCGCCATCAACGGCTCAGGCACCGTCTACGACTTCCAGTGGTTCAGGCAAAACATCATGAAAGTGCGCGTCACCACAGGCGAAGACAAGGAACTCGAGGCCCTGCTCATCCGCGATGGAATCTTCATCGACTATGCCGACGACATCCATGTCTACGACGACAAGACCCGCAAGATAAAAGACTTCAACAACCAGCGCGGCCGCTGGACCTACACCCAACTCCACGCCCTTGTCAACAACATCGGCTATATGCCCGCCGCCATCATGTCGAGCCGCTACGACCTCATCGACAAGATTATCCAATGGATGCTCGTCCCGCGCACCATCATGATGGGCCTCATCCTCGTCATGAGCATCATCCTGCCCTTCATCTATTTCACCCTGGCCATCAAATGGTGGGCCGTAGCCGCCATCGTGCTTCTGGCCTACTCCATTGCCACGCCCGACTACCTTGTCGACAAGAACTGGGACAAGGATTTCCTCCGCGTGCCATTCATCACCATCGGCGGTCTCTTCAACATCTTCCGTGCAGGCAAAGACGAGGCTGGCAACCGCCTCGACGCCTTCAGCCACATAATTAAGAAAATTAAGAAGTTGAAAAGATGAAAAAGTAAAAAGGTGAAAAAGTGAGCATCTGGACCATCATACACATTGTCAACCTACTGCTATGGACCATCATGGCAGCCAATGTGCTCTATGTAGCGTTCTTCGCCCTGACGGCCCATCTGCCCGCCCGCAAACAGGTCAAGGCAGCAGCCTCCCCCACCCCCACCTTTCTTGTTCCTTTCCCAGCCTACCACGAAGATGCCGTCATCGTCCGTTCTGTCAAGACCTTCCTCAAGCAAGACTATCCCCGCGACCACTATCACGTCGTGGTCATCTCCGACCACATGGCGGACGACACCAACCGTCAACTCTCAGCCCTCCCCGTCACACTCCTCCAGCCCACCTTCCAGAAGAGCAGCAAGGCCAAGGCCCTGCAATATGCCATCGACAATTATCAATTACGAATTACGAATTACGAATTCGACTATGTCCTCATTCTCGATGCCGACAACATCGTCGCCCCCGACTTCCTGTCGCGCCTCAGCCGCATAGTCACCCCCCACCAAGCCATCCAGTGCCACCGCACCGCCAAGAATGCCGACAACCACATTGCCGCCCTCGATGGCATCAGCGAAGAGATCAACAACAGCCTCTTCCGCCGCGGCCACAACCGCATCGGCCTGTCGTCGGCACTCATCGGCTCAGGCATGTGCTTCCACTACCCGTGGTTCAAGGCCCACGTCCACAGCCTCGATTCAGCCGTAGAAGACCGCGAACTCGAAGCCCTCCTCATGCGGCAGCGCATACACATCCACTATGCCGAAGACCTCCTCGTCATGGACGAGAAAGTGAGCAGCAGCGACAATTTCCAGCGCCAGCGCCTGCGTTGGATGACCGGTCAGGCCCAGGCCCTGCTGCGCATGCTGCCCCACCTGCCCCAAGCCCTCATCACAGGCAATGTCAACTATATCGACAAGACCCTGCAGCAGGCCCTCATTCCCCGTTCCATCCTCCTGCTGCTCCTGCCGCTGCTGTCGCTCCTGTCGTTCCTGCTGTTCCGCCTCACCCTGCCCACGCTCCTGTGGCTGGTGCTCACGCTCCTGCTCTTCGTCGCCATCCTCATGGCCATCCCCCCGCGGCTGCGCACCGCCGCCCTTGCCCGCAAGGCGCTGGCCCTCCCCTCGCTAGCCTGTCGGATGGCCGCCAACCTCCTCCACATCCATATCGGCAACAAGGACTTCAGCCATACCACACACAGCAAATAATCATTTGCTGTCTTCTTGCGTTCCTGCGGCCTCCGCTCTCTTACTACATCTGGCTTATCCTAGCAGGCATATAAAATTGCACAAAGGGTACCCTTTGTAATAAAATGGTGCTTTTTTATCGATTTTTCCTAAAAAAGAGGCGTGGATTCGGAAATCTTTTGTATCTTTGCCACATATGGACAGACCCTGACACACGTTGTTTCAATTCCTCAGAAAAAGCAATACTTTTATTTGAAAAAACAACTCAACTGAATAAGGCCCTGCTTCCGAAAAGGGAAGCAGGGCGGTTCTTTCTGGGTTCAAGGATTGGGGTTTCTGGGTGCGAGGTGGCTTCTAACATCGTTTTGCGTAGGCGCAAAATACCTTGCGCGTATACGCAAAATACCTTGCGCCTGTACACAAAATCTCCTCGCCTTAACGCAAAATAAATCAATATTTAGTTCATTGAGAACTGAGTGTCACCCAGCCCTCATACAATCTGTCTTATACTGAAATAGGTTGAAGGGAACAAAAATCGTCATGAATGGCTCATCAATAATTATTGGCAGGGTTCGATGTGCATCTCCTTCTGCATGGTGAAGGAGATGAGGCCCACCTCAGAGGGTTCGCCCAGACGGAAGACATAGGGGCGGAAGAGTTTCGGCACGGTGAAGGACTGGGGCTGCACGGTGCCGGAGGGCGACTGCCCATAGGCCTTGAGCATGGCATGATATTCGCTGCCCACCTGCTGGGCATAGTGAACGGTAAGGGGCACGTGCACGGCCAGCAGCACGGCGAGGGCCACGGCGGCACACAGGCTTGCTTTCCCCCGGAGGTCATGGCCACACAGGTATTTCATGGCCATGAGCACCACAAACAGGTCCATGGGGAAACTCATGCGCTGGCTATAGTAGGGCAGCATGAAGAGAAACAGGAAGCCCATGAGCACGAAGGTGAGTTCGAGCAGGCTGTCGTGCAGGAAGGCCTTGGTCTTCTGCCGGTCGAGGAACCACCCTGCCACCAGTAGCGCCACCAGCAGGTATAGCCGCTTGGAATAGCGCAGGATGTCGGCCTTGCGGCTCAGCACCTCGCCCAGCGTCTCGGCCGAGGCTCCTGCGGCACGGTTCCAGATGCCGGGCGAGCCGATGACGATGAGGGTGCCCATCCACATGCCAAGCACCAGACACCATTGCGAGGCGTTGATGTGCCTGAAACGGAGCAGGACATAGCAGAAAAGGGCTCCTGAGAGCGGGAGGCTGAAGCCCTCGTGCATGCTGCCGCAAACGACTGCAAGAAGCATGAGCAGCGCGTTTTTCCACGGGGCATCCATAGCCTTGGCCTTCACATGCCTGAACAGCAGCACGAAGGTGACGATGGCGGCGGCCGTCCACAGATAGTTGATGGGGAAGACCACATCGAACGAAAGAATCCATTGCACGGGCAGCAGCAGCCACAGGGCGGCAATGACGCCGATGGCCTTGATTAGGCTGTGGGCCCGCGTGAGGTGCAGGGCGGCCACCATGAGGAAGAGATAGACCAGGGTGTTGACCACGTTGAACGGGCCCTTGCCTATGAATCCGCAGAAGCACTGGGTGATGAAATGCACGATGAAGCGTCCGTTCATCACCTTGTAGTGGTTGACTTGCGAGACGAAGGCTTCGGAAAGGTTGTCCACACGGTTACTGAGGTCGACGGGATGCAACAGTCCGGGCACCTTATGGTCGAACCACACATACTGGTACATGAGGTCGTCCCACCGCAGGGGATTGCTGGCACACATCAGATAGAAGGCGATGCCCACGGCCAGTAAGACCAGGGCCAGCAGGCATTTCTGATAGCGGTCAATCGTTTTGTATGGGCCACATTTCATTATAGAACAAACACTTTCAGACATTTGTGCAATAACCTCGTTTACAAGTCGTTACAACGTTTATAGTCGCTGACAAGATAAGGAGGTCGGCGTTTGGTTTCATTGAATATGCGTGCGATATACTCGCCCAGGATGCCCATGCACAGCAGTTGCACGCCGCCAAGGAAGAGGATGATGGTGATGAGCGTGGGGAAGCCCTGTACGGGATCGCCAAAGATGAGGGTCTTGGTGAGATAGAACAGCAGCAGGGCGAAGGCCACGAGGGCGATGAGGGTGCCCATGATGCTGGCCAGGCGGAGGGGTGCCGTGGTGAACGAGGTGATGCCCTCGATGGCGAGGTTGAACAGCGAGAAATAGTTCCAGTTACTTTGGCCTGCCACGCGGTTGCCTCGGTCGAACACGATCTCCTTCTTCCTGAAGCCTATCCAGCAGAACATGCCCTTGGTATAGCGGTCGGTCTCGCGCATGCTCCTCAGGGCGTCGATGCACTTGCGGTCGAGCAGGCGGAAGTCGCCCACGTTCTGCAGTATCTCAAAGCGCGTGGAATGGTCGAGTATCTTATAGAACAGCAGCGACAGCGTTTTGCGCAGCCAACTCTCCCTACCCCTGCTCGAACGCCTGGCATAGACATCCTCATAGCCCTGCTCCCACGCTTCCAGCATCTGTGGAATGAGGGCCGGCGGGTCTTGCAGGTCGGCATCCATGATGATCATGCAGTGGCCGCAGGCATGGTCGAAGCCTGCCAGCATGGCATTCTCCTTGCCGAAGTTTCTCGACAGGTTGACAAACGACACGCGGCCGTCCTTTTGTCTGAACTGCTCTATCACCTCGGCGGTATGGTCGCGGCTGCCGTCGTTGACGAAGATGAGTTCGAAGTCATACTGCGCCATTTGCTGTGTCACCTTGCAGACTTCGTCGTAGAACAGCGGAAGGGTCTTCTCTTCGTTGTAGCAGGGAACGAGTATCGATACCATTTTACAATTCATAATTCA
>CAMHDT010000073.1 GCA_946183985.1 uncultured Prevotella sp.
CCATCATGGTCTGGCTCACGGTGAAACCCAGTTTGCGGGCGGCCTCCTGCTGCAGTGTCGATGTGGTGAAGGGGGGTGCCGGTGTGCGCTTGGTGGGCTTTTTCTGTATGGCGGTGACCTTGAAGGTGGCATCCTTGCACAGTTCGAGGAACTGCTCCACCTCCTTCTCGGTCTTGAAACGCTGTGACAGGGTGGCTTTCACTTCGCTCTGCGAGCCGTCGGCGTTGGTCACGGCGAAGATGGCATTTACGCTGTAGTAGGTCTCGCTCTTGAAGGCCTGCAGTTCGCGCTCGCGTTCTACTATTAATCGCACGGCCACGCTCTGCACGCGACCTGCCGAGAGGGCGGGCTTTACCTTGCGCCACAGGATGGGCGACAGTTTGAAGCCTACCAGGCGGTCGAGCACGCGGCGTGCCTGCTGGGCGTTCACCAGGTTCATGTCGAGCGTGCGGGGATGCTCGATGGCCTCGATAATGGCGGGCTTGGTTATTTCATGAAACACGATGCGCTTGGTTTTCTGCTCGTCCAGGCCCAGCACTTCGCACAGGTGCCACGAGATGGCTTCTCCCTCGCGGTCTTCATCGGATGCGAGCCACACCTGGTCGGCTTTCTTGGCCTGCGACTTCAGTTCGCTCACCAGTTTCTTTTTCTCCTCGGGAATCTCATATTCGGGTTCCAGCGTCTTGTCGTCAATGCTCAGTTCGCGTTTCTTAAGGTCGCGAATATGTCCGTAACTTGACATCACCTTGTAGTCGCTACCCAGGAATTTCTCAATGGTTTTGGCCTTGGCAGGCGACTCCACAATAACTAAGTTTTTCTGCATGTTGTCGATGCTAAATGCTTATAGGGTTTGATTTGGGGTGCAAAAGTAAACAAAAAGTTTGCTTCCACCTTATATATATATAGGCTTTTTAGTTTTTTTAACAACACGCAGGCCGTTTCCCCCCCCCACTTCACCGCTTCAGAGTGCAACAGAGGCTCCGTTATGATCGAACGGATACTTCCTCGGACTGCAATGGAGAATATTTTGAAGCGCAACGGAGGATGTCTTGGACTGCAACGGAGGCTGTTTTGAAGTTCAACGGAGGCTCCATTGCAGTCCAAAGAAGCCTCCGTTGCAGTCTAAGGAAGCCTCCATCAGACCATCACGGAGTATTCCTTTAGTCATTAGGAAGGTACTACAGCAGAATCATGATGCCTTATTTTTGTGTATATCGTTGATTATTAATTATTTAACAATCTCTATCATGTCTTGCTTGTACACAGCCACGGATTGTTTTTTGAAAACTTTACTGTTCCTGCCGTTTTGAAAGATAGCGAATCACTCCTTGGCGGATGCTGTGCAGTCCGAACAGGTCGGGATTCACCTGGCTCAGAGGCAGCCATTGAAGTGCGGCAGCATCGTCGGCAGCCTCAATCTTCACATCGTGGTTCACGTGAACTTCGAAAAACATGTCGAGCGTGTAGATGGTCATGTCGGAATAGACATAATCGTTGGGGATGGAAAACAGATAGCGCACCTCGCCGGCGGCGATGCCTGTCTCTTCCATGATCTCGCGCCTCATGCCCTCCTCGGCTGTCTCGCCCATGTCGACGAATCCGCCGGGCAAGTCGAGGGTGTCTTTCGCGGGCTCCTTGCCGCGTCGCGCCACCAGCAGACGCCCCGTATCGTCGACGATGAAGGCCGCCGTGGCCGAACAGGGATTGGCATAATAGGTGAAACCGCAGTGGGCACATTGTTTGCTCTTGAAGTTGTGAATGCCGAAGGCTTTGCTGCCGCATACGGGACAGAACAGAAACTTGTCTAAGGGATGCATGGGTGAGTGATTAGTGAATGGTCAATTGTGAATGATATGTGGCACGCAGTGGTTGATGCGGATGGGAACGGGGGTGGTCTTGACATGGTCTTTGCTCACCTCCACCTTTACCATCACGGCCTTGGTGTTCAGCGGCTTCTGCTGGTCGAAGATAAAATTGCCAATGCTATAGTAGATGTCGTGGCCGCGATAGGCCTCAATGGTCTGAAGGGTGTGGGTGTGATGGCAGATGAGCGCATCGGCACCGGCGGCAATGAGGCGGCGGGCTTCCATGCGCTGCCAGGCCACGGGCTGAAGCGTGTGCTCGCCTCCCCAGTGCAGCGACACCAGCACCACGGCCGCGGGATCGCGCCTCTTGATGCGGCTGATGCGGGCCAAAAGCGAGTCCATGGGCTCCTGGCTCACGCTGGGGCGTTGCGGCAGATAGGCAAAGTTCTCCAGTGCCAGCCGCAACGAGGCTACCAGCCATACTGCCCGCGGACGGCGGCAGAGCAGCACAGGCTCGGACGCTTCGGCCATGGTGGCGCCGGCTCCCACGGGCGTCATGCCTGCCTCGACAATATTCTTGCGGGTGTCCATAAGCCCTTGACGCCCCTGGTCTATGGCATGATTGTTGGCCAGGTTGAGATGGGTGAAGCCGTGGCGCTTCAGGGCTCGCAGCCATTGGGGCTCACCGCGGAAGATGAAGCACTTCTGCACGGGATTCTTGATGGTGGTGGCAGGGCACTCGAGATTGCCTACTACCACTGTGCCTAAACGCAACACGGAGTCGACCGTCTCGCTGAAAAGACGGTCGGCTCCGTGGGCTTCAATCGCTGTGCGCACGCCGCGGTCAAGCAGTATGTCGCCGGTAAAGATGAGGGTGGCGGTCTCTGTCGCCTCCTCCGGGTTTTCCTGACTCTCCTGACTCTCCGGCATCAGCCCCATCAGGCTAGCAGCCAGAACTATAGAAAACGCGGTCATTGTCGGCTGGGGCTTCATCCAAGGGAACGATGATGGGTGTCATCCAGTCGGGCACGCCACTGCGCGGGTGCTCTTCCAGATACTGCTGCCACTCCTCGTCGTTCAGTCGCTGGTCGTCGATGGAACGCTGGAACTCGCGATAGGAGAACACGGCACCGCGTGTCAGATAGAGCATGCCGCCAATCTCAACTACTACATAGATTTCGTCGGCATCGCCTATAGCCTCAAACAGAATGCTCTTGTTGGGATTGTTCTCGGCATTGGCCGTGTATACATCGGCCACCAGGGCTACCTTGCGGTCGGGTCCCTGCACCGACTCCCAGCCCCACAGTTCGTGCTCGTCGTCGCGCAAAAGGTCGAGCGACATGTTCTCAAACATGGCACCTATATACTGCAACTGGTCGTACTCTTGCTCGCTCAGCAGTTCGCCGCGCAGTTCCTTGCGGCTCATGTCAAGCAGGAACTCGGCCTCTTCGCGAAGACGGTCGTTGGCTGTTTCTATCTTCGGCGTCAGCACGTGATAGCGATCAAGCAATGCCCTGGTGGCCGTCAGAAGGTCGATGGCTTTCTGCCAGAACTTGATGTTGGGCTCTACATAGCCTTTCACAATGGGCTCGGGAACGCCACCGCCGCCGCACTCGGCACCGAAGGGCTGCTTGGCATAGAGTATGGCGTCGTGCTTCAGTTCGGTCCATGAGGCGAGCATGGCGTTGAGCGACTTCTTGTCCCACTCGCCGCTGTGCATGAAGTAGGGGGCGCCGTCGGGCTTGTCGGCCACCGTCGTCAGGGCCGACAGCCACTGCACGGCAGCATTCTCCTCCCAGTTGATGTGACCCATGCGCTCTTTCATGCGCTCTAGCGTGGGCTTGTACTGATCCCAGCGCGAGGGCTCGTCGAGTTCTTCAAGCAGAATCTGCTCGGCGGCCGTGTTGCCCATGGCAGCGAAGATGTCGAGTCCTTTGGGCACATCGCGCTTCGTGGGGATGGACTCATAGTCTACCATCTCCTGCAGCACCTCGGCATCGGGCTGGTAGCGTTGCGGCAACAGGTTGATTTTGTACTCGCCAGAATAGTTGAACTTGGGTTTGATGCGGGTCTGTTCCTCGGCCAGTTGTTCCACTTGACTGCGCACAGTCTGCATCTTCTGCGCGTTGGCAATGAGTTGCTCCAGTGGCATTGCCTGCTGGCGCATGCAGTCGCTCACCTGCTCAATGCTCACATTGTCGGGCTTGCCCATCAGGTAGGTCAGCGGCTCGGCAATGTTCTTGTAGAGTTCCATGGCACGGGCATCATGGCCCAGCCAGTCGGCCAGAATAAGAGAACGGGTGAACTGACTGTTGTCGTCGGTGCGGAAAGGCACGGTCTGCAGCCACATCATGGTGCGGAAATAGCGCTCCAGACGCTCGTTGCGGGTGTAGTGACCGCGTGGTTTGAACAGACTGTAGGCAAACTCCGTGTCGGTGTATCCCAGAAAAGCGGTGATGGCGTTCTTGCTCTCCATCACTTTGTCAATCTCTTCTTTGGCGGCTTCGCCCTCAATCATGGTGGGACGGCCGCTCAGTGTGAGGGCTATGGCAAAGTAGTCTTTCAGCCATTTCGAACCCTCGGAGAGCCCAGCCTTCGACTTATACTGGTTCATGGCCTCATATCCGCGCTGGCTCAGCAGTACGGTGAGCGAGTCGAGATGGCGCTCTTCCAGTTCGCGCAGCATACAGTCGAAATAGAGATGATAGAGTTGGAGGTAGAGGTCTGTGGTCACGAAACTGGGAAACTCGTGGTAGTCGTTCTTCTCATAGACATGGAACAACTGCTGGTTGCGGGCTGGGATGATGGCGAACCCGTTGTTGCGCAGATAGTCCCAGACCTTGGCGTCCATGTTGCTGACAAGGCTTGGATTCACCACATTGTAGGTGTTCACGCGTCCGCCGCCCTCCAGGGTGAAGTTCTTGGCCAGCAGTTCGGTCTCGCGGGCCTTCACACGGTCTATGAATGCCTGCTGTTCGCCGGTCAGTTGCAGCACCTCGGGCTTGATGCTGCCATAGTAGTTCTCACGATATGTCTTGTCTTCGTCGTAGTCCTGTGAATTGAAAAACTCCTCGGAGTAGTCAAACTCATACATCAACGAGTCATACCATGTGGTCGCGCCATACATACAGCGCAGGTAAGAGTCTTCGAAAGGGTAGCCTTTTTGTGCCAGAAACACGTTGCTCAGCAGGTGAAGGTCGCTCACCGACAGGCCAGTGATGTCCATGTCGAGGTCAACATTTTCCTTCAAACTCTCCAAGTCAAGTTGGGAAACGGGCACCGTCTGGTCGTTGACGGCTTTCTCTCCGCAGGCAACGATGAGGATGGTCAGTAATAGCAATGCTGTTTTTTTCATAGGCTAAAAATGGTTTAATGCTGTTGCTTTGTCTGTATCTTTGATGATAAACTGGTGGAAGGCCATGCCGAAGCCGCTCCATCGGTATTCCACCACGGCATAATGGCCCCGGCCGTCGGTCTCAAGGGCTCTGATGTGGCCGTCAGCGAAACGGAAGTCGAGCAGTGTGGCACCAAGGCGTGCGCCCAGCCACAGCGGCCGTGCCTTGCCGTCGACTTGTTTGAAGATGAACAGCCGTCGTCCTTTCTCGGGATGGAAGCGCGTGCTTTTCACAACGCCCACCATGGCGTCGTTGCTGCCGTCGCCGTCAACATCGCCCGTGCAGAACTGGTAGACGGGATAGGGCAGGCGCCATCCGTTCAGGATATAGAGGCTGTCGTTTTCTTTTTGAAGCGTGAAAGGAACATCTGACGGCGATGCCGGTGGCCGGCGCATGGGTTCGGGGCCGTTAGCCCAGAGGCCCAAGGCCATCAGTGTTGCTCCCACAATACTTGTCATAGCAGTTTCTTGATTTCTTCTTCCAGGTCGCTCATTTGCGAAGAGCGCTTGTATAGCGTGTTGCTGCGGTCAATGAGGAAGAACTCTGGCACGCTCGGCACGTTGTATCTCAGTAGCGACAGGCCGTTAGCATCATATACGCATACCCACGGCAGCGACTGCGATGCCTGTTTCCACAGATGCTCGTCGGCGTCGACGGATACCTGGTAGACTTCAAACCCTTTGTCGTGATATTTGTTGTAGAGGTCGCGGAGGGCCAGAATGCGCTCGGCTGAATTGTCCATGGCAAAGGCATGGAAGTCGAGAAGCACCACCTTACCGTCCAGTTCAGTCAGGGTGCGCGTCCTTCCACTGGCATCGGGAAGGGTAAGGTCGAGCACGCCACTGTTGGAAATCTTGTCCTCATCAATCACAAACTGGTCGTTGATGGCCGCAATGCGATTGTCTGTCATGCCCTTGAGGGCCGTGTTGTGCAGGTGCTCGGTGCGTTCAGAACCAGGGTGGAAGGTGTCCCAACTGGTAGCCACGGCTGCAAAGGCGCGCAGGTCGTCGGGGTTGGTGCGGTCGAAGATGTTCTGCCGTCCCAAAGTGAGGAAGAGCGCATAGTAGGCATAGGTCGATGCGGGGGCTTCGTAGATATAGTTCATGGTCACATCTTGCTTGAAGATGTTGATAAGGGAATTGATAGAATCAATAATCTGCTGCTGGTTGTAGCGCGGATGCTGCAGGAGCGACTGCACATCGTTGTGCAGTTCGCGCTGTTTGGTGGACAGTTCGCATATCTTCTGGCAACTCAGTGAGCCGCCCACTTCATAGTTGCCACTGATGTTCGGCTGTCGGGCATAGATGGTGATGGTCTCGGTAGAGTCTACGGCAATGTTGATGAACTGATTCTCTAAGGTCAGTTGATAGAACTCGGGAGCCTCGGGGGCTTTCTCGGTAAACTCGAAGGCCCCGCTGGCATCCAGTTTCACGCTGTCGATGACCGTAGTCCCGGCCAGCCCTTTGTTCTGCAGATAGAGCGTCTTGTCGGCGGCTCCTTCTATGTTTCCTTTCACCGTGAAGGTTTTCTCCTGCTCGTTGCAGGCCGTCATGACCAAGGCAGCGAGCATAAACAATACAATTTTCTTCATGTCTGTTTCTGTTTTCTTGTTTTCTTTTCGAGTGCAAAGATACAAATAAAATTCTAAAGACACTGTTGCCGATGCATAAAATCATAAAAAAGAGTAAAATATTAATGCTTTGTGTGCGTATTAATAAAATAATGTGTAACTTTGCACGATTTTTATTTATTTAGATGTTTTAAACAAGATGAACGTAATTACAAAGACCCTTCAATTGGCTGATGGCAGAACCATCACCATTGAAACCGGGAAAGTGGCAAAACAGACCGACGGAAGTGTTGTTCTGCGCATGAACAACACCGTGCTTCTGGCCACTGTTTGTGCCGCAAAAGATGCAGTTCCCGGAACCGATTTCATGCCTTTGCAGGTAGACTATCGTGAGCAGTACAGTGCTGCCGGACGTTTCCCCGGTGGATTTACCAAGCGTGAAGGCAAAGCCTCAGACAACGAAATCCTGACTTCAAGACTGGTGGACCGCGTGCTTCGTCCGCTGTTCCCCTCGAACTATCACGCAGAAGTATTCGTTAACGTGATGCTGCTCTCTGCAGATGGCGTTGACCAGCCCGATGCTTTGGCCGGTTTTGCCGCTTCGGCTGCACTGGCTTGCTCGGATATTCCCTTCGAGTGCCCTATCAGTGAGGTGCGTGTGGCCCGTATCAACGGTGAGTATGTCATTGATCCTACCTTCGAGCAGATGAAGCAGGCCGACATGGATATCATGGTTGGCGCTTCTGCCGAGAACATCATGATGGTGGAAGGTGAGATGAATGAGGTGTCGGAGCAGGACCTGCTGGGCGCCCTGAAGGCTGCCATGGTGGCCATCAAGCCCATGTGCGAACTGCAGGCAGAACTCTCGAAGGAACTGGGCAAGGATGTGAAGCGCGAGTATGACCATGAGGTGAACGACGAGGATCTTCGCGCACGCATGAATAAAGAGTTGTATCAGCCCGCCTATGACATTACAAAGCAGGCTCTGGAGAAGCAGCAGCGTGCTGAGGCTTTCGAGAAACTGCTGGAAGACTTCAAGGAGAAGTTCCTTGCAGAGGTTCCTGAGGATTCGGAAATCTCAAAGGAAGACTATGCTGCCATGATGGACCGCTACTACCACGATGTGGAGCGCGATGCCATGCGCCGCTGCATCCTCGACGAGGGCATTCGTCTCGATGGCCGCAAGACCACTGACATCCGTCCCATCTGGTGCGAGGTTTCTCCGCTGCCCATGCCTCACGGAAGTGCAATCTTCACTCGCGGTGAGACACAGTCGCTGAGCACCTGTACCCTTGGTACCAAACTTGACGAGAAGATGGTTGACGATGTGCTCGACAAGAGTTACATGCGCTTCCTGCTTCACTATAACTTCCCCCCGTTCTGCACAGGCGAGGCGAAGGCTCAGCGCGGCGTAGGCCGTCGTGAGATTGGCCACGGACATCTGGCATGGCGCGCTCTGAAGGGCCAGATTCCTGAGGACTTCCCTTACACAGTCCGTCTGGTTTCTCAGATTCTCGAGTCTAACGGCTCTTCTTCAATGGCTACCGTCTGCGCCGGCACGCTGGCTCTGATGGACGCTGGTGTTCCTATGAAGAAGCCCGTATCGGGTATCGCTATGGGTCTGATTAAGAATCCTGGAGAAGATAAGTATGCTGTGCTGTCAGATATCCTTGGCGACGAGGATCACCTGGGCGACATGGACTTCAAGACCACTGGTACAAAGGACGGTCTGACGGCTACGCAGATGGATATTAAGTGCGACGGCCTGTCGTTCGATATCCTTGAGAAGGCTCTGATGCAGGCTAAGGCTGGTCGTGAGCACATCCTCAAATGCCTGACCGACACCATTGCTGAGCCTCGTGCCGAGTTCAAGCCTCAGGTGCCCCGCATCGTCCAGATTGAGATTCCCAAGGAGTTCATTGGCGCAGTCATTGGCCCTGGCGGTAAGATTATCCAGCAGATGCAGGAAGACACCAATACCACCATTACCATCGACGAGACAGACGGTGTGGGCAAGGTGCAGGTGGCCGGTCCAGACAAGGAGAGCATCGATGCAGCACTGGCTAAGATCAAGGCTATCGTTGCTATCCCTGAGGTGGGCGAAATCTACGACGGTGTGGTGCGCAGCATCATGCCTTATGGCTGCTTCGTTGAGATTATGCCTGGCAAGGACGGTCTGCTCCATATCTCGGAGATTGACTGGAAGCGTCTGGAGACTGTAGAAGAGGCTGGTATCAAGGAGGGCGATCATATTAAGGTGAAACTCCTCGAAATCGATCCGAAGACAGGCAAGTACAAACTCTCACACCGTGTGCTCATTGAAAAGCCAGAGGGATATGTAGAGCGTCCTGCCCGCCGTGAGCGTGGCGAGCGTCCCGAGCGTGGTGAACGCCGTCCTCGTCCCGAGCGCGGAGAAAGACAGCGTGGAGGAGAGCATGGCGATGGAATGCGTCGTCCCCGTCCAGAGCGTCCTGCCCGTCAGGAGAATCAGGCTGAGGGTGAGACCTATCGTGATCCCGCCGAGCAGCGCGAGCCTAAGGACTTCAGCGATGCACTCGACCACATGGACTTTTAAAGAATAGAACAACAGAAATTCCCGAGAGGGCGTGCCCAAACGAAACGGACACGCCCTCTTGTCTTTACATACAAAATGACTACATACAACACTTTTACGCTTGACAACGGAATGCGGGTCATCCATCTGCCTTCAGATGCGCAGGTGGTATATTGTGGCATCGCCGTCAAGGCAGGCACACGCCATGAGCAGCCTGGCGAGGAAGGACTGGCCCATTTCTGCGAGCACTTGTCGTTTAAAGGAACGGAGCATCGCAGTGCCGTGCAGATTATCAATGCTATTGAAGGATTGGGGGGAGAACTGAATGCCTATACCAATAAGGAGGATACGGTGTTCTACTGTGCCATACAGACCAAGCATCTGAAGAAAGCCGTCGATGTGCTTTGCGACATCGTGTTTCACAGCGTCTATCCGCAACATGAAGTGGAGAAAGAGCGCGAAGTGGTGTGCGACGAGATTGAAAGTTATGAAGACTCGCCCGCAGAACTGATTTTCGATGAGATAGAGAATATCCTGTTTGAGGGCCATCCGCTAGGCCACCATATCTTAGGTACCAGCGAACAGGTGCGCAGATATACCAGCGAGGATGCCCGCCGCTTCACCCGGAAATATTACAGGCCGGAAAACTGTGTGCTGTTCATCAGCGGGGGGAAAGAAGAGATGATCAATAAGACCTATAGGCCCCATGAGACCTATATGTCCCATAGGTCCTATGAGACCCATGAGTCCCATGAGGCCTGTGAGACTGGTGTGCAGCCCTCTGCTCCCCAGGTTCTCACCCGTCATCGAGGTACCCATCAGGCGCATGTCATCATAGGCACACGCTCCTATGCAGCCGACGATCCGTTGCGCTGGAGGCTCTATCTGCTCAACAATATTCTGGGCGGTCCTGGGCTCAACTCGCGTCTCAACATGGCATTGCGCGAACGCAACGCGTTGGTATACAGCGTGGAAAGCAGTATGGTGTGCTATGGCGACACGGGCTGCTGGTGCGTCTATTTCGGCTGCGATCAGCACGATGTCAAGCACTGCCTGCGACTGGTGCGACGCGAGTTGGACCGATTGATGAACCAGCCTCTCACCGACAACCAGTTGCGCAAGGCTAAACAGCAGTTACAGGGCCAACTGGCCATTGCCAGCGACAGCCGCGAGCAGTTTGCCCTCGACTTTGCCAAAAACTATCTCCATACAGGCAAGGAGCGCGACCTCTCAGATATCATGCGACATATTGATGCCCTTACCGCCGCAGATCTTCAGCAGACGGCCCGTAGTCTTTTTGTCGAAGAGCGCCTCACCACACTCATCTACGAATAAACAACCAATTAACAACCCTCGTATTTAAAAAAATCTGGACTTGGAAAATATTTTTCGCAAATAGGGCCTGGATTTTTGAGCTATTTCTGCTGTTTCTGAAGGAATACTCCGTTAGACTCTAACGGAGCGTTCGTTGAACCACAACGGAGCCTCCGTTGGGCCGCAATGGAGGCTCCGTTACGCTTCAAAACGGCCTCCATTGAAATCCAAGAAAGTCTCCATTGAAGTCCAAGAAAGTCTCCATTGAAGTCCAAGAAAGTCTCCATTGAAGTCCAAAACAGCCTCCCTTGAACCATGACGGCGTGTCCGTTGCAGATTTGAGAAATTTCCCTATGGAATATCTACTGAGCCCAACAAAGCCAAAGCCGTGGATACCACATGTAATACACTGAAAAACAACTGGCTGTGTCATATATAGACATCAGTCCTCATTAAACTAACTTGTTTTTTGACACACCCTCTTATTTCTTTTTATGCTTAGCAGCCCAACATGGCTGCGGGGGAGATGCCCAGTGTGGTGCATAGCAGACGAGCTATCTTTAGCGTTGGCTCAGCCCGTCCTGAAATGTAGTCGCTGATGCGAGAAGTGCTGACACCGATTTTTGCAGCCAACTGTTTCTGGTTCATTTGCTTTTCTTCGAGCGAAAGCTGTATCAACTGGGCTACAGTGGGTTTAGCAATGGGGAAATGCTCCTTCTCGTAGTCAATCACCATGTCAGACATCATCGTCAGTTCTATGGCATTACGGTCATTGGCAGGTGTGTTGTCGTCAACCATTGGCAGCAGCTCTTCAATCCTTGCCAGCGCAAATTCGTATTGTTCCTTTGTTATTTTACTCATAATGTTTCCTCCTTAAAGTTATATTGTTGATGCATCAATTCTATCGTATTCGCTATGCGTACCCACAAAGCGTATGAAAATATGTCCTATTGTGAATTTTACCACAACAATCAGCCGGTATTTGTTTCCTCTGATGTTAAACACATAATGCTGATTGCCTACATAATCGGTCGCAGGAAAGTCAACCTTTATATCCGAGAGGTTTTTCCATTGTGCCCGTTCTGCTGTGTCATACCATCGCTCGAGGGCAGACTGTGCATCTCCATGTCCTTCCGAACTGTAGAACTCCACCAGCTTTCTATGTGAAACTATTCTCATATCGGCTGCAAAGATACGAAATTATTTTGAAATGCAAAATTTTCCATAGAAATATTTTTATATTTCAGAATATATTGAGTATTCTAAAAGGTTCATGAATAGTCTGCCTGACGGTACTTAATGCCTCACTTCCTTTCTTGAAATCTAATGAGTGTGAGCGAGTGAAAGGGCAACTTTGCTATATCGTTCAAGATATGAAGGAAGAACAACAGCAAAGCCGAATCCGTGGATTTCACATGTAAGACTCCGAAAAAATAAGCCTGCCAGTAATTGCTACAGGCAGGCTTGTAATAAATTATAGTTAGAGACTTAGCTCGTTGTCACCACGAGTGTAAACGGTGTCGCTTGCAAAGCAAGAACATCGCAAGACCTTTCTTTTGTCCATAATCCTTACGTCTTTTTTGAAAGTTAGACATAAAATGAATGGGGCACGAATTGTTATTTGAGTTTATTTGTTATCAACTTGTTTATGAGCAAAGAGTGGACTATAGCGATTCTTGAGAGTGTAAAGTAAACTGTGTCAGGCTACAATAAAAGTAGTAAGACATAGTTT
>CAMHDT010000074.1 GCA_946183985.1 uncultured Prevotella sp.
CCTCTCCGAAAGCGGGTGCAAAGGTACGACTTTTTTCAGAAACAACAAAACTTTTTTAAGAAAAAAATCAAAACAAGGCATAAAATAACATCAGAATTGACTAGCATCAACCTCAAAAGGCTTCTACACCTTATTTATATATTTATATAGCACCTGTTTTTCCTTTTCGTGAGTATCGTTTATGAACTGCACATATGCATCGCTTTCAGAATCAAACGGCCGATGATTCAACGCTCGTTTAACAGGAGCCCAGTCATCAAGAAACTGTTTGGCACGCTCACTAAAACAAGCATCGACTAGTTTCTGCCATATATATTCAACAGACTGCCCAGACGGATGAATCATATCTGGCTGATAGAAACGGTAGTCGCGCAACTCATCAAGCACGATTTCATAAGCAGGAAAATATGTCACATTAGGTCTTTCGCATACCAGTTGGTTGACTGCCAATAGCAGAGTAGCCTTCGACAATTGGCTGCCATGAAAGCCATATTTGGCATAACGGATAGGGCTAACCGTGAGCACTACTTGCACATCTGGACGATGAAGGTGCAGTTCGTCGACCGCCTGCGCCAAGTAATCAACGCACTGCGGAATGGTTAGCTCCTCTTCCTGAAAGAGATGATGCGGGCGTTTCTGGCAATTGTCTACAATCTCCCCCGTCTCCTTAAGACGATAAACACGGTTAGTGCCAAGAGTAAAGAATACCACGCGAGGAAGAATGCTCTCTGAAAGAGCAATATGAGTGCTGGCACAAATGCGCTGTACGGAATGAAGGATAGAAGCCGGATTGTACATGACGCCATAAGGATTGACCGTAACGGGGAAATGCTCTTCCCGGAAACGCTGTCCAATATTATCGGCGAAACATGACCCCACAAAGAGTATCGGCTCCAACGGTTCTATCTGAAACGCTGATTTCTGAATTTTAACGACCGTTCTGAATTCCATCGTTCTAACTTCTGCTTATTTGCAAGCCTGTGGCCGACAGGGCCATTTCCACAAAACGTGCATTTGGCCGAATGGCATTCTCTTTCAGTACCTTTCTGATACGGGCAGCCGCCTCGGGGTCTTTGGCCACCATATAAAGATAGCCTCCGCCTCCAGCCCCCGGCAGTTTATAGCCTAAACAAAGATCATCGACCTGATGGGTGATGCTTCGTACAATTTCAGGATTTGTGCCACTGTCGAGCAACTGGTTTTGCTCCCAAGTGGTGCGTACCAGTCGTCCCACCTGCATGAAGTCCTGTCGCTGCAGAGCATCGTACATTTCCATCGTATGCTCCTTCATCCGCCTCAACAAAAGCGTTTGACTGCGGCTGTTAAGAAACATACGTCGCACGATTTCCGCCAGAATCTGCTTAGCGGTACGGGTTATTCCTGTATAGTAAAGCAGATGGCACTCACGATATTCGGGCAATGTAAAAACATCTGTGGGCAGCCAGCGTACCAAAGGATCTTGTTCAAAACCGCTCTGGGTCTGCAGCAGTTTAACACCGCCCAGCACGCCGCCAAACTGGTCTTGCCACCCTCCGCCCGTAGTGAGCAGTTGCTCCAGCACAAGCGTACGGCGACCTACTTCACTCTTGTCCCATGCCAGTGAGCAGAAGTCGTTGAGACCACCCAATACTGTGGCTGCCAGAATGGAACTCGTGCCCAAACCGCTACCTGCAGGCACGGCCGACAACAAGGTGAGTTCTATGCCACAGCCAAAAGCCTCTAACTGTGCTCTGAGCGACGGAAAGCGTTCTGCCGAGAACTTAGGTGCAAAGCCAGCAAGCGCCAAGGCTGCCTTGGGGATGGAGAACGGCGACCCCACCTTGGCAAACTGCATTAGTTCATCGTAGGTCTCTACCACCTCTGTGGCTCCCAAGTCAATACTTCGGAGTATGATTTTATACTCCCTCGACGGCTTTACATAGGCTTGCAGCGGCGGCTGTCCGTTCAGTTCTATGGCCATATTGACCACATTCCCTCCTTCAAGCAGGCAATAAGGCGGAGTATCAGTCCATCCGCCGGCAATATCAATACGCACAGGACTGCGCGACCATACTATCTGGTCCCCACATACAGCACAGCGTGGCCTTTGTGGTTGAGCCACAGCCTGCGCTGTGAGTCCTTCGCTCAAAAGCGCGAAAGCCTTGTCACTATTACCTCGGAACATGGCATCATGTATGCGAATCATAAGCGGTGCATCATCGTTCAGTGGCGGAGGCATAGGAATGTTATGGCGTTTGAAGTCGTATGCGGCATCGTCAAGATCCAACTGATAGAACACGCTATGCTCCCAGTTGCTTGCCAATGCAGGCCACACTTGCCGACGATGGTCATCGCGTTGCCTAAACAGTCGCTGCAGATTGGCCTGCGCCGACAACTGCTCGGCCGACAAACGGCGATATCCGTCATCAGCACTTGGTGCCTTATAGAAAGCGGTGGACAAATAGCGGCCTATCTCATTAATCGGCATGACAGGGAACAGCGGTCGCTGCTGCCACTCACCATCGAAACGGTCATCGATATGATAGCATCGCACTGCATAGTCTGTATCGCCAATAGGCACGATGTCGACACACTGGCCCGGCTCCAAGCATACCTCCCAGTCGTTTTGCGGCACGCCCGTCACAATATTGTCGCTGGTCAGCACCCATTTGTCACCTATCCAACTATTTTCTATCCACAGGTTGCGGTTAGCGTCATTGAAGCGTATGTGCATCAACGCGTTCTGAACAAATATGGACGGATGCGGCTTGCGGTCGTGGTGCATAATCTGCCGTTGGTCGCTCACCACATTTTGCAGACTGATGGTAGAGGAAATCATCTCTTTCGAGGTACCGAAATGATAGAACTCGCCTCCTGCAAGCGGCACTACCGCTACACTGAGTTGTCGCAAATCCGGGTCGTCGGCAGAAGGATTGGTGCCCAATGCACAGCCAAATTCGGAATATAAATCGTATGCCCTCACATCAGGCTGCTCTCCTTTGGTAAAAGGAGTGGACAGACATTTCTTCATCAGCAAGCGCACGGCACGATCACTTAGAATCCACACGCCAATATCTGTGAGATAGTAGTGATGACGCTGCAGATCGTTCAACTGATCAATATTGGGTTTCTGCAGCATCTGCTTCAATACGTTCGGGGTGCGTCGGTCTAATACGAACACCCCATGGTTCTTAGCCACGCCGGCATCTAACCACAGACCATAACACACCACATCGGCCTTTGGCAAAGGTGCCAACGGCTGAGCAGTGCGAATGAGCACATCACCGCTTACTATCATCGTGTTGAGTCCCTCAGGTGCCATTTGCATCATATTCTCATAGAGCGGCAACTGCAGCGACAGCAGGTCTTGCGACAGGCGCTGTCCTCTCTCCCACCGAAACACGGGCACTGGCGTCAGCACTTTTCCCGACGGCGCATAAGCAGGCAAACGGCGGCTCTGCCCACCGGCATGTATCAAGATATGTTTTTCACTGGCGAGCCACTCGTCAAAGAATGAAGAGTGACGTGCGTAAAAATCACTTTCATTAAACGCTTGCCACAGCAGCCATGCCGAACCGCCTCCACTGCCCACCCGATGCCCTTCTGGATCGGAAGTACAGTAAAACTCTTGCGTCGAAAGTCCCGTTATCTGATGAAATACGGTGAGTCCCTCGCTGTTTTTGCGCACCAGGTTTGGCGGCAAGGATAGTAGTTTCTTTATCATCTGTTCTTGTTATATGCGCACAAAATTACGAAAAGTTGAGAGCAGGACAAAAAAAATCATTTATTTTTTATGCAAAGACACAGTTATTTCGCCAATTAAGTGGTAAAATTACGAAAAAAACGAGTAAAAAACATGATTCTAAAAAAAAATCTGTATATTTGCGCTCAATTTACAACATCAAACCTAAGACTGTAATAGAAATGAACGTAAAGATACTGAACAAAGACGGCGTAAACTATCTCGTTCCCTTCATCCTCATCACCTCGTGCTTTGCTCTCTGGGGCTTTGCCAACGACATGAATGGCCCTATCGTAAAAGCCTTCTCGAAAATATTCCGCATGGGCACCACTGGTGGAACACTGGTACAGGGAGCCATCAACCTGGCCTATTTCTGCATGGCTTTCCCTGCAGCCAAGTTTATACAGCGCTATACATTCAAGTCTGGCGTATTGATGGGATTGGGACTTTTTACCTTGGCCACCTTCCTCTTTCTCCCAGCAAAACTATGTGGACAATTCATTCCTTTTTTGGCGGTCTATTTTATATTAGGATGTGGCCTATCGTTTTTGGAAACCTCGTGTAACCCCTTTATCTATTGCATGGGACCAGAGGAAACGGCCACGCGCCGTCTGAATCTGGCACAAGCCTTTAATCCCATAGGTGCCCTGCTGGGAATGTATATCGCCATGCAGTTTATTCAGGCCAGAATGAGCGACATGACCACAGAGCAGCGCATGGAACTGTCTGATCAGCAGTTCAATATTTTGAAAGACAACGACTTGGGTGTTCTCATCGGTCCCTATCTCGGATTAGGATTAGCATGTTTGTTGTTGCTCATACTCATCCGTATGCGCAAGATGCCCAAGGCTGCCGACACCAGTACCAACAAACCTATGAGAGTAGCGTTGCGCGAACTATACCACATCAAGAACTATCGGGAGGGAGTCGTTGCGCAGTTCTTCTACGTAGGAGCCCAAGTAGCCTGCTGGACTCTTATATTAAAATATGGTACGCGCATATTCATGGCAGAGGGCATGGAAGAAAAAGCCGCAGAGATTCTGGCACAGAAGTTCAATATCGGTGCCATGGTGCTGTTCTCCGTAAGCCGTTTCGTGTGCACATGGTTCCTGAAATACGTATCGGCCGGCCGACTGCTCAGCGTACTGGCCATTTTGGCCGCCGTACTCATTGGTGGTGTTATACTGTTCCCCAACCGCAATGGCATCTACTGTCTGGTGGCTGTGTCTGCGTGCATGTCGCTCATGTTCCCTACCATCTATGGCATAGCCCTACGCGGTGTTGGCGACAATGTTAAGTTTGCGAGCACTGGCCTCATCATGGCCATCCTTGGCGGCTCAGTATTCCCGCCCCTGCAAGCACTTATCATCGACTCAAAGATCAGTATTTTCGGACTGCCTTCGACCAATATCTCCTACATCATTCCGCTGGTGTGTTTCGTGGTCATTGCCGCCTACGGCCACCGAGCCTATGTGCGCCACTACCTGCTAAATCCGGGCTCGAAAAATCATGCCTAATTATATCTAAAGAGATAATGATAAAAAACAAAAAGGTGAAAGACTGCTGATTGAAGCGTTTTCACCTTTTTGCTTTTTCACCTTTAAGCATTCTGTTCCTGATAGTCAAGGTCGGCCTCCACCACGAAGCGCACTTCGTCGGCCTGCAGAGGGGCCATACCCTCGGCCTTGGCCTGTTGGCAGAGATAGGTAGACACATCGTCGATGTCAACATCCACCTCGTCGTCGCTGGTCTCCAGAATACCGCTCTCAAAGAAATAGTCGGCAATGGCATCGAGCATCCATATCATCTGCTCGTCGGTGTACTGTTCTTTCAGGTCTGAAGGCAACTGTTCGCGGATATAGACAATCTCACGGCGATTTTCCTCCATGTCCTGCAGCAGTTCTTGATCAATGGCAGTCATTATTACAAGAGTGCTTCAAACTTTTCTACAAACTTCTGCTTCGACACGGCGCCTACCAGTTTGTCGACAATCTCACCATTTTTGAAGAACAGGATGGTGGGGATATTTCGGATGCCGAATTCCATAGCCAAGTCATCATTCTCCTCCACATCACACTTGCCCACGGTAATACGACCATCGTACTGCTCTGCCAGTTCTGAAATGATAGGTCCCACCATGCGGCAGGGGCCGCACCATGTTGCCCAGAAATCAACTACCAATGGCTGCTTTCCATTCTTCAGTTCCTCAAAATTCTTGCTTGTGATTTGTACTTCCATAATCTTTGAATTTTAGATTTTGATGTTTTTACTGTTATATTGTTCTGTGATAAGCCAACATCCTAATTTATTTTATAGTCAAGCGCAGGTGTCCGTTCGATAAAGTCAATCAGGGCATGGCGCACATCCACCATGCATTTCTCCGACCGCAGCAGCACATGGTGCTTGCCCTGTGCATCGCGCAACTGGAAGAAGAGTTTCGTCCTGCCAGGATGCTCATGAATAATCTCTCCCAGTTCGGTCACGATGCTGTCGTCAAGGAGGTCGGAGTTCATTGAAATAGTGATGCGGTCAATGGCCTTTTCCTTCACCGTCTGCAACAGTTCAACGTTCGTTATCTTAAACTCTTTCTGCCCAGAATCGCGGAAGCGCTGCTGCATCTTACCCATAACATAGACGGCAGCACCCTCAATGAACTTACCGTTGAGGTTGAGCCAGTCATCACCGAAGAGCACCAGTTCGCCCGAGCCATCAAAGTCCTCAAGCGTAACGATACCCCAAGGCTTGCTGGTTTTGGCACTGAAGCGCGTCTGCACACCAGTTACGATACCGCCCAGAGTCACCTCTTCGCGGTCGTAGAGGGCTGCCGCCCTGTCGGCCAGTTCCTGACACTTGGCATTGCACAGGTTGTCGAGCACAATTCTGTATTCGTCGAGCGGATGTGCCGAGAGATAGATGCCCACCAGATCACGTTCCTTGTTCAAGCGTTCAACATCACTCCACCGCACATCAGTCTTAGGAATGGGCGGTGTGGCAATCTCTATGCTGTCGAAGCCTCCAAAGAGCGAGTTCCGCGCCTCGGCTTTCGCCTGCTGGTACATCTGTCCGTAGCGTACCAGCGTGTCAAGGAACACTTCGCCCTTGCCATTTTCTTCAAAGAATGTCTCGCGACGAATGCCAAAACTGTCAAAGCCGCCACTCAACGCCAGGCTCTCATATGCTTTACGGTTGACGCTGGAGGAAGGCACGCGCTGGGCGAAATCAAAGATGTTCTTAAACGGTCCGTTGGTCTCACGCTCTCTGATAATAGCCTCGGCAGCACCATCGCCCATGCCTTTGATTGCCGCCAGTCCAAAGCGTATCTCTCCCTTTTGGTTAACACCGAATTTCAGATACGATTCATTCACATCCGGTCCAAGTGTGGCAATGCCCATTTGCTTGCACTCATCCATCAACTTTGTAATCTCCGTTATCTGGTCACGGCGACGTGTCATGATGGCAGCCATGAACTCGGCAGGATAATTGGCTTTCAAGTAGGCCGTCTGATAGGCTACCCACGAATAGCAGGCGGCATGCGACTTGTTGAAGGCGTAAGACGCAAAGTCCTCCCAGTCAGACCATATCTTCTCCAGCACCTTGGGGTCGTGGCCGTTCTTCTTGCCACCCTCGATAAACTTGGGTTTCATGGCATTGACAATGTCTATTTTCTTCTTGCCCATAGCCTTACGCAAGGCGTCACTCTCACCACGGGTAAAATCAGCCAACTGTCGCGACAACAGCATCACCTGCTCCTGATAGACGGTGATGCCATAGGTATCCTTCAGATACTTTTCCATACAAGGTATGGGATAGGTAATAGACTCGCGGCCATGCTTGCGGTCAATGAACTGTGGAATATATTTCATTGGTCCTGGCCGATAGAGAGCGTTCATGGCTATCAGATCCTCAAAGACGGTGGGTTTCAGTTCACGCAGATATTTCTGCATGCCAGCCGACTCAAACTGGAAAGTGCCGACGGTGCGTCCCTGCTGGTAGAGTGCAAACGTTTTGGGGTCGTCGATGGGAATATTGTCCAGATCCACCTCTATGCCCAGCGTCTGCTTGATGTTGGCACAGGCTTCCTTCAACTCCGACAGGGTCTTCAGCCCGAGGAAGTCCATCTTGATGAGTCCCGTAGACTCTATCACATGACCGTCATACTGTGTGCAGTTGGTCTTGGTATCCTTGAAGTCAGGGTCATCGGCCGTGCTCACAGGCACCCAGTCGCTGATAGGATCGCGACAGATGATGAAGCCGCAGGCATGGATGCCCGTACCACGCACGGTGCCCTCCAGCATCTTGGCATACTTGATGGTGTTGGCCAGTGCAGGGTCATTACTGGCCTCCGCCTCGCGCAATTCTGGCACAGCCTTGATAGCGTTGGTCAAGTTCATCTTCGGCGTCTTGCCATCTACCTCAGGCAGGCGGTCGGGGATGGCCTTGCACAAGGCATTCGAGATAGCCAGGGGCACCTTCTCCACTCGTGCCACATCCTTGATGGAGTTCTTTGTAGCCATCGACGCATAGGTGATGATATGGGCACAATTCTCATGGCCATATTTATCCTCCACCCATTTCAGCACACGACCACGGCCATCATCGTCAAAATCAGTATCAATATCGGGGAGCGAGATACGGTCTGGATTCAGGAAACGCTCGAACAGCAGGTCATATTTCAACGGGTCAATCTTCGTGATGCCCAGGCAATAGGCCACCACGCTTCCAGCAGCCGAGCCACGGCCAGGCCCCACCATCACGCCCAGTTCATCACGTGCCGAGTTGATAAAGTCCTGCACGATGAGGAAGTACCCCGGGAAACCCATGGTTTTCATGATGTGCAACTCAAAGCGGATACGGTCTTCCACATCCTGCGACAATGGCTTCCCATACCGACGATAGGCACCTTCATATGCCAGTTTGGCCAGATAGTCGGCCTCGAACTTAATACGATACAGTTTGTCGTAGCCACCCAGTTTATTGATTTTCTTCTTGCCCTCCTCCGGCGACAATTGGTTCTCTCCATTCTCATCACTGGTAAATTCCTTGTAAAGGTCCTCCTCTGTGAACTTCTGACGCCACTGTTCTTCAGTGCCGAAACTCTCGGGTATGGGGAAGAAGGGCATGATGGGGTCGTGGTCGAGCGAATAAATCTCAACCTTATCGAGAATCTCAAGTGTGTTTGACAGTGCCTCTGGCACATCGCTGAAGACCTCGTTCATCTCAGCCTTGGTCTTAAACCACTCCTGCTTCGAATAAAGCATGCGCGTGGGGTCGTCAAGATCCTTGGCCGTGGCCAGACAGAGCAGATGGTCATGAGCCTCGGCATTCTCCTTGTCAACGAAATGTACATCATTGGTACAGATAAGTTTGATGCCATATTCGCGGGCCAGTTTGATGAGCACCTGATTCACAGGCTCCTGCTCTTTGAAGGTCTCGCGGTTGGCACGGATGGTAGGATCTTTCACCTCATGACGCATCAGTTCAATGTAATAGTCATCGCCGAAAAGGTTGCGATACCACTCTATAGCCTCACGGGCACCCGCCATGTCGCCGTTGTGTATCTTGCGGGGCACCTCGCCAGCCAGACAGGCCGAACAGACAATCAAGCCTTCGTGATACTTCTCCAGGTCAGCGCGGTCGGTACGCGGACGCATGTAATAGCCATCGACCCATGAGTTCGACACCAGTTTAATCAGGTTCTTATAGCCCTGATAGTTCTTGGCCAGCACAATAAGGTGATAGCCGCTCTGGTCCTGCTTGCCGTTTTTCTGTTCCTTAGGTCCGTATTTAGCCACATACATCTCGCAGCCGAAAATGGGCTTAAAGGGTTCCAGGCCCTCTTTTTTCCGCCCTTTGTTCACGTCATTGACAATGTCGTGAAACTCCTTGATGCCAAACATGTCGCCATGGTCGGTAATGGCCATGCCTCGCATACCGTCGGCCACGGCCTTGTCCACCAAATTCTTTATCTTCGACTGTCCGTCAAGTATCGAATAATATGTATGTACGTGTAAATGTATAAAGTCTTCCATTGCGTTTGCAAAGATACAAAAATTTCGAGTAAGCGAGAGCAAAAAATACATTATTTTTGCGATTTCTTGCATTCCTGCTATATCATCATTTGCCTTCGTACCATTTCTTTACAACATAGAACGCCTTTTTCTTCTCGCCTTTTTATGTTTTATTTCGAATTCGTTCAAATGAGCACATTCTCGTTTTTTCGTACCCGTTTTCGTACGAAAACAGAAAGAATACAATAAAAAATTTGTATTTTGACAAAAAAACATTACCTTTGCATCGAAATTCCGATTTCAAATAAACCATGGGAGAAAGAATCAAGAAACTTAAGAAGATAAGAATACACCGCGAAGGAACAGAAGAACTGCTCTATGCTCTCTTCCTTTTAGTGGCTATAGCAGTGGTGCTCTATCGTTCGTTCGACTCACCCATTCCGTTTGCTATCTTCGTAGTCGTATTTGGCCTGATATGGCTGCTGGCCCTTAACTTCTACCGCTGCCCCATCCGCCTCTTCAACAGCGACACGAGCAAGATTGTCGTGGCACCTGCCGACGGCAAGGTCGTGGTTATCGAAGAGACGCAGGAAGACGAATATTTTCATGACAAACGTCTCATGATCAGCATCTTCATGAGCCCGCTCAACGTACATGCCAATTGGTTTCCCGTTGATGGAAAGGTAAAGTTTGTGAAGCACTTCGATGGCAACTATCACAAGGCATGGCTGCCCAAGGCCAGCGAGGAAAACGAACACGCCGACATCATGATTGAGACGCCGGAAGGCTACAACATCCTTGTACGACAGATTGCCGGTGCCATGGCCCGCAGAATCGTGACCTATGCCAAGACCGACGACGAATGCTATATTGACGAGCACCTGGGCTTCATCAAACTGGGCTCTCGTGTCGATGTTTTCCTGCCTCTCGGCTCCACGCCGTGCGTCAAGATGAAGCAGCCCACCACCGGTGACCAAACGGTCATAGCAAAATTGCCGTAAGGGAAAAGTGAAAAGTGAATAATTTGCTACCGCCCAATGATTAAGAAACACATTCCCAACACGATTACCTGCTGCAACCTGATTTCAGGCTGCATAGCCACCTACTGGGCGTTCCGGGGTGACTACCAGTTGGCCCTGCTGTTTATCGTCATCGGTGCCGTGTTCGACTTCTTCGACGGCATGTCGGCGCGCCTGCTCCATGTGTCGTCGCCCATAGGCAAAGAGCTTGACTCGCTGGCCGACGACATCACCTTTGGCTTTGCACCATCGGCTATCATTTTCAGTTACCTTAATGGACTATGTCCGGCAGTCATCAATAATTGTCAATTATCAATTGTCAATTGTCAATTATTACCGTATCTGGCCTTTGTCATAGCTGCCTTCTCAGCCTTGCGACTGGCAAAGTTCAATCTCGATGAGCGCCAGGCCTTAGGATTCATCGGACTGCCCACGCCTGCCAACGCCCTGTTCTGGGGAGCACTCATCTCGAGCCTGAATTTCCAGACTTGGTTTGAGCCTTACATGCTGCCCGAGTATTGGCTCTACATCATTCTGGCACTCATACCCATCAGCTGCTACCTCTTAGTGAGCGAGATTCCCATGTTTGCCCTGAAGTTCAAGCAATGGGGATGGAAAGGCAACGAGGTGAAATACACCTTCCTCATCACCTGCCTGCCTATGTTCCTGCTCGGCGTAAAGGGGCTGGCACTCATCATTGCATGGTATGTGATACTGTCTGTCTGTACGCAAAAGGCCACCGCCACAAAATAACACGCTATGGAAAAATGGTTTCTTGGCATTTTCATAGCCATCCTGGTTGTCATTATCATCGTTTCGTTGGTGCTGTTCTATTTCTTGCGTAAAGGCATACGTTTCATTAAGCGCGTGGCTACAGGCACCATGACCGACGAAGACTTCGAACGGCTCTCCACCCGAAACTACAAGCGAAAGGACAGTGGCATAGAGTTTGACAAAGACTATTTCAGAAGCAGTCAGAAACGCCAGCAGACCAGCCAACAAACCACACGCACCACACGCACCGCAGAGGGCGTCACCATTGTTGACCGCCGCAATCAGTCACAGCCAAAAAAGAAGATTTTCACCCAAGACGAGGGCGAATATGTTGATTTTAAAGAGATGAAAGGTGAGAAATAAAATTCTCACCTTTCATCTTATCAGTTGTGCACCAGCGTACCAATCTCCTCGCCAGCCATCACCTTCTTCAAGTTACCCACGACATCCATGTTAAACACATAGATGGGCAGGTTGTTGTCCTGACACATGCAGATAGCCGTGAGATCCATCACCTTCAGGCCACGGGCCAGCACCTCTTTATAAGTAATGTCGTTGAACTTCGTAGCCGTGGGATCTTTTTCAGGATCGGCCGTATAGATGCCGTCCACACGGGTTCCCTTCAGCATCACATCGGCCTCAATCTC
>CAMHDT010000075.1 GCA_946183985.1 uncultured Prevotella sp.
AGGAGATATGGCTCACCTTCAGCGACCCGCAGATGAAGAATCCGCGCAAGCGTCTATCGTCGACCTACTTTCTGGAGCGCTATCGCCGCTTCCTGACCGACGGGGGCATCATCCACGTGAAGACCGACTCCAATTTCCTGTTTACCTACACCAACTATATGATAGAGCACAACAGCATTCCCGTGGAACTGAAGACTGACGACTTATATAAGGAAGACACGAGCAGCGTTTTTGCCGATGCCGCTGCCATACAGACCTATTATGAATCAATGTGGCTGGCCCGCGGGCTCAACATTAAATACATAAAGTTCCGTTTGCCCCATCTGGGCCAATTGAAGGAACCTAATGTAGAGATACCCATGGACGACTACCGCAGTTACCATCGTTCAAAACGCAGTCCACTCGAAACAGCCAAATAAACCTACAGACACATGAACATGAAACGAACACTCATCAGCCTGACACTCGTCATTGCGCAAATAACGGTTGGCCTTGCACAACAGATGACTGTTACAGTCGACTCCGTTGGGCAACTAAGCAAACAACTGCCCGACAGCATCCGCTATACCATTTCCGAACTAAAGATTTGCGGGCCGCTGAACGGCAGTGATCTGAAGATTATCCAACTCATGACCAGCCGACTGAAAGCAAAGAAGCCCACCGATGCCGTCCTCACCTCGCTCGACCTGTCGGAAGCCACTATCACCGAGAGCAAGGGAGGCTTCCGCACCCGTGCCGACTTGCTGCCTGCCGCCATGTTCCTCAACTGCAAGGCATTGGAAAAGGTAGCATTGCCAAATGGCACCAACGAGGTGTCACGCAGTTGCTTCAGCGGATGCGTCAGTCTGAAAGAAGTTATTATCCCAGAGAATGTGCGCATCATCAACGACTATGCCTTCAACGGATGCGTCAATTTGGCCAGCATCACCCTGCCCTATGACCTTCAGACCATAGAGAACCACGCGTTCGACGGCTGCGTATCGTTGAGGGCTATTGACATACCCGAGACCGTTACCAGTATCGACAACTACGCTTTCAACAACTGCAAGAATCTGGAAAAGGTGACGCTTGATGCCGCTATCAACCGCATCAGCAATGCTATGTTCATGGGATGTGAGCGACTGCACAGCATCATCATCCCACAGTCAGTGACCGTCATTGGCAGCGACGCTTTCAGAGAATGCACATCGTTAGAATCTGTTGACATGCCTGACGCCATTTCTGAAATAGGCAACAGTGCCTTTGAAGACTGTATGAACCTGCGAAGCATTGAGATTAATACCGCCATGCGTATAGGCAGCGAGACATTCAAGAACTGCACCAGCCTCCACACCGTGGAGATTGAGAATGCCAAACGCATTGGCAACGGTGCCTTTGAAGGGTGCACAGGTCTTACCAACATCAGCATCGACGGCAACATGCTGGCCGTGGGCGACGAGACCTTTGCCGGCTGCACCAGTCTCATCTCATGCACACTCCCACTAACTGTGAAAAGCATCGGACGCCGCGCCTTCTTTGAGTGTAAGTCGCTGAGCGACATCGACCTTCCTTCGTCGCTGACACGCATCTACGACCATGCCTTTGAGAACTGTGCTTCGCTACGCACCATCACCATTCCTCAGATGACCAAGCAACTGGGAAGCGACTGCTTTGAGAACTGCGCCTCACTCGACAGTGTAGACATCCAAGGATTCGTTGACAAGATTGACAACGATGTTTTCCGCCGCTGCCATTCGCTGCGCTACATTAGCCTGCCAGTATCGGTGAAGAGCATAGGTGACAACGCCTTCATGGAATGTTCATCGCTCACCAGCATCATCCTGCCGATCTCCATCTCCAGCATTGGCGACAATGCTTTTGAGAAATGCGCCTCCATCACCTCTATGAATATACCCGCAGCCTGTTACACCATTGGTAGTGCAGCCTTCCGCGAGTGCAGCGGTCTACAACGCATCAGCATGCCTGCTGCCATCAAAAAGATTGGCGGAAATGCCTTTGCCAAATGCGTATCATTGCGTGAAGTCGATATAGCCGCACCAATACCTCCCAACATATCGCAAAGTACCTTCAAAGGCGTCATTCTCAATGCCTGCCGTGTGATGGTGCCCCGCGGCGCCAAGAACAACTACCGTGAAAACAAGTCATGGAAAAAGATACCTCAGATAGTGGAAAAATAAGGGTTGAGACGTATGGTTTGTCCAGACAATAAAGCATAAAAAGTATTTAACAAATGACATTATATCCCAAACTTATCATGGATGCGCTCGCCACCGTCACTTATGCGGGCACAAAGAAAAACCTAGTAGACAGCGAGATGGTGGCTGACACACCCACAGTAGTTCCCCTCAATTCCCAGGAAGGAGGAAATGGATGGAAAGTAAAAGTCGTATTGATATTTCCCCGTGACACCGACCCATTCCTAAAGTCGACCGTCAAGGCAGCCGAGGCCGCCATTAAATATCACTGCGGTCAGGATGTGGAAGTGACCATCGAGACAGAATTCAAATCGAAACCGCGCCCTGATGTAGAAAAACTGCTTCCAGGCGTTAAGAATATCATTGCAGTGAGCAGCGGAAAAGGAGGTGTAGGCAAGAGCACCGTGGCTGCCAATCTGGCTATTGCCCTAGCACGCCTGGGCTATAAGGTGGGACTGCTTGACACCGACATTTTCGGTCCTTCGGTACCTAAGATGTTCCATGTGGAGGATGCCCGTCCCTATGCCGTGAAAGTTGACGGTCGCGACCTCATCGAGCCCGTGGAGCAATATGGCGTTAAACTGCTCAGCATCGGTTTCTTCGTTAACCCCGACACTGCCACTTTGTGGCGTGGAGGCATGGCCACCAGCGCCCTGAAACAACTCATCGCCGATGCCGACTGGGGCGAACTGGACTACTTTATCCTCGACACACCTCCTGGCACCAGCGACATTCACCTCACACTTCTTCAGACACTGAGCATCACAGGAGCCGTCATCGTCAGCACGCCTCAGCAGGTAGCATTGGCCGATGCCCGCAAAGGCATCGACATGTATCGCAACGAAAAAGTCAACGTGCCCATCCTGGGACTTATTGAAAACATGGCATGGTTCACGCCTGCAGAACTACCCGAAAACAAGTATTACATCTTTGGGCGCGAAGGCTGCAAGCAACTGGCACAGGAAATGAACATTCCGTTATTGGCACAGATTCCGTTGGTGCAGAGCATCTGCGAGAGTGGCGACAACGGCGAGCCCGCCGCCACCCGCATAGACACCGTCACTGGGCAGGCTTTCATCAACCTGGCTCAGGCTGTGGTCACAGTAGTCAACCGTCGCAACAAAGAACAGCCCAAGACCAAGATTGTCGGCATACAGAACTGACACGGCCAAGATTCTACCCTATTTTCTTGCACGTGCCGCTTTCATGTCGGCCAGACGGTTGCGGGCAGCCTGACGCGTTTGATATATCTGATAACGGTAGACCAGACAAGCGAGAATAAAATAGGCTAAGGTCTGCACCCACAGAGCCTGATACTCCACAAGCACATCGCTCAGCGAAGCATCCATCTCATTGATGCGCACGAAAGCCCGCATCCCGAATGTGCTAGGGAAGAGCCATGACACGCCCTGCCAGAAGCCCGGGATGTTGCTCTGCGGCCAACTGATGCCTGCAAGAAACAGCAAAGGCACACTGGCAAAGATGGTGAGCAACATCACATTCTCGCGGTAACGCACCAAACATGACACGACCATGCCAAAGAAGATACACGCCAGCAGATAAGGAATCATGACTGCCAACAAAGGCTGCCATTCGCCTATGGATGTAAAGCCAAACATATACGGCACTATCAACAGGAGCCAAGCCGTAATCACTACATAAATCAGTAAATAACACAAGCCCTTTCCCGCCACGATGCGGAACATGCCATGATAATGCCGGCTGGTGGGAATAAGATTTCTGAAACGGTTGGTCTCCCGGGCCGTACCTGCTGCCAGGCCAATGCCCATGACCAGTGTCTGCTGAATGATAAGCACAAGCACACATGGCAAGATAAAAGAGCCATAGCCGCCTGTAGGATTGAATATCGGCACTTCATCGAAGTCAAGTGGCCGTCTGGCAATCTCCTCTTCGCGACTGGTATAGTGCCCTCCCAACTTCGTCTGTATGCCGGCTCCCATGACGGTTGTCACACTTTGTGCCGTCTGAAACACCGCCTTGTATGCCAACATGAGTCCCATATCGCAATACACACTGATTGTAGCCTGTTGCATACGGTTCACGTTCGTTTCAAAGTCGCTGGGAATAAAATATATACCTTTCACCAGTTGGCGGCTCACCAGCGACTTAGCCTCTTCTAGGTCGGCCGCATAGTAGGCAATCTTCACGTCGGGCGAAGCATCGCACATACGGATAAACTGGCGTGAAAGCGAAGTATGCGACTGGTCGACTACAGCCACCGGCACATCATGCACCACCTCGTTATTGTAAATCCACGAGTAGAGCAAAGGATAGACAATTGGCACGATAATGAAAAAGATGACGACGCCCTCATCCTTCAGCACCTGCTTCATTTCCTCGATACAAATATAGCTGGTATCGCTCAATGACTCATATATTTTACGGAATATAGACATATGTCAGCATTGCATTCTTTATTTTCCTCACAACCATCCACGGCAACAAGATAAAAGCCAGTAGTGCCACCAGATGGAACCATGCCTCCAACAGCGAATAACCGTTGAACACACAGATTTGATATATCATATAATAATGGCGCAGGGGGAACAGCCATGAAAGAGCCTTCAGCGAGCCGTCCATCGCCATCAAGGGGAAAGCCGACCCTGCCATGGAAATGCTAAGCACGGCCCACAGCGCGCACACGCTCATCGACATGCGCAACGACGGCATCAGACCATAGGCAAAGATGCCGAACCCCTGCGATGCAAGCACTTGCAGCACAGCCAGCAGCACCATGACTCCCCATCCGCCCGGATGTGGCCAGTCGAGCACACAGAACACATAGGCCTCATAGGCCAGCGACACCGCAAGGTACACAAGTGTCTGCGGCAGCAGTTTGCCAATCAGCGCCACCCCGATGTTATTATCGGCCATAGCCATCCACTCCTTTGAGGTGCCGAATTTTATCTCCGTTCCCAGCGTATAGGCGGTAATCAGAAATATAAACAGCATTATCAGACCAGGAACAAGCATGGTCGACAGGTAGATGTTATAGTTGGTCCAAGGATTGGAAATCTGGTGCAGGTCAACGGCGATGGGCATCAGGAAAGCCTTTATCTGATCATCGGTATAGCCTTTCGCCCGCATGGTAGCCTGCCCCACAGCAGCCGAGCCCAGCACGGACACGGTCTTCATATCCTTGAAAATCAGCGAACCACCCGTAAGTGTTGCCATAGAATAATAGAATGAAATCTTCGGCTGTCTGCTGGCCAGCAGTTCATCGGTAGTGCCCTTTGGAAAATAGATGAAACCATAAATCTCATTCTCCTGAATAGCCCTGCGGGCCTCAGCCACACTGGCATAATGTGCCACCACCTTTGAGTTCTGCATGGCATCAAGCCTGCTCACCAGTGCACGGGTTGTTGATGTATTATCCATATCAACTACAGCCACGGGCATATCCAGCGGCTGACCCTCACTCATCAGCGATGTAAAGAAGAATATCACCAGCAGCGGAAAGCCAACCATACAGAAGACATAGATGGGATTATCCACCATGCGTTTGCCTTCTCGCAAGGCGATTTGCCATATACAGGTCAAATATCTCACTATTGGATGTATTATTTAACAATCAGCGACATTCCGGGGCGCAGACCCTCGAAAGGCTCCACCGGACGGGCCTTCACCTCAAAGGTCTTCAGGTCGTACTCGCCATTAGCCTTAGTAGCCTTCCAGACGGCATAGGAGCCCTGGTCCTTCATATGATACACCTTCATCATCAACTCCTTGTTGAATGCCGGCACGAAAACCTTGAACTCCGTCCCAACTTGCATACCGTTCAGGTAATCTTCGCGCACATTGAACGTGCCCCACATATCGTCCATCATAGAGATGGTCATGATAGGACTGCCTGTGCCCACCAGTTCACCCACCTTCGGATAGATACTGCTCACCTCGCCATCCATCTGGGCAACCTGAACAGTCTCGTCCTTATAGGCATTCACCTCCTGCACGGCACCCTTGGCACGGTTCACCTGAGCCTGTGCAGCACGGCGCTCTTCAACACGTGCACCATTGACAGCCATGTCATACTGGCTCTGAGCAGCCTGCACCTGAGCCTGCGAAGCCTTATACATGGCCAGAGCCTCATCACGTTTCTGCTCGCTCATCACGCCCTCGTCAAAGAGTCGCTGCACACGATTGTATGACTTTTCTGCAATCTCCAGTCCCGCCTTGGCCTGCTGCAACAGTTGGAAAGCCCCCTGCACCTGTTCCCTGCGGGCACCGTTTTGTGCCATTTGCTCCATGGCAGCAGCCATATCCTCGGCGCTCTGTGCCTGTTGCATTTTGGCCTCCACCTCTGGCACATCAAGTATGACCAGCGTATCGCCGGCATGCACATAGTCACCTTCGTTCACTCTGATTTCAAGAATACGTCCAGGCACCTTGCTCGACACCCTATATTCCGAAACCTCCACTTGCCCTTGAATCAACTCGGGTGCACGGTCGAAGATAAAGAAGCCTATCAAGGCAACAATCAACACCACTGTGGTAAATCCCAATACAGCCAACAGGATATTGTTGTGCTGTTTTTTTGCTTGATTACTCATATATTGCTTAATTCTTAATGCTTAATTCTTAGTTAAAAGATTAGGATTTCAATGATCGGCCCCTAACTCTCCCATTGCCTTCTTCAAGTCGGTCTGCGACAGTCTGACAGCGATTTCCGCATCAATCTTTTGCGACTGTGCCTGAAGCCACGCCGTCTGTGCTTCCATCACTATAGCAGGAGTGATAACGCCTTCACTAAAGCCGAGGTTTGCCGTACGCAGGTTCTCGTTGGCCCGCTCAATGCTTGCCTCGGCCATGGCCAGACGCTTGTTGGCTTCATTGACCTTGAATGCCGACTGGTTCACTTGTAGTTCTATTTTCTCGCGGACCTCTTCCAGTTCCAGATTAGCAATGGCGGTGGCACCCTTTGCTGCACGCACCTTATAGGCCACATCGCCCCAGTTCCATATGGGCACCCTTACCAGCACGCCTACATTCCAGTATCCGCCAAACTTCTTCTCAAAACCATTCAGCACATTCGGATTACTGACAGAATATCCTCCCATCAGTGCCACCTGTGGCAAGTTGGCAGCCTTCAGCAGATTGGTTGCTTCGCGGGTCAGTTCCACGGCATTGTCCAGCATCTTCAGTTCCGGGCGGTTGACCACGGCACTCTCCACTTCCGGTTGCGGCTCTACTTTAACGACAGCCAGATCCTCTGCATCCTCGTCAGCCAATGTAACAGATTCGTTCATAGGAAGTCCCACCATCTGACAGAGCAGCATTTTCGACAATGTCAGTCCGTCATCCACCTGCTGTACGGCCATCTCGGCCTCGTTAACTTTCACGCTCACGCTCAGTCCGTCACTACGAGTGGCCACGCCTTCCTCTATCATTTTCTGCACATCGCGATCCAGTTTCTTCACAAGTTCCAGATAGCCCTCAGCCAACCGCTTCTTATGTTTCAGCGACACCACCTGCCAATAAGTCTGGTCAATAGAGTAAAGCACAGCCTGCCTACTGGTCTCAGCGGCATTTGCCTGCATCTCCTCGTTGATGTCAGCCATGCGGTTCAGGGCCACGATGCCGCCACCCATAAACACTGGTTGTGTGACGATCACCGATCCTGCCCAGATGTTGCGCGTGTCGGTGCGAAAGGCATCCACTATTTTCTGCCCTTCCGTATTCAGCAGCCCAACCATATTGGTAGAGGTTTGCTGCATGGTCTGCTGCATCTGCCCCGCCATCTGCTCAAAGCCGTCAAGGGGCAGCCCCAGGTTCCCCAGTATTCCACCCAGTTGCTGCATTCCCGTCTGCAAGCCATTGCCCATCCCCTGCAAGGCAGGAGCCGCGCTATTGCCCAGATTAGACAGCGACTGTTTCTGGCTGTTGTTCAATAGAGATATCTCCTTACTGGTGAACTGATAGGTTCCAAGGGCACTGACATGCGGCAGATACTTGGTGCGAGCCGAACGCCGCAGGTTCATAGCCACATCCTGTTTCAGTTGCGACACGTTCAACTGCTTGTTGTTGCGTAATGCCATGGCCCTGCAACTGTCAAGACTCAGCAATTGCTGTGCCGCAACAGTCATCACACCAAAAGCCGAAAGCAAAATGCCAAAAGCCAAATATTTCTTCATTCTAATTAAAAGTAAATGTTTTCGTTCCAATCATATTACCATCAGCAAAAATACTGACCCGATACTCGCCAGCCTCAAGATATTCGCCCACCTGCCAATTGGCAGTGACGCTCATTTCCTCGCCGGCATATTCCACCACACGCTTCATGGAGTATTCCAACTGGCGGCCCTCATAACTGAAGGTGCCACCCGACAGGACGGCGCCGCCAGGTGTCTGTATGCGCACATAAAGCGTGCGGTTGCCATTGGCCGCCGTCACATTTCGGGCAATATTGAAGGCCACCTGAATCACCTTGCAGTCCTTCATCTTCTTGGCCTTACTGTTACGTTTGTTCAAGGGCGTCATGGTGATGCCCGTAGCATCGAGTTGTGCAGCGATGTCCACCTTCTCCGACAGATTCTGGTTCTGCTGACGCAGTCCTTCGTTAGCCTGACTCTGTTGAGCCAGTTCATCCCTCACGCGGTCGTTCTCGGCCACCAGTTGCTGATTCACCTGGTTCAGCGAGTCTACCTGTCTGATATAGGAGCGCAACACCTCGCGCACCGTGGCCAGTTCGCGTTTCAGTCGTGTAATCTCACGGGCATCCGTCGCCTTCACATCTTTCAGTTCCTGCAACAGTTGCTGCGTGCGCAACTGTTCCTGTGTGAGTTGTGCTATGAGTGAATCATTGTTGATCTGTGTAATCATCTCACCATATTGAATAGTAAGACGCTCATAGTCATTCTCCATTTCTTCCTTGTCCAGTTCGGCCAGTTCCTTCAGTTCCTGCAGTTCCTCGTTTTCAGCCTTCAGGCTTCCACTCCTGACAATCATCACCACAAGTGCTGCCACAAGTGCTGCTATCACGATGCCCACAGACAAGGCTATTAAGACTTTCTTGTTCATACCACTTTATTATATCTATAAATTGGCGGCAAAATTACATATTTTAGCCGATTCCACAAAATATAGACCTTATATTTCAAGGAAAATTGGATTTATTTCAGAAAATTAGGACAACAAAAGTTTGGCCGTTTCGCAATTTTTCCCTATCTTTGCCACAAATTGAAGCCTATGGAAACAATGTCTATGGAACGGCAGAGCATGGACAACCATGTCTTGGCCATAACTGCGGGCAGCAAGACACAAAGAGCCACCAGCGTATGGCAACGGTCTTTGCAGTGGGTATTCCATCTCTACTACGATGGCTTTCGCAACATGACCATAGGCAAGACACTTTGGGCCGTTATCATTATTAAACTCATTATCATCTTCGGCATTCTGAAGTTATTTTTCTTCCCTAACTATCTTAGCGAGCATTCTGACAAAGGCGGCGAGGCAGACTTCGTGGCCACAGAACTTATTGATCGGGCGGCACTGCCACAGTAAGAAAAACCGGCATAAAGCACAAGAAACCTAAAATATATATAAGTATTATGACAAACCTACTTCTAAACATTGATGCCAGCACTATCGACTGGTCGAGAGCACAGTTTGCACTCACGGCCATCTACCACTGGCTCTTCGTACCGCTAACGCTTGGCCTGGCGGTTATCATGGGCATTGCCGAAACCATCTACTACCGCAAACGCACCGACTTCTGGAAGAGCACGGCGCAGTTTTGGCAGCGCCTGTTTGGTGTCAATTTTGCCATGGGTGTTGCCACGGGCATCATCCTCGAGTTTGAGTTCGGCACCAACTGGTCCAACTATTCCTGGTTTGTGGGCGACATCTTCGGTGCTCCGCTTGCCGTAGAGGGTATTGTGGCCTTTTTCATGGAGAGCACCTTCGTGGCTGTGATGTTCTTCGGATGGAAAAAAGTATCGGCGGGCTTCCACCTTGCCTCCACTTGGCTCACAGGCCTTGGTGCCACCATCTCGGCATGGTGGATTCTGGTGGCCAACGCCTGGATGCAATATCCCGTAGGGTGCACCTTCAACCCCGATACCATGCGCAACGAGATGACCTCGTTTGCCGAGGTGGCCCTGTCGCCATTCGCCATTGACAAGTTCTGCCACACCGTCATATCGTCGTGGATTATCGGTGCCATATTCGTTATAGCCGTATGCTGCTGGTATCTGCTGAAGAAACGCGAAACACAGATGGCTATCCAAAGCATGAAGATTGCCGCCATCGTAGGTATGATTGCCGCACTGGGGGCCGGTGCCACTGGACATAAGTCAGGACAGACCGTGGCCGAAGTACAGCCCATGAAACTGGCGGCCATGGAGGCCCTTTACAACGGTGGCAACAGCATGGATCTCACCATGATTGCACTGGTGAACCCACTTGAGCAGCCCGACTATACCACAGAGGCCGAGCCAGCCATGAAAATAGCCATGCCCTATGGCCTTTCGCTCATGGCAACCAACACACCCGACGGTTTCGTACCCGGCATCAACGACCTGCTCAACGGCTATACCAAGGCCGATGGCACCACAGAGCCTTCTGTCGACGAGAAGATTGCACGTGGAAAACAGGCCATCCAAGCGTTGGCCGACTATCGGCAGGCTAAGGCCGAAGGTGCCGATACGTCAATTATCAATTCTCAATTGTCAATTATCAATTCAAACATGCCTTATTTCGGCTATGGCTACGTAAAAGACAAGCACGACCTAGTGCCGTCAGTGCCCATCAACTTCTGGGCCTTCCGCACAATGGTGGGACTGGGGTGTCTGTTTATTCTGTTCTTTGCCGTAGTGCTCATCCTGGTGTTCCGCATTCCGCTGGCATCAGTGTTTACCCGCAGACTGCTGGCCGCCATTGGTCTGCTCGACGAGGCCGAAGCCGACGGCGTGCAGCCATCAGCCATTTTGCCAAGATGGCTGTGCTGGTCGGCCATCATCATGGTGCCCTTGGCCTATATCTGCTCTGAAAGCGGATGGTTAGTGGCCGAGTTCGGCCGCCAGCCATGGACCATCCAGGACATGCTACCCACTTGGGCTGCCGTCAGCAATCTTCAGTCGTCGAGCGTGATGATTACGTTCTTTATCTTCCTCATCCTCTTCACCACAATGCTGGCCGTAGAGATCAGCATTCTGCTCAAGCAAATCAAGAAAGGTCCCTCAAGGCAATAAGTCCTATAAGACCTATAAGACCTATATGACCCATAAGACCCTTAACAAGAAAAAACTATGAGTTACGAATTTCTGCAACACTACTGGTGCTTCATCGTATCACTGCTGGGAGCACTCTTGGTATTCCTGCTGTTTGTACAGGGAGCCAATCAAACCATATTCTCACTGGGACGCACAAAAGAGGAGCGCCGCATGCTCATCAACTCCACTGGTCGCAAGTGGGAGTTCACTTTCACCACACTGGTCACCTTCGGCGGTGCCTTCTTTGCCTCGTTCCCGCTGTTCTATAGCACCTCGTTTGGCGGAGCCTACTGGCTGTGGATGCTCATTCTCTTCACCTTCG
>CAMHDT010000076.1 GCA_946183985.1 uncultured Prevotella sp.
TATATACTAATATACCTGTGCACTGGTAGGATACTGCCACCAGTCGATGGCCTTTTCATGGTTGCGGCCCCACTCGCCAAACGAGTGATAGTAGCGACTATAGGCACCAAAAATCTCACCATTGCGATAACGGCCAATGGTAATGCCCTCGGCTGGATAGCGGAACTTGGCGTCGGGTACCATCAGTGCCCATGCCATGCGCTCGTCGGTATTATAACTGCCACTGGTATAATGCCATAACGACTCAACAAACTTGTAGCAATAGGTGTGCACCTCCATGCTAAGGCTACTGTAGGCTTCAATAATAAATGGGTCAATCTGCGACATCAATATTTTACTGGCATCCACACCTTCGTTGAACCTGATAGTATAGGTGCGCGTCTGTGGCTCAACGGTCATGCTTTCGCCATTTACCTCATATTTGCGCGTATTGAGGAACGGACGGCTCACTATCCCGTCGCTCTGTTCGGGATTGAGCGACCAGTGTGCATCGTCAAACAGGTTGATGACCGCCTCGCCCGTAAGGCCCTTTTTCCACAACAGTTTATCGTCAATGAAGAAACGCTGACCCTCCAGGCCCTCGTCGAAGCGCAGACCTTCGTCTATGGTCACCTCGGCCACCTGGTCGTAGAGAACATCATCAAGTCTGATGGCCGCAGCCAATTTCTTATTGGAACCAACGGCGTCAAGGGTTACCGTGAGTTTAAGCATGTTTTGCGATGGCACTTGGCGGCTGATGCGCAACACCACATCATTAAAGTCAAAATCGCCTGGCAACGGGAAATCTTCCTCAAACAGGAAGGTGAAGGTCTGGTAGATGGGAGTATGGAAGTTGCCCTCGCTCATCACCACACCATCGGCAAACGACTGCACAATGCCTGCATCGGTCACCTTCTTTACATAATAACGGCCCTGGCGCGTGACTGCTGCTACATAGAAGTCCTTACTCGTCAGGGGCATCTCGAAAATCATCGACACCTTTTCGCCCTTGGTGGCAAAGGTTTCTGCCAATATCTCAGCATCAGTCTCATAGGGATTGGCCGTGAGCACTTGCACGCGTGCTACATTGTCGTCTACATCCGCCAGAATGGTGGTAGCCATAGTCTCAACTAGGTTCCAATCGTGCTCAGTGTCAATGGTGTCGATAGGGAAGCGTTCAAGATTCATTTTTCTGATTTGTTCCTGATCGCCCTCCATATCACGGCATCCCACGTTAATCACGGCCATCAAGGCAACTGCCGTGCCGGCCAGCACGATGCTTTTCAGTGTTCTTATCATAGTCATACAATGGTCATGTTTTCTGTTCTGTTTGCGAAATTACAAAAAAAGTGACGATGGGTTATCTTTTTGACTATTATTCCATGGTTTTTAAATTAATTTAACGCGGCAACGTTCCAGCGGTTTTGTTCTGCCCTCGTTTTTCCGTAACTTTGCGACAAAAGTCGCGAAGTTACTACACTCGGCATAAAAAATAAATAAATTATTTTGTTCTGCCCTCGTTTTTCCGTAACTTTGCACCCTGTATGGTATTGAATTATATTTGGATTGCATTTTTCGTTATTGCCTTTGTCGTGGCCATCGCATCGGCATTGTGGCAAATTCTTGTCTGTGGCGTGCCGCTCACAGAATCCTTCAGCGTATTTCAGAGCATGATTGACTCTACATTTTCATCGTCATCCACGGCATTTGAGATTTCGCTGGGACTGACGGGGGTGTTGGCACTGTGGCTCGGCATCATGAAGATTGGCGAGCGAGGCGGCATGGTGAACTTCATGGCATGGCTGCTGTCGCCTATCTTCGTGCGTCTCTTCCCTGACATTCCAAAAGGACATCCCGTCACGGGCAGCATTTTCATGAACGTGGCAGCCAACATGCTTGGACTCGACAATGCCGCAACGCCCCTTGGTCTCAAGGCCATGGAGCAGTTGCAGGAACTGAACCCTAAGAAGGATACGGCCTCTAACCCGATGATTATGTTTTTGGTGTTGAACACCAGCGGACTGACGCTCATTCCCGTGAGCATCTTCGTCTATCGTGCCCAGCAAGGAGCCGCTCAGCCCACCGATATTTTCATTCCCATACTGCTGGCCACGTTCTTCTCTACGATGACGGGTGTGCTCATCACTTCTATCTTTCAGCGCATCAACCTGTTCAACTGGGTGCTGATGCTCACGCTGGGCGGTGCCTGTCTACTGGTATCGGCTTTCATATGGTCCTACATCAACTCTCCCCTGTTTAAGCAGATTGTAGAGGTTGCGCCCAATGTGCTGCTCATGGGCATCATCGTCTTGTTTATATTGGTAGGACTCTTCCGCCATGTCAATGTCTACGATGCCTTTATCGAGGGGGCCAAGGACGGCTTCAACACAGCGGTGCGCATCATTCCCTATCTCGTGGCCATCCTTGTGAGCATCGCCGTTTTCCGGGCCTCGGGTGCCATGGACTGGATTATCGATGTCATTCGCTGGTGTGTTGAGCATCTGGGATTGAACAGCGACTTTGTGGCCGCACTGCCCACAGCGCTGATGAAGCCGCTCAGCGGCAGCGGTGCCCGCGGCATGATGGTCGATGCCATGACCACCTATGGTGCCGACTCGTTCGTGGGCCGTCTGTCATGTATCTTCCAGGGCAGCACCGACACCACCTTTTATATCCTGGCAGTCTATTTTGGCTCGGTAGGTATCCGCTACACCCGCCATGCTGTGGTCTGCGGTCTTTTGGCTGACTTGGCCGGCATTATTGCGGCGATTTTCATTGCATATATGTTCTTCGGATAGGACTATGGGGCCCATGGGTCCAATAAGTCCTATAGGTCCCATAGGACTCATAAAAAAAGGAAAAGAAAATGGCAAATCTGAAATCATTAGCCAAAGACACGGCCATCTACGGCCTTTCAAGTATTGTAGGCAGGTTTCTGAACTACCTGATGGTACCACTCTATACCTATACGCTTAAGAGTTGTGCCGATTATGGTATCTATAATGACATCTATGCCCAAACCGCGTTGTTGATGGTGCTTCTGACATTCGGTATGGAGACCACCTTCTTCCGCTTTATGAACAAGGAAGAGAATGACAAGATGCGCGTTTACAGTACAGCCCTGATGATGGTTGGTAGCGTTTGTGTCACGTTTGCCGCGCTGGTGTTGCTGTTTATCAATCCCATAGCCTCTGTACTCGACTACCCTAACCATAAATGGTACGTGGGGATGATGTTCGTCACGGTGGCACAAGATGCTTTCCAGGCCATTCCTTTTGCCTATCTCCGCTACAAGCATCGGCCGTTTAAGTTCGCCGGGTTGAAACTGCTGTTTATCTTCCTCAGCGTGAGTCTGAATGTTGTGGCATACTGGCTGATGCCGAAGATAGACCCTCAATGGGAAATACACATCGGCTATGCTTTTGCCATCAACCTCACATGTACATCCATCATCTCGTTGTGCCTCATCAGTGAACTCGTAGGCTTCAAATGGCAATTCGACACCCGGATATGCAAGAAGATGCTCAGTTACTCATGGCCCCTGTTGGTATTGGGTATTGCAGGTATTCTGAACCAAGTGGCAGGACAGATATTACTGCCACGAATTCTTGAACCAGAGGAAGGACGTCATCAACTGGGTATCTATGGTGCCTGCATCAAGATTGCCATGATTATGGCACTCATCACCCAAGCCTTCCGCTTTGCCTACGAACCTATTGTGTTTAGTTCTGCGAAAGACAAGGACAGCAAGGAGTTATATGCCAAATCGATGAAGTTCTTCATCATCTTCACCCTGCTTGCATTTCTCTGTGTAATGGGTTATATCGACATCTTCAAATTTCTCGTCGGTGAAAAATTCCGCGAGGGCTTGGGCATTATCCCCATCGTGATGGTGGCCGAGATTATGATGGGCATCTACTTCAACCTGTCGTTCTGGTATAAACTCATCGACAAGACCATCTGGGGCGCGTGGTTCTCGCTGGCAGGCTGCGCCGTGCTCTTTGCCGTCAACATCGTCCTCATTCCCAAATATGGCTACTGGGCCTGTGCATGGGGCGGCGTTGCTGGCTATGGCACAGCCATGGTGCTGAGTTACATTGTAGGTCAGCGCAAGAATCCCATTCCCTATCCGCTGAAGGATATTGCCGCCTATGTCTTTATCGCTGCTGTCCTCATGGCCCTGATGTACCTGCTTGAGGCGCGGTTCCATCCCGGCCTCGCCTCGCTGGTGTTCAACACGGTGTGTATCCTCCTTTTCATTGCCTACACTATCAGCAAGGACCTGCCCTTAAGCAACCTCCCCGTTATTGGAAAGAAATTCAAGAAAAACAAATAAAAAATGAAGAAACTTTTGTTTACCATTATGGCCACACTGGCCATGACCACTGCCCACGCCGATGAGGGCATGTGGACACTCTACAATCTGCCACAGGCAGTGTATGAGCAGATGAAGGGCTACGGATATCAGTTGTCCTACGACAAACTGTACCAGGCCGATGATGCCATCATGCACGCTGTGGTCAACTTCTCTGGCTATTGTTCGGGTGTGGTCGTATCGCCCGACGGCCTTGTGTTTACCAACCACCACTGCGGGTTCGAAGCCATCCGCTCGCACTCTACCGTAGAGCACGACTACATGCTCAACGGTTTCTATGCCAAGACCCTTGATGAAGAACTGCCCAACAAGGACATGTTCGTCTCGTTCATGGTGGAGCAGAAAGACATCACCGACAGTCTCATGGCCTGCGGCTTCGACAAGATGAGCACCGATGAGCAGTCCATTTATATTGATTCACTTGAGAACGCCATGTCGAAGGATGTGAAGGCAAAAGATGCCACCCTGCGCCTGGAAATCAAGCCTTTCTACGAAGGCAACCGCTACTTTGCCACCACCTATCGCGACTTTACCGACCTGCGTCTGGTATTTGCCATTCCCAAGTCGATGGGTAAGTTTGGTGGCGAGACCGACAACTGGATGTGGCCCCGCCAGACCTGCGACTTCTCTGTGTTCCGTATCTATGCCGACCCCAACACCAACGGTCCTGCCGCCTATTCCAAGGATAATGTGCCCTATCATCCAGAACACTGGGCCCGTATCTCCAACGAAGGCTACAAGGAGGGTGACTTCTCGATGACCATGGGCTATCCAGGCAGCACCAACCGCTACCTGAGCAGTTATGGTATTGAGGAGCGCTATGTGCAGAATGCCGTCCGTGCTCAAGTGCGTGGTGTGAAGCAGAAGGTGATGAAGCGCCATATGGATGCCAGTGAAGCCGTGCGCATCAAGTACGACTCGAAATATGCGCAGAGCAGCAACTACTGGAAGAACTCACTCGGCATGAACAAATGTATCGACAGCATCGGTCTTGTACAGCAGAAACGCGACTTTGAGGCCCGACTACAACAATGGTGCGACAGCACAGGCTTGTTTGGCAACCAGTTGGATTTCGCCACCTTGGAGCGTCTCTATCGTCAGCGCATCGAGGCCATGGATGCCTATATGCTGTGGGCAGAGACCTTCCGCCGCACCGACGAACTGTCGACCCGCGCCCTGCGTGTACACAACGGTGCACATCCCGTGGGTCATGGCAAGCGTCAATATATCGCATTCAAGGCGGATAGCGAGACATTCGATGCCGCCACCGACTGCGAGATATTGGGCACACTACTCAAGAACTATCGCGACAAACTGAAGGACACACGCTATCTGCCGTCGTTCTATGCTACCATCGACCGTGAGTTCGGCGGCGACTGCCAGCGCTATGCCGACTATCTCTACCAGCATTCCAAACTGATGAAGCGCAAGGCACGCCTCTATCCCAACAAGAAGTCGTTCATGAAAGATGCCGGCGTGGACTTCGGCTTCCAATTGACCGAAGTATGGAACGACCTGCGCGTGCAGTTGCAGCAGAATGCCGACAGCATCGACCTGCAGGAGCGCTACCTCTGCGCCGCCAAGTTGCGCATGGAGGAAGACCAGCCCCATTATAGCGATGCCAACTTCACCATGCGCCTTTCCTACGGACAGGTAAAGGAATACAACCTGGGCGGCCACCCTTCCGGCTATCAGACCACGGCTCCCAGCATGGTGGCAAAGATGAAGACAGGCAATGCCATTGAAGACTACAAGGTAGAGCCTGAGATGATCGATCTGCTTGAGGGCGCCGGCCAAATGCCCCTCTGCTTCCTCACTACCAACGACATTACCGGCGGCAACAGCGGCTCACCCATGTTCGACGGGCAGAACCGCCTCATCGGCCTGGCCTTCGACGGCAACTGGGACTCGCTGTCCAGCGACATCTTCTTCGACTCGCAACTGGCCCGCTGCATCGGCGTCGATATCCGCTATGTGCTCTTCATGATGGACAAGTGGGGCCATGCCGACCGTCTTATCAACGAGATGAACAGAAAATAGTAACATGAACAGATGGCTGACGATACTGCTGACATGGCTGAGCATTAGTGCCAATGCCCAGCAGGCTCGTTATGCCGCGTCGCTCACGCTGTCGGCCTCAAACTTTGTCGACACCGTCACTATCGAGTGGGAGCACAACCGGATTTATGTGCCCGTGGAGATTGGTGGCAAGCACTACCGGTTCCTCTTCGACACGGGTGCTGCCCAGTCGGTGGTCTATGCCGACATGCCCGTGGGCGGCTGCAAGCCAGCCGGCTTCATTCGTTCCTACGATGCCGTGGGCGGCATCAGTTCCGTGCCCATGGTGGTGTTGCCACCCATTAGGCTGGGGCGCCTCACCCTCACGGGCTGTCAGGCCACCATCCAGCAACGGCCCGTAAAGGGGCACCAGATGGACGGCATCTTGGGCTTCAATCTTATCAACAGCGGCCTGAGCGTAAAGATTGATGTGCGCCACCGACAGTTGATACTCACCGACACTAAAGACTTCTTCAACCGCGAACAGGGACTGGAGACGCGCTACCGCCTCAAGTATCATGTGCCTTATATTGAGGTGAGCCCCTTCGGACAATATAAAGAGCCTACGCTGTTCGACACAGGCAGCCGCAGCATCTATGCCATGAGCCGACAGAGTTTCGATGCCTGTCAGCAACAGGCGGGTAGCCTGGTGGCTTCGCAGATAGAGGGTCGCAGCATGGGCCGCCATGCCATCGGCCATTCGGGCGTGGAAGAACGGAGTGAAGTGGTGTTCCTCCGCCTCAGCCAGTTACGCATGTGCGACTTTACCCTTCGCAACCTCCACGCGCTGACCGTGCAGGGCGAGTCGCATTTAGGTGCCGGCATTCTCAATTATGGTGCCGTGGTCTTCAATCCCCGCAAGAAACGCTTCCGTTTTCAGCCCTACGATCAGCGACTTGAAGCCGAGGCTGGCAACAAGCAACTTGACATTGCCTTCGTCTCTGAGCAGGGAATGCCATGCGTTGGACTGGTGTGGGAGCAGGGCAAACCCTATGCACAGGGCTTCCGCGAAGGCGATATCATTGTGAAAATCGACGGCCGCCCCGTGCAGGACTTCACCCAGTTTGTGGGCTGGGCATTCGAGCGTGGCCGCGAGTACCGTTTTACGGTAAAGAACCGTCAGGGCATAACCCGTGAAGTGAAATGGGTGAGGATTGAAAATTTGAAGAATTGAAGTCATGAATACCGAGCATATAACCTTCCGAACCCATATCCTGCCGCTGAAGAACGAACTCTTCCGCTTGGCACTGCGCATTACGCTTAGCCGCGAGGATGCTGAGGATGTGGTGCAGGAAACAATGCTCAAGGTGTGGAACAAACGCGAGCAGTGGGAACGGATAGACAACATCGAAGCCTTCTGCATGACCATCTGCCGCAACCTGGCCCTCGACCACCAGAAGCGCATGGACAACCAAAACGTGACCCTGGAAGAAACCACTACCCTCAACCTTCAGCCATTAACATCCACCACTCCCGAAGAGCACGCCGTGCAACGCGACAGGGTGGAACGCGTCAGACAACTCATCGACCAACTGCCCGAGAAACAGCGCACCTGTATGCAGTTGCGCGAGGTGGAGGGCAAGGCTTACAAGGAAATAGCCGCTATCATGGGCATCAGCGAAGAGCAGGTGAAGGTCAACATCTTCCGAGCCCGCCAGACCATCCGCCAGCAATTCATGCAAATGGAGGACTTCTCCAGACTCCCGTTATCTGAATACTAAAGAATGTTAAATAGAGAAAGAAGTGTAACTTTTCGTTCCCACAGTCGTCGTTTATTACAGAGACGCCAATAAAACAAGTGCAAAATATGGACTATAAATACATCGAACAACTGCTGGACCGCTACTTCAAGGCCGAAACAACCTTGAAGGAAGAGGAAATCCTGAAGGCATTCTTCGAACAGAGCGAAGACGAGATGCCGCAGGCGCTCCGCCAGTATCGCCCCCTCTTTGCTGCCATGAAGCAGGAAGAAACGCTGGGCGACGACTTCGATGTGCGCCTGCTGCAAATGACCGAAGGCCTGCCGCAGGTAAAAGCCCGCACTGTGAGCCTCTCTGAGCGGCTGCGCCCGCTGATGCGTGCCGCCGCCGTGGTGGCCGTCCTGCTCACGCTGAGTAACGCCCTCAACCAGTCGTTCAACGACAACGACACATGGGTGGACGAGTCAGACTATGCCCTACAGCAATTAGAGCCCACGGCTGGTGAGCCGGCCATGGCCTACGACCTGTCGGTCGACTCGCTGATGAGCGACTCGCTGTTTAAGCCCACGGGGTATCTGAAGTGAACATTTCTATGCTTTCTCTATAAATCATTTTTTAATTAAAACATCGTGAAAGCGAAACTGTGAAGTTTCCATCTTTCAACAGAAAACTGGCCATCAAGTCAAGAGCGACATGATGGCCATTTTCATTTTTTTGACAACGCCCGTCTGTGATGAATGACAACATTTGTTGTTTTTATCGTTTCATTCTCAGATGAAGTTGATAGATGGCGGGAACGATGATGAGGAGTGAGAAGACCACAGCCAGCCCCATGTGGAGGTTGCTCTGGAAAATGTCGGTCAGCGTGATGTCGGGGTCTGGATAGGCACGGAACATCAGATAGGCTGCCGTGTTGTTGGCCCAGTGATAGACAATGCCTGGCAGGATGCTACCCGTACGCTCATACATCCACCCCAGCAGCAGGCCGATGAGCAACGGGTGGAGGAACTGCGTGGGGTTCATATGGGCACAAGCAAAGATCAGTGCCGACAGGGTGATCATGAGCCATCGGTGCTGGGGTTTCCACTCCAGCAACTTGCGAAGGGCGGCACCACGAAACACCATTTCCTCAGCAATGGGTGCCAGCAGGCAGATGATGGCATAGCCACCCGTGGTGCTCATTATTTCAGCCATCTGTGCTTCAGCCTGTGTTGTATATTGCCGTATGGCCTCAACCAGTTGTGGCGCCATCTGCTCCATGCTTGCGATGAGTGGCTGCAGGGCCGTTTCTGTCAACTGCTGCAAGGCCATCGACGGCAATACGGCTCCCAGAGCCGCAATGGTGCACCATGAGAGAATGGCCACCGGCCGCTTGTCAACAAACGTGCGCGAGAGTGGCGACCATTTGAGCACGGCGAAGACCACAATGGCGATGATGGAATAGAGCGCCGAGGTAATCATAATGCCCACGACATCTATTTCCACCATTACTTGCCTGTTGATTATCGATTCGACCAAGAGCACTGCCATCTGTGCGCCTACCATAATGGCCATATATACAAGCACAAAGGCAATGGCAATGAGCGGATTCAGTTTGTTGTTATTCATTTTCAATCTTCAATTTTTCAATGTTCCTGCATGCTTCAATGTCCTTGGCTATCTGGCAGGCCAGATCGTCGGCCGAGGCAAAAGTCTGTTCGTCGCGCAGGCGCTGATGGAACAGCAGCGTGAGACGGCGGCCATAGATGCTGCCCACCTCCTCTTCAAGCAGGTTGGTTTCAAGCGTGCGCGTCCTGCCATCGAAGGTGGGCCGCGTGCCAATGTTGGTGATACCGCGCAGGGGCATGTCGTAGCCCTCTACCTGTGCCAGTACGGCATAGACGCCATCCTTTGGAATGAGTTTGCCGGCATCGGGCTGGAGATTGGCCGTTGGATAGCCTATCGTGCGCCCTATCTGCTCGCCGTGAACCACCGTTCCACCAAGGATATAGGGATATCCTAGACAGCATCCAGCCTCATCTACGGAGCCCTCGCTTAGCAGCCGGCGTATGCGCGATGAACTGACGGTCTCGTCGCCAACGACGAAGGGCTCGCCGCCAACGACCTCCATGCCCATCCTGCTACCATAGCGCACATAGTCGGCAAAGCCCTCGGTACGGTCGTGACCGAAACGGTTGTCATAGCCAGTAAGCAAGAGCCTTACGCCCAGTTGGCGCATCAGAACCTCATCCATGAACCGTCCTGCCCCGAGGGCTGCCATCTCGCGATCGAAGCGGAGCACCACCAGAGTGTCGATGCCCGCCTGCTCTATCAGTGCTCTCTTCTCGTCGAGTGTGGTCAATAGTTCGGGCTGCCATTGCGGTTGCACCACCTGTCGTGGATGCCGCTCGAAGGTGATGGCCATGGTCTGTAGCCCTGCCTTTGCAGCCTCTGCCTTCAGCCGCTGCAACAGGAACCTGTGACCTCGATGCACACCGTCGAAGAAGCCAATGGTGGCCGCAAACGCACCACACACGGGTGTCTGGTCAGGAAAATATATCGTCTTCATCAAACTTTGTGCAAAACTCTGCGCAAAGGTACGAAAAAAGAAGCGAATTATGTCTTTTTACAAAAAAAAATTTGGATAATTCACGAATTACTTGTACCTTTGCAGCCGCAAAAGCAACTTTTGCCCGGACTTGTAGCTCAGTTGGTTAGAGCAACAGACTCATAATCTGGAGGTCGTAGGTTCAAGCCCTACCTGGTCCACCTATGAAATAAAAAGCGGTTACATTTTCTGTAACCGCTTTTTATTTCACTTTTGTGAAATTCGTGACGAAAAAGTTAATGGGTGAGATTCAGCGTAATCTTTCAATATGACATGCGATACCATGAATTGTATATATGGTTGAGTATCTTGCTTTGGGGAACCTCATTCCGCTAATAATATATAAAAGGTGGGGGTAATATGCATTGTTTCTCAATTATTAATAGTACCTTTGCTGTTGGATTTCGCATTAATGCGATACCCCAAGACATTTTGGACAAGAGAAATGGCGTTCGCTATCTCATTCAATGACCTCGAAATGTAGGAAGTTTCAAGGAATAATAGTCAGAGAATGGATAAGGTGAGCGTTCACGCGATAGCGTGGGCGGAACTTATCTGACTATTTTGGCACTTCCTACAGCCACGAGGGAAAGATAAGGACAGTTCACGCTTTCTCTATGCTCAGTGGATTAGGATAGTTTAACGCCCGATGATGCAAGATTTCTGACGGCTCACGCTTATATAGATACAATAACGAATAGATACAAAGCGAAAATGAAAACAATGAAACTCTGGAGAAACATCCTCGTGATGTGCGCTGCCATGATCTCCCTCACCTCTTGCAGCAGCGATGATGACGATAAGTTTGATGCAAGCAGACTTGAAGGTAA
>CAMHDT010000077.1 GCA_946183985.1 uncultured Prevotella sp.
GTGAGAAATTTATCCAAAATTTCGAGTAAGCGAAAGCAAAAGGAAAACATTATCTTTGCCGAGTGTGAAAAATTTATGAAATGTAAAGGAAATAATTTAATGCGGACTACAGAAAACTTTAAAGCAAAAAGTTTGGGCAGGAGCAGGAAAGTGAGTACCTTTGTGCCAAAATAAAGATTTGTAACAACGACATCAGCAACAATGCAGGTCATCTACGAGGACAACCATATCATCATCGTCAACAAGCAGAGTGGGGAGATTGTGCAGGGCGACAAGACTGGCGACCGGCCTCTCTCTAACATTGTGAAAGATTACATCAAGGAGAAATACCACAAGCCCGGCGAGGTGTTCCTGGGCGTGGTGCACAGGCTGGATCGTCCCGTAAGCGGTCTGGTGGTGTTTGCGCGCACCTCGAAGGCTTTGGCCCGTCTCAACAAGATGTTTGCCGAAGGGCAGGTGCATAAAACCTATTGGGCCATCGTGGAAAAATCAAATTTGAAAGATGAAAGATGTGATCAAGAAATCACTCACTGGCTTACGCGCAACGAGCAGCAGAACAAATCATATGCCTACGACCATGAGGTGCCTCACTCGAAGAAAGCCATGCTGCGCTACCGCATGCTAAGCCAAGGCGACCGCTATGCACTGCTGGAGGTGCAACTGATGACGGGCCGCCACCATCAGATTCGCTGCCAACTGTCGGCTATTGGCTGTCCTATCAAGGGTGACTTGAAATATGGCGCCCGTCGCAGCAACCCCGACGGCAGTATCTCCTTGCAGTCACACCGCGTGGAGTTCGAACATCCTGTGAGCCATGAGACCATCGTTGCTGAGGCTCCGCTGCCCGACGACCCGCTGTGGCAGAAGTTGCTCCACATGTAGAAAAACAAAGAGACCGACAGTGTCATGCTGTCGGTCTCTTCTTTTGAGCCTCTTGTCGGATTCGAACCAACGACCCCGAGATTACAAATCACGTGCTCTGGCCAACTGAGCTAAAGAGGCGGGTGGGCAAGCGGTCTGCATCGCGCCGCTACAACCAAGTACCTTTGCTACGTTCCCGTCCTGGAGGATTCCGAGGGAGCTGGTCGTACAGGACTTGCCCATGTTTTTATTACTGTTTTCGTAACGCTTTTCCCTAAAAGCGGGTGCAAAGGTACGAAAAAAAGTGAAGAGCGAAGAGCGAAGGGTGAAGAATTTGCTTCCGCCTTGTAAATTTTAACTTTTTTTTGAGACGAAGGCCGAATTATGTGGCAGAAAATGCGTAATTTTGCACATGATTATAATCACAAAAAACGTTATTGCATTGACTGCACCTGAATTTGTACAACTGCGGGCCTTTGCCCGCATTGACGGCGCCATGCTGTCGCTGCTGTGGATGACCAGTTTCTGCTGCTACATACTGGGGCTCACTTCGCCACTCTATGGCCTTGTGGCACTGCTGCTGGCCGTGGCCACACCGTTTCTGGTGGGCGCCCGCCTGCGAAGGTTTCGCGACAACGGGCTCGACGGCACCATCTCGTTCATGCGCGGATGGGCATACAGCATACTCGTCTTCTTCTATGGCGGCGTGCTGTTTGCCATAGGTCAGTTCGTCTATTTTGCCTATGTGGACCATGGTTATCTGCTCCACTCCATCACCAACATGCTGGCAGTGCCCGAAACGGCCAATATGCTGCAGCAGATGGGCATGACCGAGACGCTGAACGAAGCCTTGCAGGAGATAGGTCAGATGCGGCCCATCGACATGTCGCTCAGCATCCTGTCGAACAACATCATGGCCGGCATTGTTCTAGGCCTGCCCATAGCGGCCTTCATGCAGCGTACCCGTCCGTTAAGATAGGGCATAGCGGCTGCCCGACAGCATCTTTAAGAACACAAACGAAAACAAAGAAATGGATATATCAGTAGTTATACCTCTATACAATGAGGAAGAGTCCATAGCCGAACTCTATGCATGGATTGAGCGCGTTATGGATGAGCACCACTTCACATGGGAAGTCATCTTCGTGAGCGACGGCTCTACCGACCGCTCGTGGGATATTATTGCCAGTCTGAAACAGAAGTCGGAACATGTCAAGGGCATCAAGTTCCGCCGCAACTATGGCAAGAGCCCCGCACTCTACTGCGGTTTCAAGGAGGTCAAGGGCAATGTGGTCATCACCATGGATGCCGACCTGCAGGACTCGCCCGACGAGATTCCCGAACTCTACCGCATGATTACCGAGGAGCACTACGACCTGGTGAGCGGCTATAAGCAGAAGCGTTATGACCCGCTGTCGAAGACCCTGCCTACCAAACTGTTCAATGCCACGGCACGCGTCGTGAGTGGCATCAACAACCTGCACGACTTCAACTGCGGACTGAAGGCTTATCGCCGCGATGTGGTGAAGAATATTGAGGTCTATGGCGAGATGCACCGCTATATGCCTTACCTGGCCAAGCAGGCCGGCTTCGACAAGATTGGTGAGAAGGTGGTGCACCACCAGGCCCGCAAGTACGGTGCATCGAAGTTCATGGGCTGGAACCGCTTCGTCAACGGCTATCTGGATCTGCTCACGCTCTGGTTCCTCAGCACCTTCGGCAAGAAACCCATGCATGTGTTCGGCTTCCTGGGCACCATCATGTTCTTCATTGGCTTCTGTGCCGCCATCATCCTCGCTGTCGGAAAGATTGCAGGACTGCTCTGGATTACCGACTCGGCCTTCTTCTATCTCTCGCTCACCATGATGATGATGGGCACGCAGTTCTTTCTCACCGGATTCCTCGGCGACCTTATCAGCCGCTCGTCGACCACCCGCAACGACTATCAGATTGAAGAGCAACTCTGAGCCAACAACGAATGACGGATATGTGTAGAAAGAAAGGGGAAATAGAAAAAGCAACCAGGCATTCCTCCCTCTTGGAAGGCTTTTGCGGGCTCTTTCTTTGTATCTTGATGATGGCATGTTCCAGCATCGACTGCCCCGTGGAAAATACCGTAGCCCTCAACTGCGAGGTTCTCAACCCCATTGAAGACAGTCTCTTCGTATGGACACAGCGCAGCGATGGGAGAGACACACTGCTCAACAGGGGCATCTCCATCACCTCGTTCGCACTGCCAGTCAGCAACCAGCATCCAGAAGACATGCTGGTGTTTTGCAGACTTGACACCGCAAAGGCCGTTACGCTCGATACGCTCTGGGTTGCGAAGAACGACATCCCGCATTTTGAGTCAGTAGACTGCAAAGCCCTGTTCTTCCACGAACTGACAGGCGTCAGGAGTACCCATCATGGCATCGACACGGTGAGCATTAACAACAAGTCGGTCACCTACGATTCGTCGGTTACACATCTATACATAAAGTTTAAGGAATGAGAGACTGTAAAACCATAGCAAGCAGGCAATGGCTGATGACAGTGATGGCACTGGTTGTCTTTCACCTCTCGTTTGTCAGTGCTTCGGCGCAGGGCTTCCTGCGACTGGAGCGTGACAGCGTGCCGATGTTCAGGGGATTCGCCGTGTCGGCCGATCTGCTGGGCATTGTACAGATGCAACTGAGCGACTACGGGCAGTATGAGGGTGCCCTGCGACTCAATCTGCATGACCAGTATTTTCCCATTGTAGAACTGGGCTACGGATGCGCCAACCACAAGGACGATGTCACCACACACATCTCCTATAAAACCAAAGCCCCCTACTTTCGCATCGGTACCGACTTCAACGTGCTGAAGAACAAGCACACTGGCAATCGCGTCTTCGTTGGCCTGCGATATGCCTACACCAACTATAAGGTGACTGTCGACCGCCCTGCATTTGTCGACCCTACCTGGGGCTGGGACACCCATTATGGCGTCAGCGATGACCCGTGCTACCAGCACTGGGCCGAAGTGGTCTTCGGCATTGACGCCAAAGTGGCAGGCCCGCTGCACCTGGGCTGGAGCGTACGCTACAAACGCCGTCTGGCTCACGATGACGGCATCATGGGCAAGACATGGTATGTGCCTGGCTACGGCACACAAAATGGCAGTCGGCTTGGGGGGACTTTTAACGTAATCATTGATATCTGACATGCTTATGCTTCTGACTCATCGCAATCTCATGAACATCGCTACGCTGCTATCTGTCTGCACATGGCTTGCCATGACGGGCTGCTCGCAACAACAACCCTATCAGCACGACGAGGGATTCGTGTTCGGCACCATCTACAGCATCACCTATCAGAGTGCCGACGACCTGCACCAGGAAATAGAAGCCGAACTGCAGAAGGTGGACAACGAGTTCTCTATGTTCAACGAGCATTCGACCGTGTCGCGTCTGAACCGAGGCGAGACGGTAGACACCAATGCCGTTTTCAGTCAGGTCTACCAATTGGCCATGCAAGTAAACAGCGACACCAATGGTGCCTTCGATATTACTGTTGCGCCTCTGGTCAATGCCTGGGGTTTTGGTTTCAAGCATGAGCAGACACCCACGCCGCAACAGGTTGACAGTTTGCTTCAGATACGCAATCAGATGGACTTTAGTGCCATTGCCAAAGGCTACGGCTGCGATGCCGTGGCACGACTGCTCGAATCGAAAGGTATTCACAACTATATGATTGAGATTGGCGGCGAGGTTGTTGCCCGCGGCACCAATCCCAACACTCAGCCATGGCGTATCGGCATTACAAAGCCCGTTGACGACACGCTGACCACCGATAATGAACTGCAAACGGTGTTGCAGGTCACCAACCGTGCCATGGCTACAAGCGGCAACTACCGCAACTTCTATTATAAAGACGGACAGAAATATGCCCATACCATAGACCCTCGGACAGGCTATCCTGTGCAGCATAATATACTGTCGGCAACGGTGCTGGCCAACGACTGTGCCACCGCCGACGCCTATGCCACCTCGTTCATGGTGCTGGGACTCGACAGTGCGCGCATCATCATGGCCCGCCACCCTGATATGGAGGCCTATTTCATCTATACCGACTCTGCCGGTCAGTATGCCGTGTGGCATTCCGAGTCGCTGCCTATTGCTGAATAGCATGGATGCCCTACAACATTCACAACTGAAAATATACGATCACTTGCTGCAGTTTCCGCTGTTTCAAGGCATGAGCAGGCCCGACATGCTGCAAATGGCGGGCAACACGAAGTTCGGGTTCCTGAAACTGAAAGCGGGAAAAACGGTGGTCAAGGAAGGGCAGGTGTGCAACAGTCTTTACTTTCTTGTCAGCGGCAACCTTACCATCACCACACAAAGCGACGACCGCCGCTACAGCATTGAAGAGCAACTGGCAGCACCGTGGCTGTTGCAGCCCGAGGCACTGTTTGGTGCTCACCCTCGCTATAGGAGCACGGTCAGTACGCTGACGGACGTACATTTCATCACGCTGTCGAAAGACGAGGTGCTGCGGCTTTTCGACGACTTCCTGGTCTTCCGTCTGAACCTTATCAACCTGCTGTCTACACAGTCGCAACGGCGCGCCCATCTGCTATGGCGCCGCTGCCCAGGCAGTCTTCGCCAGCACCTTGTGCGCTTTATGCTCGACCATAGTACCTATCCTGCCGGTCGCAAGATGTTCCATATACTCATGCAGCAACTGGCCTGCGAAGTGAACGACAGTCGTCTCAACGTGTCGCACGAACTGAATGCCATGCAGGAAGAAGGGCTGGTGATACTCCATCGCGGCCGCATTGAGGTGCCGTCGATAGAGCGGCTGCTCATGTAAGCAACCCTTTTCTCTTGCCTTTACTTTTCAAAGTGCTGATAGTCTTTCGAAGAGTGCCAATTGCCGCCCCACGAAAAGCCATGTTCTATAAACAGGCGATAGCACAAATCCTCTTTCTCTATCTTGTACGGATATGTTTTCTGTCTGTTGGCGTATTTCCGTGCTGCAGCGGGTTGTATCCATATGCTGCCGTCCTTGCGCTTCTTGACACAGGGATTATACAGCGGATTGATGTCGATGGCCAATCCCATGGCATGCTTCGACAGCCTGCTTGAGCCTGCCACCTGTCTATAGCAGAAACACGAGGTGTTGTTGTGAGTCATCGAGCACTCGTCGTCGGCATCATAATCGTCAATAAGGCGGATGCGCTCAATGGGGTAGTGGGCCTCAAAAAGTTTCTTGAAAATGTCGAGCAGGTCATCGGCAATGAGACGGTTGCATACAAGTTCGCCCTGTTGCGTATGGCCTTGCAGGTCGTAGTGCAGCACACGCAGATAGCGCAGGTCGGCCCTGCTGACGGTGCAGTTGTCGGGAAAGGAGCGTCCCTGCATCCTTGCAAACACTGCATCGCTGATGGTGTCAGCGGAAAAACCGTCCGTCTGTGCTGCAATGTCTTGGCAGCACAGCACCATACATAATATAATAAGGTATATCCTGTTCATCCTATATCTGATAAAAGAGTAACGATTCATCGCTTGCAAAAGTACGATAATTTTGCGACATGGGCAAGAGTTGTAGGGAAAATCCCCATACAAATAGGGAAACTCCCTGTGATGTTTAGGGTTTTTACCTTTCGCAACATCCCGAAAACCACTATCTTTGCACCATGAACAAACAGGACAGCGGTCGTGTAAGTTCAACCATAGATTTGTTTTTTAGGTTATTGTTTGCTTTTAGTTAATGACAAGGGCGCAACTGATGTGACATCAGATGCGCCCCTTTTTAGTTGTGCGCTACGCGTGGTATGTTGCCAGCCTGCTGCCCGCCTACTGCATGTCATAGACCACCTGCATGAGCCGTTTGCCCAGTGCGTCGGCCTCTTCCATGGTCTGTGCCTCGCTATAGACGCGAATGATAGGCTCTGTGTTCGACTTGCGCAGATGCACCCACTTGGTGGGGAAGTCTATTTTCACGCCGTCGATGTCGTTGACCACGGCTTCCTTGTCCTGTGCAAACATTTCCTTCACCTTCACCAGTATGGCGTCGACATCGGTTTCCGGCGTGAGGTCAATGCGGTTCTTGGCTATCTGATAGTCGGGGAAGGTCTTGCGCAGTTCGCTGGCCTTCAATCCCTTTTGTGCCAGACTGCTAAGGAACAGGCCTATGCCCACGAGGGCGTCGCGGCCATAGTGGCTCTCGGGATAGATGACACCGCCATTGCCTTCGCCGCCGATGACGGCTCCCACCTCCTTCATCTTCGTGGTCACGTTCACCTCGCCTACAGCCGCCGCCGTATACTTGCCGCCGTGCTTCTCTGTCACATCGCGCAATGCTCGCGTAGAACTCAGGTTAGAAACTGTAGCGGCAGCCGTTCGACCTTGGTCGCCTGTTCCGAAGGTCTCAAGAAATTTTTCACTATTCTTGCGTCCCTCCGGTAGCAAGCGTCCTTCGGCCGAGCGCACTTTTACCTCTTCACTTAAGACGTAGTCTGCCACAGAGACGAGCGTATACTCCTCGCCAAACATCTTTCCGTCCTCGCAGATGAAGGCCAGACGGTCTACATCGGGGTCTACCACGATGCCGAGGTCGAATCCGCCCTGCTTCATCTTGTCCATGATGCCCTGCAGGTTCTTTTCCAGGGGCTCTGGATTATGTGCGAAATGACCGGTGCATTCGCCGTTGAGAATCTCGAAGTCTACGCCCAGGGCCTTGAACAGTTCGGGCAGGATGATGCCGCCCACGCTGTTGATGGTGTCGGCACAAACGCGGAACTTACGCTTGCGGATAGCCTCTACATCCACCAGTCGGAGATCAAGCACCGACTGTATGTGCTGCTGGTTCATGGTGTCGTCAATGGTCACATGTCCCAGTTTTTCCACAGGGGCATAGTCAAAGGCTTCGGCCTCGGCCAGCCGCAGCACTTCGGCACCGTCGGCAGCCGTCAGGAACTCGCCTTCGCTGTTGAGCAGTTTCAGGGCATTCCACTGTGTGGGGTTGTGGCTGGCAGTGATGATGATGCCGCCGTCGGCCTTGTGCCAGCGCACGGCCAGTTCGGTGGTGGGTGTCGTGGCGAGCCCTATGTCAATCACTTCATAGCCCATGCCTACGAGTGTGCCGCACACCACATCGCGCACCATGGGGCCCGAGATGCGCCCGTCGCGGCCCACAACTACCTTTCCACTTTTCCCTTTTCCCTTTTCCCTTTGAATGAAAGTGGCGTAGGCCGTGGTGAATTTCACGATGTCGAGCGGGTTAAGCGTGTCGCCGGTATGTCCGCCAATGGTTCCGCGGATACCTGATATTGATTTGATAAGTGTCATAAGTCTATTGCTCTTTGATATGTTAGTTCATAATAGTAGGGATAGACATAGCCTGTGGCCACGGCATGCCCCTGTGAGTGTGGCACGATGAGGCGCACCTTGGCCACATGGTCGGTTTCCGACTTGGGCCTTCCCACATTGATATAGGAGAAAGGCACGAGCAGGCCCGAGGGCACTGTTGCCGAAGAGCCGTAGTAACTGCTGGTGCCATAGGCCGAATACCATGTTCCCTTGGTAAACCAGGCCGAATAGGTGTTGCCCTCGCGCTGCACAGTCATATAGTCGGGATCGTAGGGGGCGGTGTCGTTGCCAATGCCAACCGTGTCAAGCAGGCACAACTCGCTGAACCTGACGAGCAGCGTGCTGCGCTCGCCGTCTTGCAGGGGTGTGCCACACCCCTTATGCACAATCTGCATATACACGCCACTGTTGTCCAGTCGCACAAACTCGTTTTTGCTCACATCGGTCACATCGCCGTTGGCGTGGAAGGTGGCTTCGCTGATGACCACGATGGCCGAGTCGGCAATAAACTGCTTGATGGCCTTGCGCTCTTTCTCCTTCTTGTCGCCATAGGTCTCATAGTCGTTGCAGGCCGCCAGCGACAGCAGGCAGCAGGCGGCCATCAGTATGGCAAATGCTTTTCTCATATCTCTTCTTTTGTAGTTTTACCTTTTTACTTTTTCACCTTTTCACCTTTTCACTTTTTCAGTTCGTCCTCAAAGGCGGCAATGGCCTGCTTGGTAATCTCCACAGCCTCGGCCATAGAACAGTTGAGCCGGCCGCCAGAGGCATTGAGGTGACCGCCGCCGTTGAAGAAGCGTGCCGCCATCTCGTTGCAGGGAAACTGGTCAACGCTTCGCAGCGACACCCACACCAGATTGTCCTTCTCGGTATCCTCGCGCAGCGAGATGCTCAGTTTCAGCCCCTTTATCTGCTGTGGCATGTTCACCAGCCCCTCGGCGTCGCCCTTGATGTAGTGAAACCGTCTGAGGTCGCTGCGGGTAAGCGTGAAATAGGAGGCATGGCGTTCGCTGTCAACCACCAGTCGCTCGAGCATGACATAGCCCATGAGCCGCAGCCGGTTTTCCGAATAGTTGTGATAGACGTTGCGATAGATGCGGTCTTTGTCGATATGCTTGGTCAGCAGTTGCGAGATGATGAAGAAGATGTCGGGGTCGTTGCTGTTGAAGGTGAAGCCCCCCGTGTCGGTCATCATTCCCGTATATACGGGCACGGCAAAGTGCTTGCCCAACTGTCCGAAGAGCCCCATCTGCCAGGCCAGGCGAAATACGAGTTCGCAGGTCGACGAGGCCGTGGGGCGCGATACGACGACCGCTGCCGGCACATCAGGGTCCAGATGATGGTCGATGAGCACCTTGGCGGCAGTCGATGCCGCCAGTGCCTCCGCCATCTCGTCGGTGCGGCTCAGGGCGTTGAAGTCCAGGCAGAAGATAAGGTCGGCGTGCTGCAGCGTCCAGTCGCACCCCTCGCGGTGCTTGTCGTAGCGTATGACCTTCTCGGTGTTGGGCATCCACTGCAAAAAGTCGGGATACTGGTCGGGAATGATAATCTGCGGTTCCTTGCCCATAGCGCGCAGACACTCGCTCCATCCCAGCACCGCCCCCATGGCATCGCCGTCGGGGCTGCGGTGGCACACACACACTATGGTCTCAGCATGAGCCACTAGCGTGCGCAGTTGCTCGCACACCTGTTCGCTTATAATGTTTTCGAGCATTAATTCTAACCTCTCACCTCTCTAGGGGTTATTGGTTATTGGTTATAGGTTATAGGTTATAGGTTATTGGCTATGGGTAACCTCTAACCTCTCACCTAAAACAATTTATTAGGATATACCCCCTCGTCCACCAGTTTCTTGATGCGCTGCACGGTGGCCTCGCGGTCGGCGGCATAGGTCACGCCAAACCACACGCTGGTGGTGTCGAGCACCTCGCAGGTGGCCGTTCCGTCGTTGATCAGTTTGTTCACCATCAGAGGGATGAAGAACTCAGCCTTCAGGTTCTCCATGTTCTTCCTGTCGCTGAGGAACTCCTTGAAGTACGCCTCCGAGTAGTCGAAGTAGTCGGGCGTAAAGCCCCACATGTTCATCGACACGGGCACGTTCTCGCCCAGCGGCTGCCACTGGCCGTTCTCGTCCTTGTAGCGGATAGGCTGATCGGCCTCACCAGCCTTAGAGCCGTCTTCAGCACAACGCACAATCTCGGTGCGCTCCACCACATCGGTCAGGTGTCGCTTGTCGTTGTAGGCACACACGCCGCGGGCCACCGTGCCGTTCTCGCTCAGCGTGTTGCTCACGCGGAAGCCCACCATGGCATACTGGTTCTTTGCACCCTCGGGCAGGCTGCTCAGGTATTTGCCTATCTGCATAAAGGCATCGCGACCGTAGAAGTCGTCGCAGTTAATCACGCAGAACGGCTCCTTGATCACATCCTTGCCCATGAGCACGGCGTGGTTGGTGCCCCAAGGCTTTACGCGGCCCTCGGGCACGCTGAATCCCTCGGGCAGGGCGTCGAGCGCCTGGAAGCAGAGTTCGCAGGGCACCTGACCCTCGTACTTTGCCAGAATTTGTGTGCGGAACTGCTCTTCGAAGTCCTTTCGTATCACCCATACTATTTTTCCGAATCCCGCCTGAATGGCGTCGTAGATGCTATAGTCCATGATGGTCTCGCCGTTGGGTCCCAGCCCGTCCAGTTGCTTGAGTCCGCCATAGCGGCTGCCCATGCCTGCTGCGAGTAAGAAAAGAGTTGGTTTCATGTTTCAGTTTGTTTTGTTAACGAATAAAGATGTTTTGTTTCTGCGTGCAAAGGTACGAATAAGCGAGCGAAAAACCAAGAGAATCTTGGATTTTTCTGAGCGGGAGTGCCTAAGACCGCAGGTCAAGGTTACTATTTTATTCGCAAACCGCGGCATAATCATTTGTTTTTTTAGAAAAATTGGGGATTCATGTTTCATAATGGCAATCGCTCTATCTTGTCCATAGCCACGATGATTCCTATCTTCATATCTTTTGCTTTTTGTTTTGACGCAAAGTTCTTGCAAAAAGCAAGCGACACAAGTGTCGAGCGACGAAAAGTTGAGAGAAGAACAAAACAAATGCATTTGTTTTTTGCCGAGTGTAGAAGGGATGTGAAAAACAAAAATCTTCAAAAATCTTTCAAAAATAAGCCATTCGAGTTTTTTTTAGTCGGATTTAGTTCTTTTTAGTCGGATTCTGCACTTCGTACCATGACAATCCTTTC
>CAMHDT010000078.1 GCA_946183985.1 uncultured Prevotella sp.
TCTGCAGCTCTATCTGCTCTTCCAAACCACGGTTCTGACGGCCTATGCCTGAAGCGTGGAAGTAAAGGTCCATGCCGCCCAGCTCGTCTATCAGCGCCAACAGATGCTGTCCGGCTGCTTCATCGTTGACGTCGATTCTTGCCGCATGCTCAAACTCCGACAGCTGCTCCACCCTTCGGGCAGCTACGCCCACCGTCCAGCCTTTCTGCCTCAACAATCGCGCCACCTCAAGCCCTATGCCTGAAGAGGCGCCTATGACGATTGCTCTTTTCATCTGGAAACAGAAATCCCGCGTGGTTGTTCTGTCACGCGGGATTTCCTATTCAATTCATTATGCGAATGGATTCTCTGTGGGGTAGTAGTCACCCTTCGGGAAGTTGTAGTCAATCTCGTCAACGGGAATACCCATGTACTTGAGAACCTCCCACAAGTACTTACCCTGATGACCGAACATCACGGCGCAGTGGTGCGGGTAGTGCTTCTCGATGAGGACGTGACGATAGAAGCGGCTCATGTTCTTGATGCCGAAGATACCGATAGAACCGAACGAGCGTGTAGCCACAGGAATCACCTCACCCTGAGCAATGTAAGCACGGAGTTTGGTGTCGGCCGTAGACTGCAGACGGTATACAGTAGCCAGACCTGGCTGGATGTCACCCTCCAGAGTTCCGTTGGTCACCTCTACAGGCAGAGCGCGGGCCATAATGCGCTGGAAGCACATCTGGCAGTTGCAGATCTTAGAAGAAGCGGTGTTACCGCAGTGGAAGCCCATGAAGATCTCCTTCTCGGTGTAGGTGTCGCAAGCGAACTTCTTGCCCTTGATGCTCTCCTCGTACATATCGGTAGGTACGGTGTTGTTGATGTCGAGCAGCGTCACGGCATCCTGGCTGATGCAGGTGCCGATATACTCAGACAGTGCGCCATAGATGTCAACCTCGCAAGCCACGGGAATGCCACGGCCCGTCAGACGGCTGTTCACATAGCAGGGAACGAAGCCGAACATGGTCTGGAAGGCAGGCCAGCACTTGTTGGCCATAGCCACGAACTGGCGAGAACCCTTGTGACCCTCGATCCAGTCGGTCAGCGTCAACTCATACTGAGCCAGCTTCGGCAGTACGGAAGGAATCTTGTTGCCAGTGCCCAACTCGGCAGCCATATCCTTCACTACGTCGTCGATACGGGGATCGCCCTGGTGCTTCTGGAAGGCCTCGAGCAGGTCGAGTTCAGAGTTCTCCTCAATCTCAACGTCGAGGTCATACAGGGCGCGGATAGGAGCGTTACAAGCCAGGAAGTTGTTGGGACGGGGACCGAAAGAGATAATCTTCAGGTTCTGCAGACCAACGATGGCACGGGCAATGGGCAGGAACTCGTGAATCATCTCGGCGCACTGAGCGGCGTCGCCCACAGGCTCCTCGGGGATGTAAGCACGGGTCTTGCGCAGCGACAGGGCCTGGCTGGCGTTCAGCATACCGCAGTAAGCGTCGCCACGACCGTCGATCAGATCCTTCTGAGTCTCCTCAGCAGCAGCGCAGAACATGGTGGGGCCCTGGAACCAGTCAGCAATCATGGTTTCAGAGATCTCAGGACCGAAGTTGCCGAGGTAAACGCAGAGGGCGTTACAGCCGGCCTTCTGGACGTCCTCAAGAGCCTGCTGAGCGTGAATCTCACTCTCAACGATACAGATAGGACACTCGTAGATGCCTTCCTTACCAAACTTCTTTTCATACTCGGCAATCACGGCCTTGCGGCGGTTTACTGCCAATGACTCGGGGAAACAGTCGCGACTTACAGCGACGATTCCAATCTTAATAATAGGTACGTTTTTCATTTTAGAAGATTCTAAATCATCATTATTGATGATGCAAAAGTAAAGAAAAAAGGGCAAACCGCCAAATATTTCTGTAGAATTTGGCGGCTGCCCTTAATTTTTGCTCATTTTGAAAAGTAAAAGAGATTATTAGAAAAGCGTCACACAAAACTGATGACACCCTGCTGGGCATCGGTGGAATCTGTATGCTGGGACTCTTCTATCACATCCTGACTACCAATGCTGGCCAGAATCTCGCGAGTGCGCTTGTAGGTAGGCGTCTGTTCTACAGCCGAGATGACATTGTCGTTATCCAAGTCCTCGGGACCGAAGATGAAGATATTGGGACGACGCTTGTAGCGCTTGGCAGCAGCATTGTCGCCATAAAAATGACCACGACGCTCCTCACGCTTGGCAGCCTTCTCAGCCTCCTCAGCCAGACGATTGGCGTCCTCACGGCTCTGCTGCTTCAGCAGACGCTCTTCCATGCCATCGATGCTCTGGATGCCGAAGCCGGTGGCAAGGATGGTGACCTTGACACGCTTGCCCAGTTCGGGATCGACGGCAACACCCCATTTGAAGACGAAGTCGTTGCCAAAGCGGTCCATGAACTCGTGCACATAGTTCATCTCTTCCATCATGAAATTGTCCTTGGAGTCCTTCTGATGCGAGAACGAGATATTGAGCAGTATCTTCTTCGAGTTGAAGATATCGTTGTCGTTGAGCAGGGGTGAGTTGAGGGCATCATCGATAGCCTTCTTCACACGGTCCTCGCCTTCGCCATAGCCCGTTGACATGATGGCCACGCCACCGTCCTGAAGAACGGTCTTCACATCGTTGAAGTCGAGGTTCATCGTGCCGTGAAGGGTAATAATCTCAGCAATACTCTTGGCTGCAACCGACAGCGTGTCGTCGGCCTTGCCAAAGGCATCGAGGAACGAGAGGTCAGGATAAATCTCACGCAGACGCTCGTTATTGATGACGAGCAGGGCATCAACATGCTTCTGCATCTCTTCCACACCATCGAGGGCCTGGTCAATCTTCTTATTGCCCTCGAAACGGAAGGGGATGGTGACGATGCCCACGGTGAGAATGTCCATCTCCTTAGAGACACGGGCTATGACAGGTGCAGCACCTGTACCAGTGCCACCACCCATGCCTGCGGTGATGAAGGCCATGCGGGTGCCGTCGTTCAGCATGTTATGGATATCGCTGATGCTTTCCTCGGCTGCGGCACGTGCTTTTTCAGGACGGTTGCCGGCACCAAGGCCTTCGCGTCCCAACTGCAATTTGACAGGCACGGGCGAGTCGTTCAGAGCCTGGTTGTCTGTGTTACATACTACGAAGGTCACATCGTGGATACCTTCCTTGTACATGTGGTTGACAGCATTGCCGCCACCGCCACCCACGCCGATGACCTTGATGATGCTGTGTTTCTCTTCGGGAACGCCGAAGTCGAGTATCTCGTTTATTTTATTGAAATCTTCCATTGTTATTACTGTTTTTTTATGGGACTTATGAGACCTATGGGTCATATGGGTCTTATGGGTCTTATGGGACCTATAGGACTTATGCACTTATTCCTCGCTCACAATGTCTTTTCCGAATTTTGTGAGGTTCTTCTTAAACTTGTTAAACCAACTATTCTCTTTCTTGCGGCGACGCTCCTCTTCGGCCTCGCGTTCTTCCTCCTCACGGCGCAAGCGTTCTTCCTCTTCTTTCTTGCGACGAGCCTCCTCGGCAGCCTTCTCCTCTTCCTGAGCCGTACGGATGGTGCCGGTCTCTATTTCATGAAGTTGGCGAGGCTTGCGCTCCTGAGCGGGCTGCTGTACCTGCTCATGCTCCTCAAAGAGGTTGCCATTAGGATCCAGATAGATGCCGGCGCAGTTCAAGTCGCCCTTAATCAACAGGCCCAGCACGGTGTTGAACATAGCGTTCTTAGACTTAATCTGCTCGTGGCTGGAATTGATGGAAACGGTGACGAACTTTGCCACACGTACCTTTTCTATATGGGTATACTTGACGAAGGCTTTCTCAATATTCTTCATATTCGAGCCACCACCAGTAAGAATAATGCCACCCAGCAATTTGTCGTAGTATTCATCAGGAATCTGATAGCGCACATTCTCGATGATTTCCTCCACACGGGCCTCGACAATCTCAATAAAACGGCGACTTTCCACCTGACGGTCCTGGTCAATAGAGTATTTCTGATCGGGGTCAATCTCATTGTTGTCGGTATAGGCCGAGGCATAGCGCAATTTCATCTGCTCAGCATCGCTCTCCTCCATCTGCAATGAGGCAATATCCTTGGTCACGTTGTTTGAGCCAAGAGGAATGACGGCCAAATGGCGCAGCACGTTTTTAGAGAACACCGAAACGGTAGTGGTGTCGGCACCGATATCGACCAGTGCACATCCCGAGCGTTTCTCGGCCTCGGTGAGCACGACATTGGCCAGCGCCAGGGGGGCAAGGTACATTTCAGCCACCCTTATATTGGCCGTCTCGAAACACCTGTTGAGATTCTGGAAAAACGACTTCCGCTCCAGGATGTTCAGGAAATTACCCTCTAGGCGGTTGGCACGTATACCCACTGGATCCATCTGCAATTGCGTGTCGACACGATACTCCTGTTCAGCCACATCCAGAATTTTCTGGTCGGGATAGTCCAGTCCACGGTTCTCATCCATCAATTCAACGACCATATCCTGCGTAATAATGGTATCGGCAGGCAAATCCTTGACAATGGTGTTCTTCACACTTCGAATAGACTGGCCGCCCACGCCTACAAACACCTGCGTGATGCGTGTCTGTAATTGCGTTTCCAGTTTCTTGATGACATTTGTCAGGCATTGTGCCGTCTTGTCAATGTTGTAAACCACGCCCTTCCGAATGAACGACGACGAATCCTCTCTTACCAACGCCAGCACGCTGATGCTGCCATCGGGTCTCTTCTGTCCGGCAATACCCGTCATCTTCGATGAACCGAGTTCTATTGCCACGATAAAATCTTTCTGTTCTGGCATATATATTATTGATTTTTATTGTTTTTACTGTTTCCCTATTATGCTCTGCGCTTGGGTTTCTTCTTACAGATAATCTGATTGTCGAACTCTACACTGATATAAGAGTATTTGTTCCAGCCTGCCACGTTCAGACCGTAGAGGTAGAACTTTCGCAGGCGTTCCAGTTTCTTGGCAATGCCTGTGGGCTGACCAAGATATACGATATGGCTGCCTACACGTGGAACCATCTCTACAGAACCATCTGGCAGCACATTGAGTTGTTCCACCTGGGCCTTCCAAAAAGGATCGGCTTGTATAAGATTGACCATGGGGGCCAGTTTCTCCTGAGCATAGCGCTGGGAAATCGTCCCTGTAGCAACAATCAGGTTGCAGGAATAGTTGGCATGGGGCATGGGACGGCCATCGGTGTCGACATAATAGTCATCGCCACGACTATTGATAACGCGCACCACGGGGACACGCTGTTTGATGTCAACCATCATCACGCCATCGCGGGTCAGATAACACTCGGCCTTGTCAATAAGTTCCTTGCCCTGAAGCACTTCCTCAATATGGTGCAGGTCGATGCTGTTGAGCGACACACCCACAGGGCTCAGATGTCCTTCTGACAATATCTGGCGCACGTCGGCCTCGGTCAGGAAGCCCGTCATGGCCGTCTGCTCAATGTTGACATGCACACCCGTACACGTAACACTGTCGTCGGGCTTGCTTAAAGTCAGCATTGCAAACGCCATGTAGGCTGCAATGGCTATTCCTAGAACTATGCCAAGTATTTTCTTCCACTTCATAGTTTGTCGTTTAACAATGTCGTCATCTGCGGCACCATATTGTCAAGGTCACCCGCTCCCAACACAATGAGTACATCAAATGAGCGGTTCTTCACCATGTCAAGCACATCGGACTTGCTGATTATCTGTTTTTCCACGCCTGGTGCCAGACGGTCGTAGATGAGTTGCGAGGTGACACCCTCGATAGGCTGCTCGCGAGCAGGGTATATCTCAGTCAATATCACTTCGTCCAACTGACTCAGCGCATCGGCAAAATCCTGATAGAAGTCGCGGGTGCGAGTGTAGAGGTGCGGCTGGAAGATGGCCGTGATATGACGGTTCTTATAGAGTTCACGAATGCTGCGTGCACTCTGGTAAATCTCCTTTGGATGATGGGCATAGTCGCTAAGGAACACCAGTTTGTCGGTCTTGATCTTGAAGTCGAAGCGACGGTCCACACCGCCATAGGTCTGAATACCCTGACGCAGTTCGTCGGCTGTGCATCCGGCCAACTGTGCCATAGCCATGGCCGCAATGCCGTTTTCTATATTAATAGGCACAGGCTGTCCCAGTTGTACAGCAGGCACGCTTTCAATTGGCGACACGAAGTCGAATATGATCTCGCCGTTTTCTATCTTGATGTTCTCTGCATGGAAATCACCCTCTGTCAAGGCATAGTCATAACGGCGCACACCATCAGCCAGGTGCTCCTTCATTTCCAGGTCACGATGAATGATAAGTGCTCCACCCGGCTGAATGAGTTCGGTGTAATGGCGGAAACTTTCGAGATAGGCCTCCTTGGTACCATAAATGTCGAGATGGTCGGGGTCGGTAGAAGTAATAACCGACATCCACGGCGAGAGCCAATGGAACGAACGGTCAAACTCATCGGCCTCAATCACCACATAATCAGAGTTACTGACGATATAATTGGTGCCATAGTTCTTGGTGATACCGCCCAGAAATGCATTGCAGTCCAGATGACTCTGGTGCATGATATGTGCACACATGCTCGATGTGGTGGTCTTACCATGTGTGCCAGCCACACAAAGACCTTTCATCTCGCGGGTCAGCGTGCCAAGCACCTGTGCCCGTTTCTGAATCTCGAAGCCGTTGGCTCTGAAATACTGCAACTCCTTGTGTTCGGCTGGGATAGCAGGGGTATAGACCACCAGACACGACGCAGCATCCTTGCATGCCTGCGGAATAAGGTCGGTGTTTTCCTCATAGTGGATAAGAGCCCCCTCTTGTTCAAGTCGGCGCGTCAAGTCCGACGGGGTTTTATCGTAGCCTGCTACTACCAGTCCACGGTGAATGAAATAGCGCACCAAGGCACTCATGCCGATGCCACCTGCACCGACGAAATAAACGGCTCTGATATTCTTTGCTTCCATTGTTATTCTACGTTTGCTAACTTCAATACTTCACGGGCAATGACCATGGCTGAATCGGGCAAGCCCAACTTCAGCACATTGGCACTGAGCGATTTCAGCCGCGCCTCATCGCTAACGGTGTCCATGGCCAGCGGAATCAGTTTCTCCTTTGCCTCGCTGTCCTTTACATAAAGGGCTGCATCCTTGTTGACCAAGGCCAAGGCATTCTTGGTCTGATGGTCTTCGGCTACATTCGGGCTGGGCACCAGTATGACGGGCTTGCCAATGAGACAGAACTCAGAGATACTGCTGGCACCGGCACGGCTGATGACGAGGTCGGCCGCCTTGTAGGCAGCACCCATATCGGCTATAAAGTCACACACCACAAGGTTGGCAGGCTGACCTTTCTGCTTCAGTTCTTCGGCAATCTGGGCACTGTAGTATTTACCCGTCTGCCATACGAACTGAAGGTCAGAAGCAGCAATGTCTGACAGATGCTGCATCACACTCTCGTTGATGGTGCGGGCTCCAAGACTACCGCCCACCAGAAGGATTGTCTTTTTGTCGGAATCGAGACCGAAGGTCTTCAAGGCCTCTTCACGTGTCATCGTTGTCTCCAGCAGCGACTGGCGCACGGGGTTGCCCGTCATCATTATCCTGTCGGCAGGAAAGAATCGCTCCATACCCTCATAGGCCACACATATCTTTGCAGCATTCTTAGCCAAGTTCTTATTGGCCAGACCAGCATAACTGTTCTGTTCCTGAATCAACGTTGGAACACCAAGGCTGTTGGCTGCACCAAGGGCTGCACTGCTGGCATAGCCGCCTACGCCCACAGCCACCTGAGGCTGAAAATCGCGCAGCAGTTGCTTGGCCATACGCTTGCTCTTCAGATAGTCCAAAGCCACCCCGATATTGGCAGGCTTCCACAACGGACGGAAGAACCCGCGAATAGGCAGGCCCTTTATTTCATAGCCAGCCTGTGGCACCCGTTGCATTTCCATGCGGCCAAGGGCACCAACAAACAATATTTTGGCATCGGGCCGCAACTGGCGGATTGCATTTGCTATTGACACGGCGGGAAAGATATGGCCGCCTGTTCCGCCTCCACTAATAACGATTCTTGGCTCTTTCATGCTTCGGTAGATTGTATTTGTTCTGTTGACGCAATGCTTTGGCCCTTACGCTTGGCACTGCGGCTGACACTCAATATAACGCCTATATAGGCACAGTTTACGATGGTAGAGGTGCCGCCTTTGGAAACAAGGGGCAGAGGCTGACCTGTAACGATGCCAAAGTCCACGGCTACACACATGTTGATGGTCGCCTGGAACACCAGCAACAACACCAGACCCATGACAAGGAATGCAGGGAAGTTGTTTTCGCACCGTCCTGCAATGCGAGCACCACGGAACAACAATATGACATAGAGGAACACTACGGCGATGGCCCCCAGAAGACCCATCTCCTCGATGATAATGGCAAAGATAAAATCAGAGAAAGCCTGCGGCAGATAATCGCGCTCCACCGAGTTGCCCGGTCCTTTACCGATGATGCCCGACGAGGCAATGGCAAAATTGGCATGAGCCACTTGGAAATTGTCTTTCACGCTATACTCCTCGGCTGGCACATTCTTGCCCGAGTCCTTAGTAAGACGATTCTTCCAAGTCCAGAAACGATGGGTGAACTTGTCCCATACCGAACGCTCACTCTTATCAGGCTTCGATGTCGTCTCAATGCCAGCAGCCTGTGCCTGCTCCAGTTCCTGACCCTCCTTGTCGAGTTTGGCCACGGAGAATACAAGCAACAGGAAAAGACCTGCCAACAACACACAGACGCCCGTAAGTTTCCCCAATTGCTTAAGGGGCACACGACCTATGAACATCATGACAAAGACAACAGAGAAAAGCAGTATGGCTGTGGACAGATTTTCCATACCTATAAGCAACACTGCCGGCACCACCAGTGACAAGATATATTTCATGGCCATCGGGTCGGCACCGCTGCCATCGTCACGCTGCATGGCACTCAACACCTGTGCCGTGGCCAGTACCATGGTTCCCTTGGCAATCTCCGACGGCTGGAATGTGAAGCCCGGCAACTGGATGACGCGGTTGGCACCATTGATACTCTCACCGCCTATAAGCACCCACAGCAGGGTGGCATAGGTAACAATGAGCATGATGGGCGTCATCAGTTTGAAATACCGGCACGGTATGTTAAGCGTCACGATAGCCACCACCAAGCCCGCACCTATCATGGTGCAGTGGTAGATGAGCGGCCCTATATAGTTATGGGTCTTATAGGTCAGCGTGCTCGAAGCCGAAAAAACCTCGACAATACTGACAAGACAAAGAAACAGGAACACGGTCCATATACCTTTGTCACCCTTGAAGAGATTGCCTATTTTCTTTTCCATTTACTTTTTTGTTCCTAGACTTTCTAGAGATTCCTCACCAATTCTTTGAACTGCTCGCCACGGTCTTCCATATTCTTAAAGAGGTCGAACGATGCACAGCAGGGAGACAGCAATACGGTTTCGCCAGGTTGAGCCAACTCATAGCAGGCGGCCACGCAATCTTTCATGGAATGTGTGTCGCGCACTGGCAGTCCCAAAGCATCGAAATTGTCATGCAGTTTCCCATTGTCAGCACCCAGGTAGACTATGGCTGAGCATTTTTCGCGGACAAGCGGCTTGATGGGCTCATAGTCATTGCCCTTGTCCTTGCCGCCCAAAATGAGCACCACCTTGGTCTTCATGGAGTCGAGGGCATACCAGCAAGCGTCGACATTGGTGGCTTTCGAGTCGTTCACATAGTACACGCCACGCACAGTAGCCACCTTCTCCAGACGATGTTCTACGCCAGGGAAGTCGCTCAGGCTCTCGCGAATCACATCTTTCTTAATGCCTGCTATGTCGCCAGCGATGCCAGCAGCCAGCGAATTGTAGATGTTGTGGCGGCCCGTCAGGCTGAGTTGTTCCTGCTCCATGTTGAAGGGCTCAGGTTTCTCAATGGTATATTCTCCCTCAGAAATATATCCAATGGAGCCTTTCTCCTTCAGTTCTGAGAAGGGATACTGAATGGCCTGAATGTCATATTTCTTCAGTTCACGCTGAATGATGGGGTCATCGTTCCAATAGATGAAAGCATCCTGTGGCGTCTGGTTCTGAATAATACGCATCTTGGCATCAACATAGTTCTGCATCTCGAAACCATAGCGGTCAAGATGATCGGGGGTGATGTTGAGCAGGATAGCGATGTTGGCACGGAAGTCATACATATTGTCGAGTTGGAACGACGACAGTTCGATGATATAATACTCGTGCGGATCCTCGGCCACCTGCAAGGCCAATGAGTTACCGATATTACCTGCCAGTCCGGCATCATAGCCTGCCTTCTTGAAAATATGGTAGATGAGCGAAGTTGTTGTGGTTTTACCATTGGAGCCAGTGATGCAAATCATTTTCGACTGCGTATAGCGACCAGCAAACTCTATCTCACTAATGATGCCGATGCCTTGCTCCTTGGCTTTCGCTACCATAGGAGCCGTTTCGGGAATGCCGGGACTCTTGATAATCTCATCGGCATTCAGTATGAGCGATTCGGTGTGCCGACCCTCCTCCCACTGGATGTGACGGTCGTCAAGCATCTGCTTATAGCGCGGGGCAATCTTCGACATGTCGCTCACAAACACATCAAACCCTTCTTTCTTTGCCAAGACGGCTGCTCCTGCGCCGCTCTCGCCTGCTCCTAAAACAACTATTCTTTTCATGTTCTTATTTACTTTCGTTTTCGTTCTACTGCCTGTAGAACACCGTTCTACTCCGAGTAGAACATCGTTCTACAGGCAGTAGAACGTTTTTTTCTACCTGATTTTTAGTGTAATGATGGTCATGGCCGCCAGGATAATGGTGATAATCCAAAAGCGGATGGTGATTTTCGACTCATGGAAGGGGCGGTGAGGCCAGCCTTTCAAAATATAGCGTGAAGTGGAATCAAGTTGCGAATTGAGTTTACGGAAGTTGTCGTGAATGGGCGTTGCCCTGAACACACGTACCCGCTGTCCCTTGCGCTTCATGAACTTGAACCACTGTGTCTGGATAATGACGCTCAGGCTCTCGACGAAGAAGATGCCGCACAGAATGGGAAGCAGCAACTCCTTGTGTATGATGACGGCACACACGCCGATGATACCACCAATGGTGAGCGAACCCGTGTCGCCCATGAAAATCTGGGCAGGAAACGCATTATACCACAAGAAACCTATCATGGCTCCTACGAAGGCACTGAGGAACACCACCAACTCCTCCGAGTGGGGAATATACATAATGTCGAAATAAGAGGCATAGCCTATGTGCGATGACACATAGGCAAAGATGCCAAGTGCCACACCGATAATAGCCGAGTTGCCGGCACACATACCGTCCATGCCGTCGTTGAGGTTGGCACCGTTCGACA
>CAMHDT010000079.1 GCA_946183985.1 uncultured Prevotella sp.
GCTGGATGAACATGTTCTTCACGAAATGAGCCTGCCAAGCCACCTCCACGATGAAGCGGACGCACAGACGGGTAGCCTCGTTGGCACCGCAGAAAGCGTCAACCACATAGAGGTCCTTGTTGCAGAGTTCCTTGACGGCAATCTCCTTCACAGTCTTCCACACCTCCTCGCTCATGGGGTGGTTGTCGTTCTTATATTCCTCGCTGGTCCACCACACCTTGTCCTCGCTCTGTGCATCCTTCACGATGTACTTGTCCTTAGGCGAGCGGCCGGTGTAGATACCAGTCATCACGTTAACAGCATTGAGTTCGGTGTTCTGACCCTTGTCGAAGCCAGTCAGACCAGCCTTGGTTTCTTCCTCAAAGAGGAACTCATACGACGGATTGTGAGCAATCACCTTTGAACCGGTGATGCCATACTGTGTCAAATCTAACTTTGCCATTTTCTTTATCTTTTGTTTGTTAGTTATACTTCTATTTTTTTTTTCGGGTGCAAAATTACGAATTTATTTGCAAACGGCATACAGTTTGCGCACACAAATTCCTTTTTTATCGTCTTTTTTTGGTTAAAGTATCAAAAAACGAGGGCACCCGGCAGGGTTTTGTCACCCGCACTTAGCAAAAGTGTCATAGTGCAAAAGGCACCACGACCTTCATACTGATGTTGCGGCCGGGATTGCAGATGCCCTGACGGCCTGTAAGCACATTGACATCGGTATACTTCAGGCGGCTGAGATGGTTTTGATACGCACGGTTGAACAGATTCTGAGCCGACAGGTAGACCTCGGCTATCTTGCGGCCATGCACCTGCAGGTCGGTACCGGCGCTGGCATTGAAAATGGTATATGAAGGCGTAGGAGTCTCGGTGTCGTCGGCCCGATAGCAGTGGTGCTGAGCCAGATAACACTCCAGTCCCACGGCTACGTAAGTGTTGTTGAGCACACTCCCGTCATGGGTAATCTCATATTTCAGGTCAGAGGTCCATCGCGGGGCCGGTGTCATGGGCAGATAGCGCGATGCCGCAGGCTGGTGCATCTGCCGGGCATCGACCATCGAGAAGGTGTTGCCGAAGTGCAGTTGATGAACAGGGTGGAAGTCGACCGTTGCCTCAAAGCCTTTCAGCAGGGCATCGCCCTGGGCATAGACGAAAGTGCGATAGTCAGGGTCTACGATCTGGGCTACACGGTGTGCAAAGATATAGTTCTCAATACGGTTGAGGAAGAGGCTCAACTGTGTCTCCACATAGCGGCCGTGGTAGTCGAAGCCCAGGTCGGCCTGCCAACTGTATTCGGCCTTCAGGTTGGCATTGCCTATCTCATAGCGGAGCGTACCCTCATGCACGCCGTCGCTGCCCAGTTCACTCATGTTGGGAGCACGGAAGCCTCGGGCCACATTAAGGCGGATGTTCATGTCTTCTGTGGCATGGAACACCGTGCCCACGCTGCCCGTCAGTCCGGCATAGTCGCCATAATGGCGTATGTGGCGGTTGTCAAGGCGCACGCCGCCGCTCACGGTCCATCTGTTCACATCAGTCTGCGCCGTGGCATAGCCGCCAATGTCAAACAGACGGTAGGCGGGTATGAGCGACTCTTCGGCCAGGTTCTGTGAGTGCTGGTACATGCCGCCGATACCCATGGCAAACTGCGACTGCTGTGCAGTGAACTGATAGCGCAGGTCATAGGTGGCACTGTGGAGTTTGAAGAAGAGTTCAGGCTCGTTGGCATTGTCTTCAAACTCCTGGCGGCGGTTCTGCTGATAGGCCAGGACGGCCTTCAGTTGACCGGGTCCAAGGTTCAGCGCATTGTCCCATGTGGCCTTGTAATGCTTCACCTGCTGGAAAGGCAATTGCTTGCTATAGGTCTTCAACGTATAGTCATGGGTAAGACGGCCGGTTATCGGGTCGCGCTCGCCTTCCGCCATGCTGGGAGTGAGGTGGTAAACATCCCATCTCAAATGCGAATGACCCCAGTCGCGGCTCAGTCCAAGAAGCAGTCCGCCGGCACGCTCATGCATCTGTGTGCCAGGCACATAGCCATCTGTGGGCGACTTGTATTCATGCGCCATCTTGTCGCTGAAACGCACACGCCACACCATTCCCTTCTGGTTGCCTGCAAACGACAGTGAGTAGTCGAACAAGCCGCTGTTGGTCTGATACTCCGTGCTCACCCTGCCGCTCATCTCACCCTCACTGGGCACAGGGGCACTGTGAAGGATGAGCACGCCAGCCATGGCGTCGGAACCATACATCAGCGAGGCGGGTCCTTTCAGTATTTCCGCCGTACTCACGCCTTGTGCGTCGACCTCCAAGCCATGCTCATCGCCCCACTGCTGTCCTTCCTGCCTGACGCCGTCGTTCACCACCAGCACGCGGTTATATCCCAGTCCGCGTATCACGGGCTTGGAGATACCGGCTCCTGTTGTGATCTGTGCCACGCCCGGCTGATGGCTCAGCGCATCAACGATATTGGTGCCGCTGGCAGCGCGCAATTCGCGGGCGGTGACCACCGACACGGGTGCCGCCATGTCGCGCAGCCGAGTCTGTCCTGTCACGCCCGTAACGGTCAACTCGCTCAGCCTTAAATGTTTATAGAACACATCCGTAGAGTCGGATGCCGTCTGTGCTGCCATTGTTGTGAAACCACATAACAATGACAAGAAAAAAGTCTTTCTGTTCATCTTGTGGCTGCAAAAGTACACATTTTTCCTAAAAAAGATACACGATTCTTCTTTATTATCATTTTTTTGCTTAACTTTGCCAACAAGAATCAAGAAACCTAAGACATGCAAGTAATCAATTTCAGCGAGCAGAACTCGTGCCTCAACCAGTTTATGGCAGAGATTCGCGACAAGAGTTATCAGAAGAACCGCCTGCTGTTCCGTAACAACATCCAGCGCATCGGCGAAGTGATGGCCTATGAGATTTCAAAGACTTTGGACTACAAGCCGAAAACGGTGAACACTCCGTTGGGCACACTGGACATCCCGTTGGCAAAGGACGATGTGCTGTTGGCCACGGTACTGCGTGCCGGTTTGCCTTTCCACGAGGGCTTTCTGCATGTGTTCGACCATGCTGAGAACGGCTTTGTGTCGGCTTTCCGCATGTATACCAACCGCGAGCACACCGAGGTGGGCATCCATACGGAGTATATGGCATCGCCGTCGGTGAAGGGCAAGACGCTTATCATCGTCGACCCGATGCTGGCCACGGGCGGTTCGATGGTGGCCGCCTACGAGGCATTGCTGAAGACTGGCAAGCCCCACAAGGTGCACATTGCCAGTGTGATAGGCACGCCCGAGGGTGTAGAGATGCTTCAGAAGAATGTGGCGGAAGACACGACATTATGGTGTGCCGCCATCGACCCCGGCATGAACGAGCATAAGTACATCGTTCCCGGCTTCGGTGACTGTGGCGACCTGTGCTTCGGCGAGAAACTATAGTCTCTCGACCCTCGTCGCACACTCCGGGCAGAGGCCTTTCAGCACATAGTTGATGCTGTGGAGCCGGAAGCCCGGCGGCAGGGGCACCTCTGGCACATGAATCTGCTTGAGGCAGAAAGTGCGGTGGCACTGTAGACAATGGAAGTGCGTGTGCTCGTCGTCGACGCTACAGTCGCAGTCGTCGCTGCACACGGCATATTTCAGTGCGCCGCTGCCGTCGTCGATAGCATGGATGAGTTTATGTAGAAGGAAGAGTTGCAGGGTGCGCGAGATGGTAGACTTGTCGACGGTGGGTAGCCACTGTTCCAACTCGGGCATCGACACGGCGCGGTCGCCGCGCATCATACACTGGAGTATCAGCAGACGAGTGGCCGTAGGCCTAATCTGCCGATGCTCCAGTTTGTGTTCGTAGTAGGTGTCCATCAATTATTCCCTTTTCACTCTTCCCTTTTCACTCTTCCCTTTTCACTCTTCACTCTTCACTCTTCACTTTTCACTCTTCCCTTTTCCCTTTTCACTAGCGCAGCGCCTTCACCGGGATGCTCACGGTATGGCTGAGTTTGCGTTGCGGATCGCTCACCTTCAGCACGAGGTTGCCGGGCTGCCTGCCAGCCTGCACCACGACGACGAGTTGGCCGGAGAAGAGGCGCATGGTGGGCTCGGTGAAGACCTCGAGCGAGGTGGCATCGCCGTTGCACACGGCGCGGAACGTGCCGGCACCGCTCACCTCGAAGTGCAGTTGGTCGGTGGCCGTTGGCACGAAGTTGCCTTTCTTGTCGACGAGTGAGAGGGTGACGAAGGCCAGGTCCTGACCATCGGCACGAAGGGTAGCAGTGGTGGCGGCGGGGCTGACGGGGGAACCGTCGGACGCACTCTGTGTCCACACCTCGGCGTGGATGGCGGCGGGCTTGCCGGCAGTGCGCACCACCTCGGTGGCTGCCTCTTGGCCGTTGCTGTCGTAGGTCACGACGCGCAGTTCGCCCGGCTCATACTTCACGTTGTTCCAGCGCAGGCGGTAGCGGTCCAGGCGGTTGTCCTTGTTCCATTGTCCGGGCTCTTCCTTCACCTTTCTGATGCGCCCCTGGCTCTTGCCGTTGACAAAAAGTTCAGCCTCGTCGTAGTCGGTATAGCAATAGACGGGTGTCACCTGTCCCTTGCGGCTCTTGTCCCAAGTCCAGTGTGGCAGCAGGTGGACGGTGTGCTCCTCCTTGTTCCAGTGCGAGCGGTAGAGGAAATAGCGGTCCTTGGGCAGTCCGGCGAGGTCGCAGATGCCGAAATACGATGAGCGGCTGGGCCAGTATTCATCGTAGGGCGAGGGTTCGCCCAGATAGTCGTAGCCTGTCCACACGAATTCGCCTATGACCCACGGATAGTCGTCCTGCCACCGCCAGTCGTCGTCGGGCAGGTTCGACCATGAGCAATACTCCACATCATAGCCCGAGCACTGTCCGTCGGCCGTCTTGATGGCGTTGGGGTCGTAGCCCTTTGCCCATGACGAGTAGCGCGAGTTGTCGTCGGGTTTGACGGGGAACTTGTAAATGCCGCGTGACGACACCGTCGAGGCCGTCTCGGAGCCCAAGAGGAATCCCTGCGGCAGACGGTCGTAGGCCGACTGGTATTTATGCACGCGGTAGTTCATGCCGGGAATGTCCATGACCTGTGCAAAGCCGGTGCTGATGGCATTGTCTATGCGGTCCATGCCCTGTGTGACGGGGCGTGTGGAGTCCAGTTGATGGCAGATGTCCTGCAGTCGTCGGGCAATGTCGGTGCCGCCCTTCATGCCCTGCTCAGGAATCTCGTTGCCTATGGACCACATAACGATGCTGGGGTGCAGGCGGTTGGCCTTCACCAGGTTCTCCATGTCGCGGTCGGCCCACTCGTTGAAGAAGCGTGCGTAGCCGTTCTTGCACTTGGGGTAGACCCACATGTCGAACGATTCGGCCATGACCATCATGCCAAGCGAGTCGCAGATGTCCATCTGCCATTGGCTCGGCATGTTGTGACTGGTGCGGATGGCATCGCAGCCCATGGCCTTCATGGTCTTGATCTGACGGATGAGGGCTGCCTTGTTGATGGCGGCACCGAGGGGTCCGAGGTCGTGATGCAGGCATACGCCCTTGATTTTGCGCGTCACACCGTTGAGTTGGAAGCCGCCCTCTTTGCTGACGCTGACGGTGCGCAGTCCCACGGTGAAGGTCTTCTCGTCGATAACGCTGCCGAAGTCGTCGTACACCTTGTGGTCCGGGTCGCTCTTGCCGTCGCAGAGGGTGACATATACCTTATATAAATAAGGTGTCTCGGGTGTCCACAGTTTAGCGTTGGGAATCATAAACTTGCCGACGGCCTTGCCGTCCTTTATGGGTGCTGCGGGCCAGAGATTGGCGACCGTTTTCCCGTCGGGGCCGATGAGTCTCATGCCCATAATGGGCTTACCGGCGTTGTCGGCTACAGGCACCTCGATGGTGAACTCGGTGATGTCGTCACCATTCTTTCTCTTTCCCTTGTTCAATGTCGTCTTGGTGGTGACGCCCCAGTCGTCGATGCGCGCCTGCTGCGGGGTGAGGATGAGCGTCACGGGCCTGTAGATGCCGGCACCGGGATACCAGCGGCTGCTCTCCTCCACATTCTTCAGGTCCACCTCCAGCAGGTTGTCGCCTTCATGCACGAAGGGTGTGATGTCTACGCGGAAGGCGTTATAGCCATAGGCCCAGTAGCCCGCTTTCTGCCCGTTGACGCTGACGGTAGGCTCGGCCATGGCACCGTCGAAGAGCAACTCGGCATGGCCGCTGAAACCCGATGGAATGGTCAATTTTCGCTTGTAGTGGCCCTCGCCGATCCATGGCAGAGCCCCCGAGCGGCCGCTCTTCTCGGTGGCCTCGGTCTCGCCGTTCTGCTCTATGGCCACCTTCTGCAGGTCCCATTTCTTGTCGAAGGGCCCGCTGATGGCCCAGTCGTGTGGCACACTAACGGTCTGCCACTGCTGTTTGTCGTGCGAAAACTGCCAGTCGTCCTGCAACAGGATTTCCTGTCGTGTCTGTGCCGTGGCTGCCATGGTGCAGGCCAGGGCCCATGCTGTTAGTAGTCTGGTTTTCATATCTTGGTGTATAGTTTTTTTTGTTTCTGAGGGCAAAGATACAACAAAAAAAGGAAAACGCAAAGAGGGGACAGCGAAATTCAACAGTTTTTCAACATCCGAAGTGTTAAATTCTAAATAGTGGTCGGAAATTCAGGGGCCTTTTCCAAACTAAAACATCGGCGAATGTGTATGATGAAACTGTGGTGATTTTCGTAAAGCGCTGACAATCAGGCGTTTGTAAATCAGATAGGCGTTTTTATGGCTGAAAAGAACGGAAAAACGGGCCAACGGAATACTCCGTCAGGGCGTGGCGGCCCTTCCGTCAGGGCGTGGCGGAGACCATTTTGAGAGCCGGCAGAGCCTGTTTTGAAGTCTAATGGAGGCAATATTGAACTTTAACGGAGGCTGCTTTGAAGTCTAACGGAGGCTCCATTGAAGTCTAACGAAGCCTCCATTGAAGTCTGACAGAGGCTCCGTTGCATCCTGTCGGAGCGTTCCGTTGCGATTATCCCGGAAAAACAGAGGCATGACAAGGGCTTTGCCAGCCTCTTACCATTGCACCATCACCTTCCAGAGGCCATTTTTTCGCTAGATTACAAATTCTATTTGTCAAGACTTTTTACCCTTATTTAGATTTTCAGCCCTAATCTTTGCCATCTCGATTTTTTTTCGTATCTTTGCAGACGAGTATGGACAGAAGAGAGATGCTGGCATCAAATGAAGAGTAAAGACGATGATGGACGAAGACTTTGACATACGCGAGGAACGCTTTGCAGGCGGAGGCGAGAAGGACTTTGAAAATGCCCTCAGACCCCTGCGCTTCGGCGACTTCAGCGGACAGCAGAAAATTGTAGAGAATCTGCGCGTGTTCGTTGAGGCGGCCAAGTATCGCGGCGAACCCCTCGACCACACCCTGCTGCACGGTCCGCCAGGACTGGGCAAGACCACGCTGAGCAACATCATCGCCAACGAACTGGGCGTGGGATTCAAGATTACCAGTGGGCCCGTGCTCGACAAACCGGGCGACCTGGCCGGCATACTCACCTCGCTGGAGCCGCGCGATGTGCTCTTCATCGACGAGATTCACCGTCTCTCGCCCGTAGTAGAGGAATACCTGTATAGCGCCATGGAAGACTATCGCATCGACATCATGATCGACAAGGGACCGTCGGCACGCTCCATACAGATAGACCTTAACCCCTTTACACTGGTGGGAGCAACCACCCGAAGCGGACTGCTCACAGCACCGCTGCGCGCCCGCTTCGGCATCAACATGCACCTGGAATACTACGACCCGCAGACGCTGGCACGCATCATCGAGCGCTCGGCCGACATTCTGGGCGTGCCCATCACCGAAGATGCGGCCATGGAAATTGCCGGACGAAGCCGAGGCACGCCACGCATAGCCAACGCGCTGCTGCGTCGTGTGCGCGACTTTGCACAGGTAAAGGGCACCGGTGCCATCGACACACGCATCTCGAAGGTGGCCCTCACCGCCCTCAACATAGACCAATACGGCCTGGACGAGATTGACAACAAGATACTGCTCACCATCATCGACAAGTTCCGAGGCGGACCGGTGGGCATCACCACCATTGCCACTGCCATAGGCGAAGACAGCGGCACGGTGGAAGAGGTGTACGAACCCTTCCTCATTATGGAGGGATTCATCAAGCGAACACCACGCGGGCGAATGGTGACCGAACTGGCATACCGCCACTTCGGACGGAATCCCTATGCAGGAAACGTGATGCAGCCGGGGCTCTTCGACTAAGAGAAGTGTCCCGCCGGCACACGCCGGCCTCACGCACAACATATTTCTTCCATACAAGCAGGAAGCCTATTCTTTTTTTATTAACAACTAAAAATTCACTACTATGCACATTGGAATGAGAATCAAGGAGGTGATGGCCGAGAAAGGTATATCGGTGATCACTGTGGCCAAGGAAATTGAGTGCGAGCGCACCAATGTCTACAACATCTTCGCCCGCGAAGACATCAACACCCGGCTGCTGCAGAAATTCTGCAAAGTGCTTAACCATGACTTCTTCAATGAACTGTCGAAAGACGCCTTCAAGAAGAAGTAAGTAACCGTTAAAAAAGAAGAGACAGACGGCACTGATGATGAAAAAAGGAAGCGTTTTCTTTTGTCCTGTGTATGTTTTTTCGTAACTTTGCCACCATGAATGAGAAAACAGGAATATTCGTGGGAAGTTTCAACCCGTTCACAATAGGGCACGACTCCATCGTGAGAAGAGCCTTGCCGTTGTTCGACCGGCTCGTCATCGGCGTGGTGGGCGACCATGTGGGAAAGCCGGGCATGGTGCCGGCCAGCGAGCGGATGAAAGCCATTGCCGACCTCTATGCCGATGAGCCGCGCATAGAGGTGAAACCCTACTACGGTCTGGCTGTTGACTTTGCGCGCAGCATTGGTGCACGGTTCATTGTGAAGGGCGTGCGCTCGGCGAAGGATTTTGAATACGAGCGCGAGCAGGCCGACATCAACCGCCAACTGACCAACGGCGAGGTAGAGACCATCTTGCTCTACAGTGAGCCGCAACTGTCGGCCGTATCGTCGTCCATGGTGCGCGAACTGCAGCACTTCGGCGTTGATGTGAGCGCGTTTCTGCCAAAGAAAAAGAAAGAATAAATAAAAGGATAGATAGGACCAAGACGATAGTTTTATGATAACATACAACTGCGAAAACGTGAAGATGCCGGCCATCAGGAAACGCGACACCAATGCTTGGATACGCCGCGTGGCTGCTACATATCATAAAAAGGTGGGCGAGGTGGGCTACCTCTTCTGCGACGACGACCACATCCTGCAGGTCAACCGAGAGTTCCTGCAACACGACTACTTCACTGACATCATCACCTTCGACTATTGTGAAGACAATGTGCTGAACGGCGACATTGTCATCTCGCTCGACACCGTGCGCTCCAACGCCGAACTGTTCCACAAGACCTACGAAGAGGAACTGCACCGCGTCATTATCCACGGCATTCTGCACCTTTGCGGCATCAACGACAAAGGGCCTGGCGAGCGCGAACAGATGGAAGCGGCCGAAAACAAAGCGTTGGAACTACTGCAGTAGTTCCAACGCTTTCTTTATAGCCTCGCTGTCTTCATTGATGACAGAGAAATATTCGCTCATATCCCACAGGTCGCGGGCCACCAGCGCCTTCAGTTGCAGGCGCAGATAGGGCAGCGTATGCTCCACCTCGGCCTTATCCTGTGGCTTCACTCCCTGCTTCTCGCCCTCTTTCATCACCATGTCGATAAACGACTGGGGCACCTCATACTGCGTCTTGAAGGCTTCGAAGTCGGCATACTGTCGCTTCAGGGCCTTGCGGTTCTGGTCCACATAGCGCAGGTTCTGCTGGATGATGATGCTCTTGGCCGCCAGTTCGCGGTGGTATTTGGTATATTTCGTGGTGTCGAGCGGTATGAAATAGTCGGGCATGATGCCGCCGCCGCCATACACCGTGCGGTGTTTCTTCAGTGTCGAGAACTTCAGCGAGTCGGCAAAATGCACACTGTCGGCACTGGTCAGTTCGCCGCTGTTCAGCCGGTTCAGGATGTCGCGTTCGTAACTCTTCTTGTCGCCCTTCTCATAAGGCTTCTGAATGCAGCGGCCCGACGGTGTGTAGTAGTGGGCTATGGTCAGACGGATCATCGAGCCGTCGGGCAGGTCGATGGGCCTTTGCACCAGACCTTTGCCGTAGGTGCGCCGTCCTACCACCAGACCGCGGTCCTGGTCCTGAATGGCCCCCGTGACAATCTCGGCAGCCGAGGCGGTATACTGGTCTACCAGCACCACGACGCGGCCCTCGCGGAAGCCGCCCGTGCCGTCGGCCTTATACTCACGACGGGGATTGCGCCGCCCCTCGGTATAGACAATCAGGTCGCCCTCGTCCAGAAACTCGTTGGCCAGGTCGGCCGCAGCCTGCAGATAGCCGCCGCCGTTCTCCTGCAGGTCGAGCACCAGGTCGTGCATACCCTGTGCATAGAGTTCCTCCATGCTTTTCAAGAACTCCTGATAGGTGGTGGCACTGAAGTTGCCGATGCGTATGTAGCCAATGCCGGGGCGCAGCATATAGGTGGCGTCTATGGAGTGAACGGGTATCTTGTCGCGCTTCACCTTGAAGGTCAACTGGTCCTTGATGCCCTGGCGCACCACGCGAAGGTCGGCAATGGTGCCCTTGGGGCCGCGCAGACGGCGCATGATTTCCTCCTTCGTCATCTTCACGCCGGCAATGGCGGTGTCGTTGACCATGACGATACGGTCGCCAGCCACGATGCCTACTTTCTCCGACGGGCCGTTGATGACGGGCTGAATAACGATGAGCGTATCCTCAACCATGTTGAACTGCACGCCGATGCCCTCGAACGAGCCGTTGAGGGGCTCGGTCATGGCCTTGGTCTCCTTGGGTGTGGTGTAACTGGAGTGAGGGTCCAGTTTCTCCAGCATACCCCTGATGGCATCTTCCACCAGTTTCTGTTCGTCCACTTCCTCCACATAGAGGTTCTTCACCGCCATCTCGGCAATGCTGAGTTTGCGCAGCGGATTGTCGTCGGTACGCTGGTTGTTAATCAGCAGTTGCGCCTGCGCCGTGAGCCCTGCCATGAGGGCCAGTAGAACAAAAGTCTTCTTCATATGCTACAATCATTCTTTCTTTTTCTCTTCATGCACTTTATAGTCTTTTACCTTATCTTATTTTTTTGTTGTTAGTCGGGCTATGAGCCGCCATGCCTCGCCCACCAGAAGCACCA
>CAMHDT010000080.1 GCA_946183985.1 uncultured Prevotella sp.
CTGTCTTCTCCTGCTCGTCGTAGGACTCGAAGACAATGGGCTCGAACCACGTTTTAAAAATCTGCTCCGTTACATTCTGCCTAATCAGATGTAGGCAGTTGTCCCAAAGCGCCTTATGACCTTTTTGCATCTTAGGCGTTATACATTAGTTGTTATTAAGTTCAAGATTTTCTTGACTTAGTTATTGTTTTTGCGCTTATTGCGGCTTTCGAGGTGCAAAGTTCGCAAAAAAAAATGAAACCTGCAAATCACGCTAAAAAGGGCGTTGTGTGTACAATTATCGTAACTTGCTATATTTTGGGCAATTATAATGTTTCACATTTTTTCATCACAAAGAGGTCTTGCAAATATCTCACCTTCTCATTTTCAAGCAATTAAGGCAAATAAAATAGCCGTTTCAGAAAATTTTTAATTTAGAACAAATCAAAATTGCAGTTATTTCTTGCCAAACACCGAGAAGTGCACATATCGTTTGGGATGCATTCGCAAGTCGATGAGCAACGAGTCGGTGCTACGCATGGTAGCGTTCAAGTTATAATACAATTCGGGATCGCGCATGAGCAGCCCCAGTGTGCCGTCGTTGCTGTTCAGTTTAGCCGTTGTCTGCTCCAGGTTAGCCACGGTGGCATCTACTTTCTGCATGGTCGATGCAATGTCGAGGCTATTGAGTTGACTGGTCAGTCCCTGTGTGTTTTCCAGCACGCCGTCGGCCTTGGTCAGCATCTGCGGCACTTGTTGGTTAAGTGTTGCAGTAAGCCTGTTCAACTCGCTGGTAGTGGTTGTCAGGTTGGCTGTAATCTCATCAACGTTATGCAGCGAGTTCTTGATGGCCGGATCCTGCATCAATGTATTGAGCGAAGCCAGTATCGAGTCCAGTTTAGGCAGCATCTGCTCTACTTGCGGCAGCATTGCCCCTGCCCGAGCCATTAATCCGCCTTCCTGGCCTCCAATGATGGTGTCGCCCTTCTGCAAGAGATCCACGGGATTGGGTCCGAACTTCAGTTCCAGTCGCACATTGCCAAGAAAGTCGCTCGATATCTCGGCTTTTGTGCCACGAGGCAGGCTCAGTTTGCTGTCGAGCCCGATAACGGCAACTATATTGCTGGGATCGGCATAGTCGTAGTTGATGGCTTCCACCACGCCCACCTTGTAGCCATTGGCATAGACGGGACTTGCCGCAGCCAGGCCGCTCACGTTATCAAAGCGTGCATAGTAGTTGTTATCTGACGAGAACATGGTTAGCCCTTTCAGAAACTGCATTCCGAAAAACAGGATGACGATGCCTGCGATGGCCACCAATGCTATTTTCACTTCTTTGGTAAGGATCTTCATATCGTTGGAATGAATTTATTTGGATGATTTCTTTTGCTGATATTCTCTGATGGCCGTCTGGGTGTCCATGCGCTCGCCATTCTTGAAGGCTACGATGAAGGCTTGCGGGAACTTCCGAGCCACCTCTTTCCGCAGGTCGCGAATCTCTGGATAGTTAACCGAGGCGCCTATGGTGTACTTCCACAGGTTGCCCTCCTTATAGCAGTCGGTGCCCGTGAGCCCTTTCAGACGGCTGTCGCCGGCACGTAACTGGCGTTCGCAAGCCAAGAACTGCACCTTGAACACGGGAGCATCGTTCTGAGTGTCGGCAGGAGCAGGAGGGGCCGGTGTTTCTGAAATGCCCGGATTACTCTGAGTCCCTGAGTTTTCTGAAGTTCCCTGAGTTGTTTGAGTTGCTGGGACTTCTGGGACTGCTGGGACTTCTGGAGTTTCTGGGGCTACCGGGGCTGCTGGCGTTACCTGTGGTGTGGTGCCATGGCCGTTCTTGAATTCCACAAAAGCCTGATAGATGCCACGCCCCATGGCGTCCACATTGCGGCGGTCGGTGAGATAGGCTTCCTCTGACGGGGTTGAGATATAACCTAATTCTATGAGACAGGCAGGCATTGAGGTCTCGCGCAACACCAGAAAGGCATCCTGTTTCACGCCCTTGTCGGGACGACTGGCCGTCCGGCACACGTTTTTCTGTATTTTCTTGGCCAGTTCCACGCTCTCCAGCATATTGGCATCGTTCAGCACCTCGAAGATGATGTAACTTTCTGGCGAACGCGGGTCGAAGCCGGCATAGTGCTGCTGGAAGTCCTTCTCTATGAGCACCACATCGTTCTCGCGCATGGCCGCACTGAGTTTCTCATCGCTCCGGCGCATGCCCATGGTATAGGTCTCCAGTCCTGTGACGGGTTTCCTGCTGGCCACTGAGTTGGTATGTATGGAGATAAACACATCGGCTTTGTTGCGATTGGCTATGGCAGCACGCTCGTGCAAGGGGATGAACACATCGTTCTTACGGGTATAGATGACCTTCACATCAGGACAGTTCTGCTCCACATAGCGCCCGAAGGCCAGTGCAACGTTTAGGTTGATGTCCTTCTCCTTCGCACGCTTGCCCAGTGCACCGGCATCTTTGCCGCCGTGTCCGGCATCAATGACAAGTGTATACTGATGTTTGCCTGCAATGGCAACCATCGAGCAACATGCTATCGTTATCAGAAAAACAAAGAATCTTTTCATCACAAAATGAACTATTGAAGTGCAAAGTTACGCTTTTTTCAGCACAATACCGATGATCCACACTGAGTTTTATCATTTATTAAGTGTAATTCCACGCCAGCACCAGCCATAGAGCCGCCCATGGGCGGATTTTGCTTCATCACCTTCACCTCGACAGCCTGCACCTGCGACCATTGGGCAAACACAGCCTGCCCGATGCGCCATGCCACATTTTCGAGCAACATTGAGGGCTGTTGCATCTCACGCCGCAGCAGATTCATGAGCAGGGCATAGTTCAGTGTGTCGTCGACACAGTCCGACTGGCAGGCTTTCTCTATATTATTATAATGTACGCGCAAAGAGACGGAGAACCAGCCCCCCACCCTGCGTTCCTGCGGCATGACGCCATGAAAGGCGTAGAACCGGGCATCGTCTATCGACACCACAGCATCGGCCGTTTGCATCATGCGTTATCCTCCTGCACCGTTTCGTCGGCATCGGCATTGCCCGGCAGATATTTCTTGAGGGCACGCTCCACACCGTTTTTCCACGTGTTGATGCTCTCATTCTGCAGTTGCAGCGAAGCCACCAGTTTGATGACATGCTCTATGGGCATCCTATAGCGCAGCACGCCGGAGATGAGTTTGGCATAGTTCCAGTATTCGGGGTTGAAGCGTTCCGACAGGCCTTCCACGGTAATCTTATAGCCGCGGGTGTTCTCAAACTGGAAGTCGTAGCGCTTGGCACCGTCGGCACTCACCTGCTTGATAATCTTACCCTTGGTCACCGACTTAGGCAGGATAATGCCTTCATCGTCGTCCTGCAGGCCAGTGAAGATTTCATAGGGATAACCGTCGAGTAGTCCCACCAAAGCCACCCATTTCTCCTTATTATTCTGGAAGCGCACCACATCGCACTCCAGTTCATGGGGGCGCACCTCGGTCACACGCGGCCCCACAGGCATGTTGACCACGACCTTGGCCATGAGTCGTTGCAGATGACTGCCCAACCTGCTCAGTTGAGTGGCCGACACCGGATTGTCACTGCCCTGTTCCATCTGCAGCAGTTCGTCCATGAGCCGTTCTTTGCCGCCCAAGGCCGAGAGCAGGGTCTGCAGCACATCATCGTGCGTTGTATTTACTTGAATATCCATCGCTTATCGGTATTTCTTTACGTTTGCAAAGGTACGAATAAGCGAGTAAAAAACAAAAGGAAAATAACTTTTTCTTTTTTTACGAGCGAAACTACCTTTGAAAAACGTTCTACTGCCGGTAGAACGATGTTCTACTCCGTGTAGAACGGTGTTCTACCGGCAGTAGAACAAATCAATGTCCCATATTAAGAAATGTGCAATAGCCTGAAAAAATATGCAAAAACCTTTGGCGGTATTCCACAAATTATGTAATTTTGCATCCTCAATCTGAATAAATATACCAACATGAAGGAAAAGAACAACCGCCTTGAGGCATTGAGACTCATTATTTCGAGCCAGCAATTGGGAAGTCAAGAAGAACTGCTCAATGCCTTGCAGCGCGAAGGTTTCAGTCTGACGCAGGCCACCCTGAGCCGCGATCTGAAGCAGTTGAAGGTGGCCAAGGCAGCCACCATGAGCGGCACTTATGTCTATGTGCTGCCCAACGAGTCGATGTATAAGCGTGTGAGCACCCCTGCATCGGTACGCGAGATGATGCAGATTCCCGGTTTCGTGAGCATCACGTTCTCCGGCAATATGGGAGTCATCAAGACCCGTCCAGGCTATGCCAGTGCCATTGCCTGGAACATAGACCGGAGCGACCTGCCCCAGATTCTGGGTACCATAGCCGGCGATGACAACATTTTCATTGTCATAAAAGAAGGAGTGAGCCACAACGAGGTGACCAATGCCCTGCGCGAAGTGGTACCAAACATGAAATAAGAAGACCTTCCCCCACCCGCTCCAAAGGGATGGGAGAGATTGAGTGAAAAGAAAGTAAAAGAAAAAAGGAAATGAATAACAGTTCAAACGGAACTTTCCCCTCTATGGAGGGGTCTGAGGAAGACATAGAAGTGCTCGTGGCCAGTCCGGAGCACGAGAAATATGTGGACACCATCCTCAACACCATTGCCGAGGCTGCCAAGGTGCGCGGCACGGGCATTGCCAAGCGCACCCATGACTATCTGGCAAAGAAGATGATGGAGGCAAAGGCTGTCATCGCACTGACCAAAGACGGCCGCTTTGCAGGATTCAGTTACATCGAGACATGGGAGCAGCAACAGTATGTGACCACATCAGGCCTCATCGTGCATCCCGACTTCCGGGGACACCACATTGCCAAGCGCATCAAGGACATGACCTTCACACTGGCCCGCACCCGCTGGCCGCATGCCAAGATTTTCTCGCTGACAAGCGGTGCGGCAGTCATGAAGATGAACACAGCCCTGGGCTATCAGCCCGTGACCTTTGCCGACCTGACCGACGACGAGGCTTTCTGGAAAGGCTGTGAGGGGTGTGTCAACTATCCCGTGCTGCGCGAGCGCAACCGTAAGTTCTGCATCTGCACCGCCATGCTCTTCGACCCTACGGAGCATCTGCCCTGCAAACTGTCCGACGAGGTACTGTCGCGCATCAAGCACTTACAGGAATTAGAAGAACAATAATATTTATATAGGAAAGAAAACATGGAAAAGAAAAAAGTAGTGGTAGCATTCAGCGGTGGTTTGGATACCAGTTACAATGTGATGTATCTGACCAAGGAGTTAGGTTATGAAGTATATGCCGCCTGTGCCAACACTGGTGGTTTCTCGGCCGAGCAATTGAAGAGAAACGAAGAGAACGCCTACAAGTTGGGCGCCGTAAAATATGTCACCCTCGATGTGACACAGGAATACTACGAAAAGTCACTGAAGTATATGATCTTCGGCAACGTGCTACGAAACAACTGCTACCCCATCTCGGTCAGCAGCGAGCGCATCTTCCAGGCCATTGCCATTGCGCGCTATGCCAAAGAGATTGGTGCCGACGCCATCGCCCACGGAAGCACTGGTGCTGGCAACGACCAGATCCGTTTCGACATGACTTTCCTGGTAATGGCTCCTGGTGTAGAGATTATCACACTGACACGCGACCGCAACCTGACACGCAAGGAAGAGGTTGACTATCTGAATGCCAATGGCTACTTCGCAGACTTCACCAAACTGAAATACTCGTATAATGTTGGCATCTGGGGCACCAGCATTTGTGGCGGCGAACTGCTCGACCCCACGCAGGGACTGCCAGAGGAGGCCTATCTGAAGCATGTCACCAACCCTGAGAAAGAATCACTGCTGAAGATTGAGTTTGATAAGGGTGAGATTGTGGCTGTCAACGGCGAAAAGTTCGACGACCATATCAAAGCCATCCAAAAGATTGAGGAGATTGGCGCTTCCTACGCCATTGGCCGCGATGCCAACGTGGGCGACACCATCATCGGCATTAAGGGCCGCGTAGGTTTCGAAGCCGCAGCGCCAAAACTCATCATCGAAGCCCACCGTCTGCTGGAGAAGTCGACACTGAGCAAGTGGCAGCAGTATTGGAAGGACCAGGTGGCTAACTGGTACGGCATGTTCCTCCACGAGAGCCAGTATCTGGAGCCCGTGATGCCAGACATTGAGGCCATGCTGACCTCATCACAGCGCAATGTCACTGGCACGGCCATCCTCAAACTGCGTCCCTACGGTTTCGAGACCGTTGGCATCGACTCGGCCAACGACCTCACGAAGAGCAAACTCGGCGAGTATGGCGAGACACAGACAGGCTGGACTGCTGACGAGGCCAAGGGATTCATCAAGGTTTTAAGTACGCCGCTGCGCGTGTACTACGGCATCCATAAGGACGAGAAAAGGTAAAAGTGAATAGTGAAAAGTGAATAATTTGCTACCGCTATATGATAAAAGTTGGTATCCTTGGTGCGGCAGGCTATACGGGTGGCGAACTCATCCGTGTGTTGCTCAACCATCCTCAGGCAGAGATTGTGTTTGCCAACTCAGAGAGTAATGCTGGCAACCCGGTCTCCGATGTACACGAAGGCCTTCTGGGCGAGTGTGAGTTGCGGTTCACCAGCGACTACCCCTTCGACCAGGTCGATGTGGTGTTCTTCTGCTTCGGCCACGGCAAGAGCGAAGCGTTCCTCAAGGAGCACGCTATTCCAGAAAACGTAAAGATTATCGACCTGGCACAGGACTTCCGCATTGCTGGCAATCACGACTATATCTACGGCCTGCCTGAGATTCACCGCACTGAAATCCAGAAGGCACAGCATGTGGCCAACCCTGGCTGCTTTGCCACCTGTATTCAGTTGGGACTGCTGCCACTGGCAAAGGCCGGAATGCTTACTCACGACATTGCCGTCAATGCCATCACCGGCTCCACCGGAGCAGGACAGAAGCCTAGCGCCACCACCCATTTTTCCTGGCGACAGGACAATTTCTCTGTCTATAAACTCTTTACCCATCAGCACCTGCATGAGATATGCCAGACACTGAACGAACTAAAGCCCGCCAGTGCCCCTCATGTGGCAGACACACTGACAGAAGGCTACGAGACCGACGGCATCACTGTCGACTTCATCCCCTATCGTGGTGACTTTGCCCGCGGCATCTTCTGCACTGAAGTGGTGACATTAGACACACCGATGGCGACCGAAGCCGTCGTTGCCCTGTACAAGGACTTCTACCGCGATGCTGCCCTCACTCACTACAGCGACAAGGCACTGGACCTGAAGCAGGTGGTCAACACCAACAAGGGCCTGGTCCACGTGGAGGTCTTCGGCAGGAAAGTGGTCATCACCAGCATCATCGACAATCTACTGAAAGGTGCCGTGGGTCAGGCCGTGCAGAACATGAACCTGATATGTGGCCTCGACGAGACTGCAGGCCTGCGCCTGAAAGCCTCAGCATTCTAGCATATCCATTTTTAGTGTATTTTTACAGAGAATTCAAAACAGTGAAAACAATGAAGCGATTATTACTTATGATGCTGTGCCTCTGTCTGACGATAGCGGCACAGTCGAAGGAGACATTCTGCGTTGTAGCGGGAGAAACACAAGTCTCAGTTGAGTTCTTCACGCCGCGTACTGTGCATATCGTAAAGACCCCTGTGGGGAGAAGCATGGCACATGGCAGCCTTGCGGTGGTAGCACAGCCTGAAAACGTGACTGTGAAGAAAACGGAGACAAGTGCCAAAGCCGTACTGCAGAGTGACCTGCTGACGGTAAACATCGACAAGCGCACAGCACTCATCACCTTCACGGGAAAGAATGTCCGTCTGGCCGAAGAGTCGTTTGGCTTTGAACCACGTACAGAGGGCCCCGACAGCGGTGCATTCCGCGCTTCTACAGTTTTCACATTAGACAAAGACGAGCCTCTCTACGGCCTAGGCACCCTGCAAGACGGCATTCTGTCGCATCGCGGCAAGCATGTGGAAATGGAGCAGTCGAACCTGCAAGACTATCAGAATGTGTTCCTCAGCGTAAAGGGCTGGGGCATCTATTGGGACAACTATTCCCGCACCATCTTCGACTCTTCGCCCATAGGCCAGAGCAAGGGCGGCATGTCGCTCTCGTCGGAAGTGGCCGACGGTATTGACTATTACTTCATGCTGGGCGAATCGGCCGACGGTGTGGTAGGCGAGATGCGCACACTGACAGGCACGGTGCCCATGTTCCCCCTATGGACCTATGGCTACTGGCAGTCGAAAGAACGCTATAAGTCATCGCGTGAACTGCTCGACGTGGTGCGCCGCTACCGCAAGGAACAGGTACCCCTCGACGGTATTATACAGGACTGGCAATACTGGGGTTCCAACTATACTTGGAACGCCATGGAGTTTATCCACGAAGACTTCCTCGACGGCAAGAAGATGATTGATGAAGTGCACCGCATGAATGCACATTTCATGATATCTATTTGGGCCAGTTTCGGACCGTATACAAAGCAATATAGAGAACTGGACTCACTGGGACTGCTCTACGACTTCCAGACATGGCCGCAAAGTGGGCTCTCGCCATGGCCGCCACGCATGGACTATCCTTCTGGTGTCCGTGTCTACGATGCCTTCAGCCCTGTGGCACGCGACATCTACTGGCGACACCTGCGCCGTCTGCTTGACGCTGGCACTGATGCCTGGTGGATGGACTCTACCGACCCCGACTGCTTCAATCCTACTGAAGCCGACTACGACCATCCTGCCGGCGACGGCACCTGGCGCCGCTATCGCAATGCCTTCCCACTGGCAACGGTGAAAGGCGTCTATGAGAACCAGCGCCAGATGGACAAGAACGGCGATGCTGCCCGTGTGTTTATCATGACGCGATCGGCCTTTGCCGGACAGCAGCACTACGGCTCAGGTCTGTGGAGTGGCGATGTGCGCGCATCATGGCAGGTGCTGCGCCAACAGGTGCCCCTCGGCCTCAACTACTCGCTGACAGGCTGTCCAAACTTCAACACCGACATCGGCGGATTCTTCCCCAACAGTTACAACACACGCGGCAACGGCTCTGCTGCCCGCAACCCACAGTATCAGGAACTCTATGTGCGCTGGATGCAATACGGGCTGTTCTGCCCAGTGTTCCGCAGTCATGGCACCGACTGTGCCCGCGAGGTGTGGCAGTTTGGCAAGGCAGGCGAGCAGGTCTATGACGCTATCAAGACACAGATAAAGTTCCGCTATCGCCTGCTGCCCTATCTGTATAGCACGGCATGGCAGGCAACATCGGGCAATGCCAGTTACATGCGTCCATTGTTTGCCGACTTCCCATCAGACCGTCGCACATGGAATGAAGGCAGCGAATTTCTCTTCGGCAGCAGCATATTGGCTGCACCTGTCTTAGAGGCACAATACACGCCAGAAGCCGTTGACCGCTCAAAACACCAGAAAGACAGTCAGGCCGACCTGCAGGGCATGGAAGGATGGAGCACTAAGCCTACTGCGTTCAGTACCGAAGGCTATCCCGTGGTGGACTTCTCACAGCCGAAGACGACGGATAAATATCTGCCTAAGGGGGCTCAATGGTATGACTTCTGGACTGGACAACTCTATCGGGGCGGACAGACCGTGACCATCAACACCTTGTTCGACCGTGTGCCCATGTTCGTGCGGGCAGGCAGCATCGTGCCCATAGGCCCGGAAATGCAATATGTGGGCGAAAAAGCATGGGATAACCTTGAACTGCGCATCTATCCGGGTGCCGATGCGAACTTCACGCTCTATGAGGATGAAGGCGACACCTATCACTATGAACAAGGCATCTACACACTCATCCCCATGCACTGGGACGAGCGCGGCAAGACGCTCACCATTGGCCAGCGCCAGGGTCGCTATCCCGGGATGCTCGAAAGCCGCAAGTTCACCATAGTCATGCCTGACGGCCGAACCAAGAGCGTGGACTACAATGGCAGTGAAGTGATTGTAAAACCATAGGGAACCATTATAGCAATGAATATAGTAATAGGTATAGATGTGGGCATATCGACCACAAAGATTGTGGGACTGCGCGAGGGCAAGCCTTCTGCACCCATCCGTATTTCTGCCGTAGACCCCATCACTTCGCTTTATGGTGCCTTCGGCAAATACCTGCACGACAACGACCTGCAGTTGGAAGAGATAGACCATGTGATGCTGACGGGCGTAGGTGCCAACTATGTGAAGGGCGATGTGTATGGCGTTGCTACGAGCCGCTGCGACGAGTTCATTGCCGACGCTCTCGGAGCACGCTATGAGAGTCATCTGGACCATGCCATCGTAGTGTCAATGGGCACTGGAACCTCGTTTGTGATGTGCAACGGTGGTGAGATAACCCACATTGGCGGCATTGGCATTGGTGGCGGAACGCTACAGGGGCTGTCGCGCATCATGCTCAACACCAGCGACATCAAACAGGTGTCGGCACTGGCCATGCAAGGCGACATCAAGCACATCAACCTGCTCATTGGCGACATCTCGGCACAACCGCTGCCAGGTCTGCCCATGGAAGCCACGGCATCGCTCTTTGCCCGCGCCAAGAACGATGCTTCACGCGAGGATATTGCCTGCGGAATCATCTCCATGGTACTGCAGTCCATCGGCTCGTCGGCCGTACTGGCGGCACAGGGCACTGGCTGTCGCGACATGGTGCTGATAGGCAACCTGTCGCTGCTGCCTCAGTGCAAGGAGATATTCCCTGCCTTGGAGAAACTCTACAATGTGCGCTTCCACATTCCCAAATACTCGCAGTTCTGCACCGCCATTGGCGCAGCACTGGCCTACAAGGGGAAATAAGCCAGACCTATAGGACCCATAAGACCCATAAGACCTATAAGGAGGGTGTGTCAAAAAACAAAAATCTTCAAAAATCTTTCAAAAATAAGCCAT
>CAMHDT010000081.1 GCA_946183985.1 uncultured Prevotella sp.
AAGATTTTTGTTAGTTTAATGAGGACTGATGTCTATATATGACACAGCCAGTTGTAATAAATGGAGTTAAAAACTTGGCTCTTGATCGCCGCGAAGGAAGGTTATCCATCCATCCTTGTCTTTGAAGTAAAATCCTTCGAATCGAAGCGTCGTTTCATCGGCGTAGTCGAAGGTGGCGATATTGGAATAGGCCATGTGTCCACTATTTGCACCCTCATAGTGGGCATTCAGCAACAGGCAGTTGCGCTTCTCGCCATTTTCCCCTTCCGGGCTGTAGTAACTCAGTTTCCATGTACCTGAGAAAGTTCCTTCCAAAGGCTCCACATTCTCCCAATCGGTGTAGCGTTGCTCCCCGTCGATGGTGACGGACTTGCGGGTTTGCCATTTGCGCATACCCGTCAGTGTGCCGTCGGTCTGGAAAGTGAGGCGCTCGAAGTAACGCTGTGTGTCGCTGATGTTCTCGTAGTGCCATGTTCCGACAATAATCGGCCCGTATTGCTCATTCAGCTGCACGGTCTTTCTTAATCATAGTTGTATCCTCCATTCTTTATTTGATGACCTTTTTACCATTCACGATATACACGCCTTTCTGAGTGGGCTGACCCTCGATGCGGCGACCTTGCAGGTCGTAACAGCCGTCAGAGCCGTTAACCGTTAACCCTGAACCGCTGACCGAAATGATACCCGTGGTTTCTCCGTCGCCGAAGTCAATGTTGAAGGCGATGGCAGGAGCCATCAGGGCACTGCCCTTCAGCTGGAAGTAGGCGCGGAAGCCATTCATCGATGAGTTCTCGGCATTGGGATTGTATAGATTGTTGCTGGCTCCAAGGAAGAGGATGCTCTTTACATCGCCCGAAATTGTTGTTGCGCCTAATGTTGGGATGAAGTCTACGTCGGTCGAAGTAAAGGGCACGGCATCCTTGCTGACGGTCACACCCGTGAAGGATTCGACAGAGAGGTCGGTGGTTGCGCTCACCTTCACCAGATACGGCTTGCCGGCCTCGATGCTGGAGGCGTTGGCAAAGATCAGCGTCAGCACGCCTTCGCTGAACGATGCGCTGCTCAGTTCCTTTACTGTCCATCCGCTGGGGATGGTCATGCTGAACGGCACGGCAAACGTGTTGTACGAGCCCGTCTGCAGTGTGCGCGTCAGCGTCACATCGGCCTCATAGCCGTTCCACTCGGTCAGCGCATTCGCGTTGTCCGTGGTCTCGCTGAGAGCCAGTGCGGTCTCATATTCCACCTGCAGTTCCACGTTGCTTTCAGGCATCGTCAGCGTCCACTCATTATTGTTGGCAGTCTTGGTCACAGTTACTTCCTCCGCGTCCTGTGCCCATGCGCCCGTCATGCCAAGGATGGCGGCGAGCGTCAGTAGAAATATTTTTGTTGCTTTCATATTGTTGTTTTGTTTTTTTATTTGTTACACTTTATTTTTTTTCGTCCGATGACGATACTTGAGACTAAACGCGAGGATGATCTTCGCGCGTTAGCTCAAAGAACGATTTTCCTATACCATCTACCCAACATCTCTCCGCTCAAGCGGCTAAAATAGATAAATCGGTAAATGGATAAATAGGTTAAAAAGCGAGGCAGGCGCGAACACGGAAGCCGAGGCTCACACTGAAGCAATCCCAGGTGGCTTCGCCATCGAAGAGGCGCACGTTCCAGGCGTTGCCTCCATCGCGCGGCGTAGACGACCAGTAGTTGCCGCGTTTCTGCAAGGCTGTGCCACCGGCGGTGTTGATGGCAGTATTCAAGCCGCTGCATCTGGCTTCGTTGTCACCGAAAGCCTTGAACATAGCCTTCCACTGATTCTGGCTGGGCAACATCCATGCGGCATTTGTAACGGCACTCTTGCCCTCGCAGGTGCTCTTGGCCGTGCTCCAGTCCATCCCGCCCTCGTCGCTCAGGGCGATGGCGAGGCCGTGCGTGTAGGTGGCGTGGTCCGTACCGCTGCCCACGTAGGCAATCATGGCAACGGCGGTGGTGCCGGCGGTCTCGGCTTCAGCAACATTGGCATAAAGTACGCCGTCGGCACCGATAACCTTGCCTACATCCTCAGCAGTGGCAGAGGCCATGGGTTTCGGTGTTTCTTTCATTACGGCCTTGACGCTTTTCACCTTCTTCTTGCCATGATAGTTGATGGTCACGGTCTGTCCCCCCCTTGTCGGACCTATCGACCAGTTGGCGGCATCCTCGGTGCCGTCCTTCAAAGCCAGATAGTAGTACTCGCAATTGGCTTGCAGTTCAATGTTATTAGCCGGCATAGTAAACGTCCACTGCTTGCCGGCCTTGACCTCGGTCAGCGTGACGCTGCGCTCCTTCATCTCGCCCAGTTCCACGTCGTCTATCCAGTAGGTGGTGTTCGCGTTGGCACCCGTCTGGAAGCATAGACGGCTGTATGAGTTGCCGTCGGCATAGACCGTCATCGGCATCTCGATGGTGGTCCAACTGGTGCCCACCTCCTTCGTCAGATTACCCACGGAAGGATAAGGGTCGGCAGTATGCTGCACCAAGCACATGACGCGGCCAGCACCGCTGCAGCGAATTTTGAAACGCAGCATGTAGGTTTTACCGGCTTCTAACGCCGCCGACAGGTCCTTGGCATATATCGCATCCCAGATGTTGCCGGCATTGGCAACGTCTATCTTGACGGCACCACTGCCGTCGGTGCCACCCGTTGCGTCCCACGACTGCGTCGAGCCCCAGCCGAACCATCCGTCGGTACTGGCATTGAACGAGCCGTTGGTCAACGCATTGTCGATGTATTTCTCCATAACTGCGATGCTGTTCACTGTGCGGTTTCCGTTGTTGATGACGGTCACCTGTTCGCCAGGATTGACAAGGCCAGAGGTGATGGGGGTGCCGTTGGCGTTAGCGAGTGCCCATTCATTGGCTTTGAAATAAGTACCAGCAACGAACGACACCTTGTACGACGGCTTGTAGTCTACCTGCAGCGATACGTTGTTCTTCGGCATGGTCATCGTCCACTGCCGGCCAGTCTCAGTTTCGGTCACTGTGACCGCCCGATGCTTCACCTCGCCCAGTACCATGTCGTCTATCCAGTAGGTGACGTTGGCATCGGCGCCTGTCTGCAGGCAGAGTTGAGAGTAGGAGTTGCCGTCGGAAGGAACTGTAAACACTCTCTCAACAGTGATCCAACTGGTGCCCACTTCGTTTGCGGCTACGAATGCGGAAGGATAGGGGGCGGAGGGCTGCTGCACGCAGTACTGCACATGGCCCGTGCCGCTGGCGCGAACCTTGAAGCGCAGCAGGTAGGTCTTGCCTGCTTCCAGTGTTGTCAGGCTCTGGGCGAATGTTGCGTCCCAGATGTTGCCGGCATTGGTCACTTCTATCTTGACGGCTCCGCTGCCGTCGGTGCCACCCGTTGCGTCCCACGACTGCGTTGAGCCCCAGCCATACCATACGTCGGTGTTGGCATCGAACGAGCCGTTGCTGAGCATGTTGTCGATATAGGTCTCCACAGCCGTGAGACTGTTCACCTTCAGGGTGCCGCCATAGTTGACAGTCACTTGACTGCCGGCCGCTACGTTGACACCAGGGGTGATGGTCCAGTTGGCGGCATCAGCTGTGCCATCGGCCAGTGTCACCGCGCTGCCTTGCGCCCACACACTCATAACAGTCGTAAGCAGCAAGACGAGAATTGAAAATACTTTTTGCTTCATAAGCGTTGTTTGTTTTTATAGATTAAACTTATTGTGGATTAAATTGTTTGTATGCACACGAAGAAGCGGCTGCGAAGGAGCATAGTTCTTCGCAGCAATAGATGCGCCCGACGCAGCCTCACGGGTGTATGTCAGGGGGAACGATGGCATGGTGTTGGTGCGTGATGTTAATTTGTCTTCCTTCTTATACGTTGGCATCGTCGGTGGATTTAATGACTTTAGCGAAGAACTCCTCGCGACTCATCAGCCGTGGAGTGACGGTCTTCTTCATGCCCTTTGACATACGACGCACATGGAGTGTGGAGTTATTTGCTCTCTTCGTGCTGGGCTTCTCCCTTTCGAGAAGTACCGTGCCGTTGATACTTACTAATTGCATCATAACGTTATGTAGTTGAATATTCAGCTGCAAAGGTACAAAAATATTTGCAAATTACGAGCGGTTTTCGCGTTAAGAGTGCGAAAAGGCGGGCAAAAGTGCTGCGTTATGTCACTTTCGCCCGCCGAAACAATGTGATTCGCTGTTACTTCGTGATTATCTTTCTTCCATTGATGATGTTCACCCCCTTCTCGTGGTGTGTCATAACAGACAATGACATGCCATGAACAAACAAAAATCTTCAAAAATCTAACAAAAAAGGTCATCAAATGGCTTATTCTTGAAAGATTTTTGAGGATTTTTGTTTTTTGACACACTCTCTTTCATTCGTTTTTTCGTAACTTTGAACTTCGTTCTTAGGTAGGCTGCACCTCGGAAAAATACAAAATTATTTGGTTTTTCGCTCGTTTTGCACTACCTTTGCCACCTGAATTGAAAGTAAACAGCAATGACGAAAAGAATTTTTGCGGTCTTGACCATCATCGCGCTGCTGCTGTTGCCTGTGGCGGCAATAGGGCAGGACAGCGTGGGGCTTGACCTGGGCAGTGCGCCAGACTCGCTTGTTGGCGACCTCTCGGTAGAGGAACTGGTGGGCGAGGATGATATGGCGGCTCTGGAAGAAATGGCGGGCAGCGTGAGCCTGCACCAGCAGTTGAAGACAAAGTTCGTAGAGGGCTCGCCCGATTTTATGGCGCTCGTGGCCCTGGCCCTGGTGCTGGGCATGGCCTTCTGCATAGAGCGTATCATCTATCTCACGCTCTCGGAGATAAAAACCAAGAAACTGCTGACCGATATTGAGAAGAAGGTGGAGGCAGGCGATGTGGAGGGCGCCAAGACGCTGTGCCGTGATACCCGCGGCCCCGTGGCCTCGGTGTGCTATCAGGGACTGATGCACGCCAGTGAGGATATGGAGACCATTGAGCGCAGCATCATCAGTTACGGGTCGGTACAGTCGGCCAAACTGGAGCGCGGCTGCTCATGGATACGCCTGTTCATCACGATGGCACCGTCGCTGGGATTCCTCGGCACGGTGATAGGTATGGTGATGGCCTTCGACCAGATTCAGGAGGCGGGCGACATCAGCCCTACCATCGTGGCCGAGGGCATGAAGGTGGCGCTTATCACCACCATCTTCGGCATTATCGTGGCCTTGATCCTGCAGGTGTTCTACAACTTTATTCTGGTGAAGATTGAGCACCTCACGGTGCAGATGGAGGAAGCAGCCATCTCGCTGCTCGATATCCTGGCCAAAAACCGTCAATAAGAGAGAAGTATGATAGATTTCCTGCTCTATACCATCTATGTCATGCTGGGCCTGCTGGTGGGCTTGGTGGTCTGGTCGATGATTCACCAGTATATGACGCGTGATAAGTAATGAAGCATGTTTGCACGCCGTAGAAGGGAAATGCCCGAACTGAACACCACATCGACAGCCGACATATCGTTTATGCTGTTGATCTTCTTCCTTGTCACATCGTCGATGGACACGGACTGGGGACTGCCGCGCCAGTTGCCGCCACCCGACAATGCTGCCGTGGAGGAAGACCTGCTGGTGAAACGTCGCAACGTGATGCAGTTGAGGCTTGATGCCAACGACCGCCTGACATGCAACGGCGAGACCACTACCATGCAGCAACTCTCTGACCGTGTGGCTGACTTCGTGGCCAATCGCGACGAGGCTCCCGATATGCCGCAGAAGAGCAGCCGCGAGGTGCATCTTTTGGGGCTTTGCAAGGTCAGCGACCGTCATGTCATCTTTATACAAGCCGACCCGCATGCCTCCTACGATGCCTACTTTAAGATGCAGAACGCTATTGCGGCCGGCTATGCCATGCTGCGTGGCGAACTGGCTCAGCGGCAGTTCGGACATTCATGGGAGCAGTGCTCGGCAGAGGAGCGCGATGCCATAAGCCTGGTCTATCCGCAGCGCATCAGCGAGCGTTGCGAACCAGAGGAAGGAGGGCAGCCATGATGACGCGAGGACTGTTTCGGCGCAGGAAGAACGGCGGGGTGCCCAACTTGAACACTTCGTCGCTGCCCGACCTGATTTTCACCGTGCTTTTCTTTTTCATGATAGTCACGCACATGCGCGATGTAGACTTGAAGGTGCGCTATGATGTGCCGCAAGGAACGGAGTTGAGGAAGGCTGTGCCAAAATCGGCGGTTGCTCATATCTATATAGGGCGCGTGCCAGGGTTGCCTGCCGACTCGTTCTGTATTCAACTGAACAACGACCTGGCTACGATGGACGATATCCGCACCTTTGTGGATAACGAGCGTGCGGCTATGTCCACCGACGACCAGACGCGCATGATGGTCAGCATCAAGGCCGACCGCGATGTGCCCTATGGCATGATAGCACAGGTCAAGCAACTGCTGCAGCAGTCGTTTGCGCTGCGCATCAGTTATTCGGCCACAAGGAAAAACGAAAACAACCAATAATAAAAGGATAAATGGATTATTTGAAACTTGACAAACTTGACAAGCAGATTCTGGCTTTCATTGCCAAAGATGCACGCATCCCCTTCCTCGAGGTGGCAAGGGAATGCAACGTGAGCGGTGCCGCCATACACCAGCGCATACAGAAACTGACAAGCAGCGGTGTGCTGAAAGGCTCTGAGTTTATTGTTGATCCCGAGAAAATCGGATATGAGACCTGTGCCTTCATTGGGCTGAACCTGAAGAACCCGGAGACATTCGACCAGGTGGTGGAGCGGCTGAAGGAGATGCCCGAGGTGGTGGAGTGTCATTATACCACGGGCAATTATGACCTGTTTATCAAGGTCTATGCCAGAAACAACCACCATCTGCTCGACTTCATTCACGACCGCCTGCAGCCCCTCGGACTGGCACGCAGCGAGAGCATTATCTCCTTCCATTCGGCCATCGACAGGCAGTTGCCTATTGCCGACATGATGCAGGAAGACTGATATAGTCTACGAAGGCGTAGGCATGTGAATGGCGCTCATCGGCAGGATGGTCTTCGCGTGAGACCTCCTGCCATTTTTCTTTGTATTCGGGGAAGAACGTATCGGCCTCGGCCGGCGTGTCGTCAATCTCGGTAAGGCATAGCCGGTCGGCCTTGTCGAGCAGTTGCTTGTATAGACTGGCCCCACCTATGATGTAGATGTCCTCGTCGGGGCGGCACGACTGGATGAAACTGTCCCAGTCGGCAAAGCACTCGCAGCCCTCAATCTCCTTGGTGCTGCGTGTCAGCACGCAGTTGCGGCGGTTGGGCAGTGCTCCCTTGGGCAGACTCTCGAATGTGCGTCTGCCCATAACGATGGTGTGCCCCGTGGTCAGTTGCTTAAAGCGCTTCAGGTCGTTGGGCAGCCAGTAAATCAGTTTGTTCTTATAGCCGATAGCCCTGTTGCGGGCTACGGCTGCTATCATGCTAATCATTAAAATGCATCATTAAACGTGCAGGTCGAGCACAAAGCGGGTGCCTTTGGTAAACTTGGGGTCAATATCGAGGTCGCCCTTCATCTTCAGCGCCATCTGTTTGCAGATGGGCAGGCCAAGACCGTCGCCGGTGGTGAGGTCGCGGATCTCGAGGAAAGGTTTGAAGATGTCTTCGCGCTTTTCTGCGGGAATGCCTTCGCCTGTGTCTGATACAAGGAACTGATAGGTGTGTGGACTGCGCTTCTTGAAGTCGAGGCTGATGGTGCCGCCCTCAGGGGTGTAGTTGGCAGCGTTGCTGAGCAGATGGAGCAGAATGTGCGACACATATTCCTTGTTCAGGCTCACGCTCGTCTTCTGTGTGTTCACCGCCAGGTTCACGTTGGGCTTCACCTTGTCGCGAATCTGGTCCATGATGCCTTCGCAGAAGGCGGGCACCTGCACCTCTTCCATCTCAGGTTGCTCGTCGGCGGTGTTCTCCAGTTCCGACAGGGTCTGTATGTGGCTGGAGAAGTCGAGCAGCGCCTTCACCTCGGGCTTGTTGGCGTCAAGTTTCTTCAGGCTCGGTTCCAGATGTGCAGCAATGTTGCTGATGAACTTGGCCTTGAGTGCATTGGTGTCGTTGGCCAGACTGATGGTCTTCTTCTGCTTGCGGGTCAGGACGATATAGCGCATCAGCACGATGCCGCCCAACACGAGTACGGCGGCCAGCGCAATGGCCAGGATGCTGAGGCTCACGATGATGGCCTGCCGGCTGGAGAGCGAACTGTCCTTTTCGGCTATCTTGGCGTCTCTGTCGGCTATCTGCTGGTTCAGCGCCCCCGTCTCGTCAGCCATCTTCAGGGCGTTGATGGAGTCTTTCCAGATGATGTAGCGGCTGTACGACTGTGCCACAAGGTTGGCATTATTGCTCTTGCGGCCGTTGGCTATCAGCGTCTGATACACCTCGTCCACCTTGTCGTAGTCCTTGGTGGCCGTCAGTTTGTCGGCCATCTCCCTGAACACGGCATCGCCCTGGGCAGTCTGCCCGAAGGTGTAGTAGTAGATGGCCTTGCTGTAGAGCAGGTCATTGTCCACGTTCTCGTTGTTGGCCTGACGGGCCTGGCTCTCCATAGTGTTGAGTTGCTCTAGTGCGCTGGCGCTGCGTTTCATCTTCACATACATCTGCATGCGCTCCTTGGTGGTCAGATAGTGCAGGGCGGCCTTCTCGCCGTTTGAAATCTGCCTGTCGGCATTGATGGTCTGGTCAATGCTTCGCAGCAACTCGAAGGCTTCGTGATATAAGTTCTCCTTGTAGTACAGGGCGGTGGCCTTGACGCCGCATTCCACGCCTTGACGGGTCAGTTCACGGTTGGCATAATCGTTGAAGGCCTGGATATAAAGCGAACGCGCTTTCGCAATGTTCTGTGCGGGGTCTACGGCCTCAGCCTCTTTCTGCAGGTCGCTTTTCGTTACTGATGTGTTGTTGTCGGTCTGTTGTGCATAGATGGTCATGCAGCACAGCACCGTGAATAGAAAAACAAAAAATTTCCGGTTCATTTTTTTTGATGTTTAATATTCTTCACTTCTCTAACTTCTCTAACTTCGTTAACTTCTCTAACTTCGTTAACTTCTCAACTTTTCAACTTTCCCAACCTCACACACTCACCTCCGCTTTGATGTGTGGCCAGGGGTCGTAGCCTTCCAGTTGGAAGTCCTCATACTTGAAGTCGAAGATGCTCTTCACGTCGGGGTTGATCTTCATTACTGGCAGGGGACGTGGCTCGCGAGTGAGTTGCAGACGAGCCTGCTCCAGATGGTTCAGGTAGAGATGGGTGTCGCCCGTGGTGTGGATGAACTCGCCGGGCTGCAGACCGCATACCTGTGCCATCATCATGCAGAGCAGGGCATAGGAGGCAATGTTGAAGGGAACACCAAGAAAGGTGTCGGCACTACGCTGATAGAGTTGCAGCGACAGCCGTCTGGTCTCCCCTCCTTCGGAGGGGCAGGGGGAGGTATAGAACTGGAAGATGGTGTGGCAGGGAGGCAGCGCCATCTTGTTCACCTCGGCCACGTTCCAGGCCGATACAATCATGCGGCGCGAGTCTGGGTTGTTCTTAATCTGATCCACCACATACTTGATTTGGTCTATCGTGCCTCCGTCGTAGTCGGGCCACGAGCGCCACTGGTGTCCATACACGGGGCCCAGTTCGCCGTTCTCGTCGGCCCATTCGTTCCATATCCTCACTCCGTTGTCCTGCAGGTATTTCACGTTGGTGTCGCCGTTCAGGAACCACAGCAGTTCGTAGATAATCGATTTCAGGTGCAACTTCTTCGTGGTGAGCAGGGGAAAACCCTTGCTCAGGTCATAGCGGCTCTGTGTGCCAAAGATGCTCAGTGTGCCCGTACCTGTGCGGTCGCCTTTCTGTGCTCCTTCCCGCAGTATGCGGTCCAGTATGTCAAGGTATTGTTTCATTACTGTTTTTGTTTTTATGGTACAAAGATAGTGCAAACCATTTGAAATACAAAACAAAAAGCCATTTATTTCATTTCACTTGCCCAAAATCGCGGTTCTTTATGCATGACGGGAGAAACATTTGGTGGTGTGAGAAGAAAAGGTTACCTTTGCAGAACTAAACTGAAACGACGATGATGAGGAAGATTTTCTTGATGGCTACGCTCGCCCTGTCGGTATGGGAAGGAAGGGCCGAGGCACGCGATTATAACATCGTGGCGTATGGCGCGAAGGCAGACACCACGGTGCTCAGTACGAAAGCCTTGCAGCAGGCTATAGACGACTGCACGAAGGCCGGCGGCGGCAGGGTAGTGGTGCCCACGGGCCAGTACAAGATAGGCTCTGTCGTGCTGAAGTCCAATGTGCATCTCTATCTGGAACAGGGGGCTACGCTCTTTGGCAGCACAGACCTGAAAGACTACCTGCCCATGAAGTCCGACTATGTGTCGCTTCGCACGCAGACCTCAACCATCCAGTTGATCTATGCCGACAAGGTGCGGAACGTGATGATCGACGGCTATGGCACCATCGACGGGCGCGGCCGTGCTTTTAAGAAACTGTCGTGGAACGACGAGGGCATCACCCGTCCGCATCTCATTCGTTTTATCCAGAGCGAGGACATCACCGTCAAGGACATCACCCTTAGAAACTCCGGCTGCTGGATGCAGCACTACCTGGCCTGCGACCGTGTGAGGATTGACGGCGTCAAGGTGTTCAACCGCAACAACTACAACAACGATGCACTCGATATTGACGGCTGTCATGAGGTCATCGTCAGGGGTGTGATAGCCGATAGCGATGATGACGGCATCACGCTGAAAAGCACCTCGCCGCGCCTGTGTGAAAACATCCGCATCAGCGACTGTGTGGTGTCGAGCCATTGCAATGCCGTGAAACTGGGCACAGAGACCAATGGCGGCTTCCGCAATA
>CAMHDT010000082.1 GCA_946183985.1 uncultured Prevotella sp.
CGAGAAGCACTACCCGCACCACTGCGCCGTGATGTTCGGTCATCAGGGTAAGTACCTGTGGGAGGTTCTCAAGTACATGGGTATCCCCGTTGACGAGATTGACTACAACTTCCCGAAGGGCAACTTCTATCCCACTGAGAATCCATTCGTGGGCTAATCGTACGAGATTTTGCGATAAAACAATAGTTTTTGGCTGAAAGTTTTGCACTTTCAGCCTTTTTTATGTACTTTTGCGGCTCAAATACAGTTAAAGTATAAACAACATAATAGAAACACAGAAAATCATGACAAACAAGATTCTGCGCTGCCTGGCGCTTGCAGCACTGGCCTGCACCATGACCGTCGCCTACGCACAGGGCGATTATGACAAGTACGAACAGGATAACGAGACTTACGGCACGACGCCGTTTATTAATCTGAGCGACATGCCCAAGTTGTACGACTGCATACCAGCCCATCCCGCTTTCGAGAGCCCGGAGTTCTCCTACGATATGCTGCGCTACCTCTGGGGCAAGCAGCAGCGCATGGACGAGGAGCGTATTAAGGTGGCCATCGCCGATGCCGAGTGGGATAATCTGGAGAAGGTATATGCCAACTGGAAGGACGCCTTCGGGCTTGAAATCACCAAGGAGGGTACCCCCAATATCTACGCCCTGCTGAACAAGAGCCTGCGCACCACCGACCCCACGCGTCGCGATGTCAAAGCCAAGTATTTCCGCATCCGCCCCTTCCGCTACTTCGGCGAGACAACGGCATCGGGTGAGGACGAGGAACTCTACAACGAGGGCAGTTACCCGTCGGGCCACACCCTGCGCGGATGGACCATCACGCTACTGCTCATTCAGATTGCCCCCGACAGGGCTGCCGAGATTTACAAGCGCGGCATGGACTTTGGTTCCAGCCGTGTCATCGTGGGTGCCCACTGGCAGACCGATGTCGACAACAGCCGTATGGCAGCAGGCCTGCTGTTTAGTATCCTGCAGACCAACGATGACTTCCAGGCTATGATGAAACTGGCCCGTCAGGAGTACGCCGAGAAAAAGACCTCTGCTGTAAACGCTCCCGCCAGCCCGAACCTCGGGCATACGGCCAAGATCTATCGCATCGACGGCACCCCGGCCACGGAATCGACCAGCGGAATAGTGATTGCCGATGGCAAGAAGACCGTCAGGAAGTAAATTGTTTTATTGTATATATTGGCGATATGAAGACAATCAGACTTTGGGTGACAGCCGTAACACTTGCCGTCTGCGGTGCAAGTGTATTGACAGCCTGCAAGGAGGCAAATACCCAGGAAAACAATGAATCAGACTCCACCCCGAAGGTGGAGAGCACGGAACTCATCCGTACCTCGCAGAGTTGGGACGGTGTGGAACTGCCCGACTATCTGCAGGGCCGCCCCGAACTGGTGGCAGTGAAGTATGTGTTCCCGGCAGGCCAGAAACTGGGCTGGCACCACCACCCGGTGATGAACTACGGCGTACTGGTGCAGGGCGAACTGACCATTATCGGTCTTGACGGACAGGAGAAGGTGGTGCATGAGGGCGAGGCCGTCGTGGAGATGGTTAATACCATACACCACGGCGAGAACCGCGGCACGAAGGACTGTATCCTCTACATGTTCTACCTCTCGCAGGAGGACATGCCCCTCGCCGTTCAGCATGAGGACATTCCGGTAGAATGACCGGCGATAACGGCTCTTTAAGAGGGCAAAGATAACAAACCACGAACGAAGCAAGCGCAAAGCCGATGTGAGTATCGCTTTGCGCTTGCTTCGTTGGCGATTCTTTTTTTTGTCCTGTTTTAAGTGTTTTTGGTTTGTCAGTCTTAGGCAGGCAACACCTCTGGGAAAATAAATAAATCAATTTATTTGTTTTTTCGCTTGATTTGCACTATCTTTGCAACATCAAACAAAAGGAATATGATGCAAATAAACAGCCATCTTTCCCGTCTTGTGCACGATGTGGCCGCTCACTATGGCGACCGCGAGGCGCTGATATACAAGAACTACGGGGGGCAACAGTGGAAGTCGTGCTCGTGGAACCAGTTCTCGGGCATTGTCAAACAGGTGTCCGACGCCATGCTGGCCATGGGCGTGGGTGTCCAGGAAAACGTGGGCATCTTCTCGCAGAACTCAGTACAGTATCTGTTCACCGACTTCGGGGCATGGGGCATCCGTGCCGTCACCATTCCGTTCTATGCCACGAGCAGTGAGCAGCAAATCCAGTTCATGATCAACGATGCCCGTATCCGTTTCCTGTTTGTGGGCGAGCAGGAGCAGTTCGACAAGGCCCGTCGTGTGTTTCCCACCTGCCATTCGCTGGAGCGCATCATTGTGTTCGATCCGACTGTCCATGTGCCTGATGGCGACCCTACGGCCCTGTCGTTTACCGAGTTTCTGAAGATGGGCGAGGGGCTGAACCACAAGGCTGAGGCCGAGAAACGGCAGTCTGAGGCCACGATGGACGATATAGCCAACATTCTCTATACTAGTGGCACCACGGGCGACTCCAAGGGCGTTATTCTTTCCGTAGGGCAGTTCCATGCCGCCCTGGAGGCCAACCACAAGGATGTGCCTGTGGATGAGAACGACCGCGTGATGAATTTCCTGCCCTTCACCCATATCTTTGAGCGTGGTTGGGCCCTGCTGTGCATATCGGTGGGAGCCCGTCTCATTGTCAATACCTATCCGCAGGAGGTTCAGAAGTCCATGCGCGAGCAGCATCCTACCTGCATGAGCAGCGTGCCCCGCTTCTGGGAGAAAGTGTATCAGGGCGTGCAGGAGAAGATTGAGAGCAGCGGTGCTGTGCAGCGCACCCTGTTCAAACATGCGCTGGAGGTGGGCCGCAAGCATAATATCGAGTGTCTGGCGGCTGGCAAGCAGCCTTCCATGGCCCTGCATCTGGAGTATGAACTGCTCAACAAGACCGTCTTCTCGCTGGTGCGTAAGGAACTGGGACTGGAGAATGCCCATTTCTTCCCAACGGCAGGTGCCACCGTGAGCCATCATGTGGAAGAATTTGCCCATTCCATCGGGCTGAACATGGTGGTGGGCTATGGCTTGACGGAGAGTCTGGCCACCGTTACCTGCGACCATTTGGGCAAGCCGTTCCAGGTGGGCAGCGTGGGCCATCCCATCCAGGGCATCGACCTGAAGATCAGCGAAGAGGGCGAGATACTGCTCAAGGGCCCCACCATCACCCGTGGCTACTACAATCGCGACGATATCACCCGCCAGTCGTTCACGGCCGACGGCTATTTCCGCACCGGCGACTCTGGCTATATGAAGGATGGTGAACTCTTCCTGAAAGACCGCATCAAAGACCTCTTCAAGACCTCTAACGGCAAGTATATAGCCCCGCAGATGATTGAGTCGAAACTGCTGGTCGACAAGTATATCGACCAGATTGCCATCATTGCTGATCAGCGCAAGTTCGTGTCGGCCCTCATCGTGCCCGAATACAAGTTGCTCGAGGAGTATGCCCGCAGTCATGACATTGCCTTCAACAGTCGTGAGGACCTATGCCGCGACAAGCGTATTGTGCAGATGCTCATGGACCGTATCGACACTTTGCAGCAGCAACTGGCCCACTACGAGCAGGTGAAGCGCTTCACCCTCCTGCCCCGTGCCTTCAGCATGGAGCGAGGTGAACTCACCAATACCCTGAAGATCAAGCGCCGTGTGCTCAATGAGAACTACAAGGCCGAGATAGATAAGATGTACGAGGAATGACATAATTATGCGACAGTATTTTCATTTACCCTACGACGCTGCGCTCACTGGCAAACAACTGGCGCAGGTCATGACGGTGGCTTTTCCTGACAAAAAGATAGAGGCAAGGGCCGACGAGGTGATTATCAACTACCGGCCTCTGGTGCGCGGTCGGCTGCGCATCCGCCGCAATGACAAGGAGCAGATGGTGACCATCAGTTACGGCTCCAGCATGCCGTTCGGCATGGCATGGTGGCCGTGGCTTTTCGGCGTGCTGCCTGCTCTGATACTATGGGCAGCCTATCTGTTTATGAAAGGGTCGTTTGTGAGGCAGATGACCGAGGCCTTGCGCACAGGGCTGGGTAATCAGTTTACTGAGCATCCATCACTCTTTCCCTTTCTTCCCAGCGATGAAGAGCGCCGTGGCTGGCATTGTGGTGCGGCCATGTGGCTGCGGTGGATAGGCATCTTCTGTTTTGTGAAGTTTGTACTGAGCCTGTTGAGCACGCCTCTTCTGAACATGATCTATGGCTATTACTTCAGTATAGAAATGCTCTATAAGTTTACAATGTTCCAGACCTATGCCAATCATATTCTCAATTTCGTTATCGGTCTTGCCATTGGCATGTGCCTGATTCTTATAGGCAGGGGTAGCAAGAGCGGGCGTTGGGCAGGTTGGCTTAGAATCGTGCAGGCACTATGGGGCGTCGTTGTCACCCTCTTTACGGCCTATTACGTTAGAGCCACGGTGCTGGGCATGACCTCTGAGCAGTTCTCTGAATATGCCAGATCGGGGCATATCACATGGCATTCTGTCGTGTTCTTCATTATTGGCAGTGCCTTTGCGCTGAGCATCGGCATACTGCTGTGGCGCTCTCTGCGCACGGGGCCTGGGCGCTATCTGCTCATGGCTGCTATCTGGACGGTTGGCTTGAATGTGGTTTCGCAATTGCTAGGGAGTTTCATTATTCCCAATATCGATTCTTCCGGCAGATATGTGTTCATCGTGATGTTCTCCTATATCTCCCATATCTTGAATTTGGTGCCTGCCATCCTTATGCTGAAAGCATGGTATCACATGCCCGACTATATGCCGCAATTGTATAGCCGAGACCGTTCCATGTTGTAGCCGGTCTTAGGTAGGCTGCATCTCGGAAAATAAATAAATCCTGATTTATTTTGCATTTCGCTCGATTTGCACTACCTTTGACCTGTCGGTCTTAGGTAGGCTGCATCTCGGAAATGAAAATAAAAGGTTTTTTATTTTGCATTTCGCTCGATTTGCACTACCTTTGACCTGTCGGTCTTAGGTAGGCTGCATCTCGGAAATGAAAATAAAAGGTTTTTTATTTTGCATTTCGCTCGATTTGCACTACCTTTGCAGCATGATTACACAAGACCAACTGAAAGATATTCTCGACAGGGCAGAAAAACTGCGCCACTATCTGAAGATAGACCAAAAGCAGATGGAGTGGGAGGAGGAAGACCTCCGCACGCAGGCACCCGACTTCTGGGACGACCCCAAGCGGGCCGAGGAGCAGATGAAAAAGGTGAAAAGCATCAGGAAATGGATTGATGGCTACAACAATGTGCGCAGCAAGGCCGACGAACTGCAACTGGCCTTCGACTTCTATAAAGAGGAGATGGTGACTGAGCAGGAGGTGGACGACGACTATCAGAAGGCCGTTGAGGCCATCGAGACGCTGGAACTGATGAACATGCTGCGGCAGCAGGAAGACCCGATGGACTGTGTGCTCAAGATCAACAGCGGTGCCGGCGGCACCGAGGCACAGGACTGGGCACAGATGCTCATGCGCATGTATATGCGGTGGGCCGAGGCCCATGGCTATAAGGTCACGGTGAGCAGCCTGCTCGAAGGCGATGATGCCGGCATCAAGAGTGTCACCATGCAGATTGAAGGGCAACGATCGGGTGAGCAAGGCAGCGAGTATGCCTATGGCTACCTCAAGAGCGAGAATGGCGTACACCGACTGGTGCGCGTCAGTCCCTACAACGCCCAGGGCAAGCGCATGACCTCGTTTGCCAGTGTCTTCGTTACGCCCCTTGTCGACGATACCATCGAGGTCTATGTAGACCCAGCCAAACTGTCGTGGGACACCTTCCGAAGCAGTGGTGCCGGCGGTCAGAATGTTAACAAGGTGGAGTCAGGCGTGCGTCTGCGCTACTGGTATACCGACCCCGATACTGGTGAAGAGGAGGAGATACTGATTGAAAACACCGAGACACGCGACCAGCCGAAGAACAAGGAGCGGGCATTGAAACTGCTGAAGAGCCAACTCTACGACCGCGCCATGAAGAAGCGCCTGGAGGCTCAGGCTAAGATTGAGGCGGGAAAGAAAAAAATAGAGTGGGGGTCGCAGATCCGCTCCTATGTGTTTGACGACAAGCGTGTGAAAGACCACCGCACCAACTATCAGACCAGCGATGTCGACGGTGTGATGAACGGAAAGATCGATGGCTTCATCAAAGCCTATCTCATGGAGTTCCCTGTGAGTGACGAATGTTGAGTTCTCCATTCATCATTCGCCATTGAAAATTGATCATCGAATATTCAACATCCAAAAAACAATAAGATCTATGGCAAAAAAAGAAAAACACTTGAATGCTAAGCAGAAAGCCTATGCAGCCAAGGAAGAACAGAAAGGAAAGAACGTGGTGAACTGGATTTTCGGAGTGCTCATACTCTTGGGCGTACTCTATCTGGTCTATTCTATCTACGCTGGCTGAACACCCTATGAGCGGCATGGAGATTGAACGGAAGTTCCTGGTCGAGGGAGACGACTACAAGCAACTCTCGCACCAGAACTTCCGCATCAAACAGGGATATATCTGCAGCGGACACGGACGCACCGTGCGTGTAAGGCGCCGCAACCAGAAGGCCTTCCTCACCATCAAGGGACCTTCGCTTGACGGAGGACTGAGCCGTTATGAGTTTGAAAAAGAGATAACGCTGGACGAGGCCGACCATCTGTTTGCACTTTGCGAGCCTGGCATCATCGACAAGACACGCTATCTGGTGGAGCATGAGGGCCATACCTTCGAGGTTGATGAGTTCTATGGCGACAACGAGGGTCTGGTGATGGCTGAAATAGAACTGTCAAGTCCTGACGAAACATTTAAAAAACCCCATTTCATCGGAACGGAGGTGACAGGCGACCGCCGCTATTACAACTCGCACCTGCGTAACAATCCCTACAAACTTTGGAAGCAAGAGGCCTAGCCCCTGTTCCAAAGTTTTTTTATGATAAGCCCGATGATGGCGCCAAGGGTGCAGCCTACGGCATCGGCCAGCCAGTCGAGCCACTCTCCCGAGCGGGTGGCGGTGAGGTGTTCCTGCACCAGTTCTATCACACCGCCCATCATGACGGGTGCCAGCCATGCCCAGAGAAAAAGCCGTCGGCCATTCAGCGTGTTGTGCTGTCGGAGGTATTCCACCCATATCACCATGCAGGTGCTGCCATACATCACCATGTGGGTCCATTTGTCAAGGAAGTTGATGCTGGGCAACACCAGTTTCTCTGGTGGCAGAAACCAGACTGACAGATACCAGACGAGGGCTATGCACACCAGCGAAAAAGGATATTTCTTAAGAATTTGCATCTTTTTCGGAATTTTACTTTTAAACAGGCTGCAAAAGTACGAATTATTTTATAATTTTGCAAACGAAATAAGAATTAAGCATTAAGCATTGGAACAGAGAGCAAACTTCGGAACTAAACTGGGCATCATCTTGGCTACGGCAGGCTCGGCAGTGGGACTGGGAAACGTGTGGCGTTTCCCCTATATGACAGGACAGAATGGTGGCGCAGCCTTTATACTTATATATATATGCTGCGTGTTTCTGCTGGGCATTCCATGCATGCTCAACGAGTTTATCATAGGCCGCAGGGCACAGGCAAACACCGCCAGGGCCTACGCCAAACTGGCCAATGGGACACCGTGGAAGTTGATAGGTATCTTCGGTGTGTTCACAGGCTTCCTCATCACGGGCTATTATGTGGTGGTGTCAGGCTGGTGCCTGCAGTATATCTACGCCTCGGTAGCCGGTCATCTGAATGGCGACGCCGACTATGTGAAAACCTATTTCGATACATTTGCTACGCATCCCTGGAAGCCTGTGGCATGGATGTTGGTATTCATGCTGATATGTCATTTCATTATCTCGCTGGGTGTTGAGAAAGGCATTGAGCGCGGTTCCAAACTGATGATGCCCCTGCTGTTTGTGTTGCTGGTGATTATCGCGGTGGCATCGTGCCTGCTGCCAGGTGCCGGTCGCGGCATCTCTTTCCTGTTCAACCCCGATTTTTCAAGTGTTGACAGCAAGACATTCTTGGGTGCACTAGGGCAGGCTTTCTATTCGCTCAGTCTCGGCATGGGCTGTCTGTGCACCTATGCCAGTTATTTCAAGCGCGACACTCACCTCACCAAGTCGGCCGTCCAGATTGTTTCCATCGATACCGTCATTGCCATCTTGGCCGGACTCATGATCTTCCCCGCCTTCTTCGTGAGTTATCCCGATGCTGCTGACAAACTGGCTGATCCCGAACTGGCCAGCAAGTATTCCGGTCCCGGACTGGTGTTCATCACCCTGCCCAATGTGTTCCAGCAGGCTTTTTCGTCCATGCCGCTCGTGGGCGAACTGGTGGCACTGCTGTTCTATGCACTGCTGTCGTTGGCTGCACTCACCTCGCTCATGTCGCTGCATGAGGTGAGCACCGCGTTCTTCCACGAAGAACTGAAGATTTCGCGGCGGTGGGGAGCCTTCATCGTTACTGCGCTGTGTGCTGCGATAGGTGTTTTCTGCGCCCTGTCGTATGGAGACACGCGCCAATGGCTCATGATTGGCAGTAAGTCGCTGTTCGATTGGTTCGACTTCCTCACAGGACAGGTATTCCTGCCACTTGGCGGCTTCCTTACCTGTCTGTTCCTGGGGTGGTATGTGCCGCGGCAGACGGCATGGGACGAGTTTACCAACGGCGGCACGCTGCGCGGCCGTTTCTTCGCCATCTATCTGTTTGCCATACGCTATGTGTGTCCCATCGGCATCCTGCTCATCTTCCTCCATCAGTTTAAGATGATATGATGTGGCGTGACTGGTTCTATTCCCGCAAGAGTGACCGGCGCATCATGCTGGCACTATTGGTGCTGTTCTTGCTATGCTTCATGGTGCTGCTCTTTGTTGACGGGCAACAGGCAGAGACCGCCGTGCAGGATAATGAGGCTGACAGCATGCAGGCCAGAACCGTGCCAGAGACACCAGCCGCCTATTATGATGTAGCGACGGTGCCTGCCGAACGCTTCCGCTTCGATCCCAACACGGCAGACAGTACGCAGTTGCTCGCGCTTGGACTACAGCCATGGCAGGTGCGCAACATCTATAAATACAGGGCGGCAGGCGGCATCTACAGACAGAAGGAGGATTTTGCGCGGCTCTATGGTCTTACCGTCAAGCAGTATCGCGAACTGGAGCCCTACATTGTCATATCGCCCGAATATCTGCCTGCGGCCACACTTGTGGGCGAACGGGCCGCGTTTGAGCGCGACACGCTACGTTTTCCTCGGAAAATAAGCGAAGGTGAAACCATCGAATTGTCTGGTGCCGACACTACCATGCTGAAGACCGTTCCCGGCATTGGCAGTTACTATGCCCGCAAGGTAGTGAACTATGGTAGTGCGCTGGGAGGCTATGTGAGCCTTGACCAACTGGATGAGATTGAAGGTTTTCCTGCCGATGCCAAGCAATATTTGACGATTTCATCGGTAAATGTGAGGACATTAGCCATCAATCGCCTGTCGCTTAACGAACTGAAGCGCCATCCCTACATCAATTACTATCAGGCAAAGGCCATTGTAGACCACCGCCGGCTCTATGGCCCCATATCCGACTTGAGTGAGTTGAGCCTCTTGCCCGACTTCAACAATGCCGACATAGCACGCCTCCGCCCCTATGTGAATTACGATGACTGATTCCTGACGGATTTTATATCTTAAGGCTGTGATGTGAGAATGTTTTCCAAAAGAAAAATCGCCTGTTTAAAGGCGATTTTTCAAATATCAGTCGGGATGAGGCGACTCGAACGCCCGACCCCTACGTCCCGAACGTAGTGCG
>CAMHDT010000083.1 GCA_946183985.1 uncultured Prevotella sp.
ATGGAGAATGGATAATTGATAATGGAGAATGGATAATTGATAATTGATAATTGATAATTGATAATTGTGAATTGTGAATTGTGAATTGTGAATTAATATTTGATAATTGAAAATTGAAAAAATTAATCATGATAACTGGCGGGCAGCGTTCAGGGAAGAGTGAGGAAGCCGAAAGGCTGGCACTATCCTTGAGTGCAGCCCCTGTCTATATGGCTACGGCCCATGTGTGGGACGAGGATTTCCGCGAGCGGGTGCGCCGCCATCAGGCGCGTCGCGGCCCGGAATGGACAAACATTGAGGAGGAGGTATATCTGAGCCGCCATGATGTACGAGGCCGCGTGGTGCTGGTGGACTGCATCACGCTGTGGCTCACGAACCTTCTTTGTAGAACCAATGGGACTACTGGGACCCATGAGTCCTATGAGACCCATAAGTCCTATGAGACCCATGAAATCTTTGAGCAGGCCAAGGCTGAGTTCGATGCCTTCACCGCGCAGGAGGCCACCTTCATCTTCGTGACCAACGAGATTGGGCTGGGCGGCGTGAGCGAGAATGCCCTGCAGCGGCAGTTCACCGACCTGCAAGGGTGGATGAACCAGTATATCGCCCAGAAGGCCGACGAGGTAATCCTCATGGTGAGCGGGCTGCCGGTATCACTAAAGAAGTGACAGTTTCTATGAGAGTTCTTATAACCATATTGCTCATAGTGGCGGGCATCAGCGGCGGACGGGCACAGACAGCGGCGTTCCCCTACCCCGACATCCCTGCTACGCTGACCAGCAACAAGGCCAGGTTTGTCTATTGTCTGGAGAACTTCTGGACGCGCTATCAGTTTGCCGACACCACACAGCACAACCGTAAGGTAGCGGAGCAGGGCATCGTGGAGTACATCAACCTGATGCAATATGCCGACTCGGTCACTGGTGCCTGCGCAGCCTCCATCCTGGCCGACAGCATAGCCCAACACGGCGGCGAATGCACCCTGCTGTTTGAGGGACTGATAGACCATTACCTGGGCGGGGCGGAGGCACCGCTGCGCAACGACCTCACCTATGCCCATCTGCTGCGGGCACTGCCACCATCGCCGCAGCGCACCTTCCTTCTTCGTGAGGTAACGAAGAACCAGGTGGGCACGGTGGCTGCCGACCTCGAGTTTATGAATGAAGACAACAAGCGTCAACGACTGCACGACATACGCAGCCAGTTGACGCTTGTTGTGTTTTACGACACTCGGTGCGAAGACTGTATGGAACACCTGCCCGCCATCAGAGAGAGCCAAGACCTAAGGAGCAACGCCTTCCGTATGGCGACCGTCTACATCGATACGGAAGCGAACCCGCAAGCCATGCAGGCCTATTACCTGCCATCGCTGCCGTCGCTCTACCTGCTCGACCCCGACAAGCGGGTGCTGGTGAAGGGCGGTTCCCTGCAACAGGTGATTGACATGTTGCACCTGATATTGAATGAGCGCGCTAACTAATCATAACAGACAACCATGACTTTTGAAGACCAGATAAGGAATAAGATAGATAATCTCAACAAGCCGAAGGGCTCCTTGGGACGCCTTGAGGAGTTGGCACAGCAGATATGCCTCATCCAGCAGACGCTGGAGCCACGGCTGTCGCATCCCTGTCACCTGCTCTTGGGCGGCGACCACGGCATAGAGCGTGAGGGGGTGAGCGTCTCGCCACGCGAGGTAACCTGGCAGCAGATGCTCAACTTCACACGGGGCGGCGGCGGTGTGAACATGTTCTGCCGGCAGCACGGCTTCGACCTGAGCATCGTGGATGTGGGAGTGGATTATGACTTTAAGAGGGAAGAGTTTAGAGTGAAGAGTGAAAAATTTCTTTCAGTCGCTTCACTTGGTGAAAGCGAGCAAGCTCGAGCGGCTACCGCAATACTCGACCGCAAGATAGCGCGCGGCACAAAAAATTTCCTCTATGAGCCTGCCATGAGCGAGGCCCAGTATGAGCAGGCCTTGAGTGTGGGAGCCGGTTTAGTTGATGCCTGCCACGCCAAGGGCTGCAATATCATCAGCATTGGCGAGATGGGCATTGGCAACACCTCGCCCTCCAGCATCTGGATGCACCTCTTTTGTAACATCCCGCTAGAGGAGTGCATCGGGGCCGGTTCTGGCCTTAACAACGAGGGCATCCGCCATAAGTATGAGGTGCTGTCTCGTGCGGTAGCAAATTTTTCACTATTCACTCTTCACCCTTCACTTGACGAAGTCATCCGCTACTTCGGCGGCTTCGAGATGGTGGCAGCCATTGGGGCCATGCTCCGCGCTGCCGAACACCGCATGATTGTGCTGGTCGACGGGTTCATCATGTCGGCCTGCGCCTTGGCCGCCACACAGTTGCGCCCAGAAGCCAAGGACTGCATGATCTTTGCCCACTGCGGCGACGAGAGCGGCCACAAGCGCATGCTCGACTTCATGGGCGCACGCCCCCTGCTGAACCTCGGCCTGCGTCTGGGCGAAGGCACGGGTGCCCTCTGCGCCTACCCTATCGTGGACTCTGCCGTGCGCATGATTAACGAAATGAACAATTTCCAGAATGCAAACATCACAAAATATTTCTAGCGGCCACGGTTCCCAAAGGTTTTCCTTGGGGGCAAAATGGTATGACCGCCTGTGGGCAGCCTTCATCTTCTTTACCCGCCTGCCCTTCTGGCGGATATACCAGCCGCCGCAGACGGCTTACAACTCTGTGGTGGAATGGTGGCCCCTCACCGGCTGGCTCACCAGTAGCGTCATGGCTGCCATCCTCTATTTCGGTCCCCAATTATCAATTATCAATTATCCATTATCCATTCTATTCGCCATCATCGCCCGCATCCTCCTGACGGGAGCCCTGCACGAAGACGGACTGGCCGACTTCTTCGACGGCTTCGGAGGGGGCGGCACCAACCGCGAGCGCATCCTCAGCATCATGAAAGACTCACACATAGGCACCTATGGCGTGCTGGGACTTATCCTATACCTGGCCATGCTCTACCTCTGCCTATACAGCATGACGCCGTTGCTGGCAGCCATGACCGTGCTGGCGGCCGACCCCTATGCCAAGATGCTGAGTGCACAGATGACGCAGATGATGCCATACGCCCGGACGGAAGAGACCTCGAAGGCTCACACCGTGTATCGCCGCATGAGTGTTCCGTCGGGACTGCTACTGGCCGTGCAGGGGTTGCTGCCCATAGGCCTCTACTTCTATTTCCTGCACGGGGTGGTCAACTGGGAAGCCATCCTGTTCACCCCCTGTCTGATCATGTATTTCCTCTATCTGTTTGTGTGGCGGCGCCTGCGCGGCTATACCGGCGACTGCTGCGGTGCCTTCTTCCTGCTGCTGGAGTTGAGCGTCTATCTGTCGGTGGTCATTACCATGAACATTGAAGGTCTATATTAACAACGGGCGTTTCGCTTCAAAACGATGGCACTTTTTTTCGTAACGATGGCACTTTCGTCTTGAAACAATGGCACTTTTTTTCGCAACGATAACTGTTAGATAATAAATTTTGGCCATAATTTTATGAATTTTGGCCAAAATTGAAAAAATAATGGCCAGAATTTTTTCCAACGCTTGCAACATTGCGGCTTTTTGACTATATTTGCACTCAGTATTACAAGCACCTAAGACTAAACACTGATGGCAAGACAAGAACAGAACGGCATGAGCCGACGGATGTTTCTACGACGGCTGGGCATTGGTGCCGGGTCGGCCATGGCACTCATGGCTCTGGAACCGCTGAGCGCAATGGCTTTAAACAGGGAAGAGAGAAAAGAGGAACGAGGCGACAACCGGATGACCTATCGCGTGCAGCATGGCTCGGGCGAGCATATCTCACTCCTCGGCTTCGGCATGATGCGACTGCCCAACGACCAGGACGAGGTGAACCGTCTGGTGGACTATGCCATTGAGCATGGCGTGAACTACTTCGACACGGCTCCCATGTATATGGGCGGACAGTCGGAGGTGCTCACGGGCAATGCCCTCTCGCGTTTTCCGCGAGAGAAATATTTCGTGGCCACGAAGATGTCGAACCAGAACCGCCGCACATGGTCGTTTGAAGAGTCGAAGGCCATGTATGAACGCTCCATGGAACGCCTGCGGGTGGACTATATTGACTACTACCTGCTGCACAGCATCGGCGGTGGCATGGAGTCGCTGAAAGGGCGTTTTCTGGACAACGGCGTGCTCGACTTCCTGCTCAAGGAACGCGAGGCTGGACGCATCAAGCACCTGGGGTTCTCGTATCACGGCGATGTGCGCGACTTCGACTGGCTGCTCGACCGACAGGAGGAGTACCACTGGGACTTTGTGCAGATACAGATGAACTTCCTCGACTGGCGACATGCCTCGCTGCGAGGTGGACGCCGCGTGGATGCCGATGCTGAATACCTGTATGAGAAATGTGAGAAGACGGGCGTGCAGTGTGTGGTGATGGAGCCGCTGCGCGGCGGTGCCTTCGGGCGCATGGCACAGGAACTGACCGACCAACTCAAGGCGGTGCGCCCCGACGACAGCACAGCCCGCTGGGCCTTCCGCTGGGTGGGTTCCTATCCTAACATCCTGACCACGCTGAGCGGCATGAACCGCATGGAGCACTTAGAGGAGAATGTGAAGACCTTCTCGCCCCTCGACCCCTGTACGGAGCAGGAGAACAGACTGCTGGCCAGCATTGCCGACCAGATGTCGGGCTTTCCCACCATTCCCTGCACCACATGCGCCTATTGCATGCCCTGCCCCTACGGTGTGGACATTCCAGGCAACTTTGCTGCCTACAACGAGGCGGTAAACAGTCACCTGTTGCCCCTGCCAGACAAGGAGAGCACCGACTATGGCAAACGCCGGCAGCAGTTCATGGACGGCTATCGCCAGGCATTGCCCGACGACAGCAAATGGGCCTCGAGATGCCAGGACTGCGGTGTGTGCCTGTCGAAGTGTCCGCAGCAGATACGCATTCCCAACCAGATGGCCCGCATCGTGGAGACGCTGAGGAGAAAGTAATGAAAAATTGAAAAACTGAAACATTGAAAAAGATATGAAGACAAGAAAGGTGATGAAGGTGTGGCAGACCGTGCTAGTGTCTGCCTGCATGTTGACCCTGACGGGCTGTTTTGATTTCAACACGAGAGAGAGAATTTCAAGAGACGATAACGACTATCCTGAGGCAACGGATGTGGTGGTAGAGGAAATTACGGATGAGACGACCAACGGGCAGCAGACGACCGACGAGCAGGCCACGGCCAACAGACCGCACGTGACCATCAAGGCCGACACCGACGGCGGCCAATGGGAGGTTCTGGAGTCGGGCGAGACCGTGTATTTCTATCCTGCCAACAACACATCGGCCAGTAATGCGTGGATTGAAGACCCCGACGGCACCATCTTCTATGTGGATGCATCAGGATGCGTCATGCATGACAACCGCGCCCCCGACGGCTTCTCTACCGACAATCGCGGGGCATGGAACGCTTCGATACCGCAGGTGAGAGACCAGACCGATCCTTTGACCCTGAGCAACACCTACAACGACACGCGGACACAGATGGAAGCCCACCAATGGACGCTCCACCTCACGGAGCAGGGCGAGGGAACGGCCGTACACCGCTATTCGTTTGGCACCACCGAACAGTTCACCTGCCAGTCGTCGGGCATCGGTACCTTCACACTGACGCGCCGCGACGACCCGGACAACAAGTATCACGTGGCTGTGTACGACGAGGGCAAGACCCTGCGCTTCTCCTGTGCCGGCGAAACCTGTGTGATGTATGCGGAGCGATAAAGCAGCACCTATAGTAACTGTCGGCATCATCGCCATTATCGCCCTCCTTGTGGCCTGCGCCACCCCGCAGCAGCGGGCCGAGCGCCAACAGCAGAAGGCCGCAGAGACAGCATTGGCCATCGACAGCATGCGCCTGCACATCGATGTGACCATGATGAATACGTTGCGCTATGGCAGTCGCAACGTGACATCCGACTTCTATCTGGAACTGCGAGGCGACACCCTGGTGAGTTACCTGCCCTATCTGGGACAAGTCCATGGCACGGTGGCTGCCTACGGCTCTGCGGGACAGGGGCTCAACTTTACCGCCCCTATCGACCAGATGACCAAAAGCAACCATAAGCATGGCATGACGCGCCTGGAGATGCTGGTGCATTCAAAAGAGGAGCGGCATATCTATACCCTTGAGGTCTATCCCAATGGTCAGGCTTATATCAACGTGAGAAGCGGCGAGCGCGACCCCATCAGTTTTGACGGAAGCGTCAAAACTGAGAAGTGAGAACATCTCAGTCCTTCCCAAACAGCCCTTTGAAGAACCCGCTGATGGCACTCCCTACCCTTCCGGCAGTGCTGGCGATGCTGTCGCCTGTGACCTCAAGACCTTCGCCAATACGGTCGCCACGATATTCCAGCATCTTCTTGGTGTAGCGGCCCTTCAGCCTGTTGTATTCCTCCACCTGACGGTCGGTGAGTTGGGGCTTGATCTTGCGATACTGGTACATCAGCGTGTCCTGACGGGCAATGAGCGAGTCAGCAACAGGCTTGGTGAGCACACGCTGCGACACAACATAGGCGGCAAACTGCCTATAGGCATTCATAAACTGCAGGGTATCGGCGGGCTCTGCCTTGACACTGGTCAGCATCATCAGAGCCATGATGGTCAGAGTTATTTTCTTCATATTCTTTTTTACTTTTTAACCTTTTCACCTTTTCACCTTTAATAGTCTTTTCTCCGTGCAAATATACAATGTTTCTTTTATTAACACCTTGTATGTTGACATTTTTTTAATATTATTTGGTGTTTCAATCATTTTTGCGTATATTTGCAAACAGCAAACCGAAAACTATCATATTTTATGAAAAGAATGCTCATCATGCTCCTGTTGGGAGCAACGATAACGGCGACAGCACAGACTGCACGCGAAGAAATCGATGCCAACCCATGGCTGGCAGGCTCTAACTATCTGGACTACGACCGCCAACTGCCAGACTTCAACTATACCAAAGCCCCCAAAGGCTACGTGCCGTTCTATCTGACACACTACGGCCGTCATGGGTCGCGGTGGCTCATTGGCAAAGAGGACTATGAGCGTGTGCTGCGCCCACTGCGCAAAGCACAGGAGCAAGGCAAACTGACCAGTGAGGGACAGGAGACGCTCCGGCTGCTGGAGGCCTTCAACCCGTCGACCATCGACCGTCTGGGCGACCTCACCACCGTGGGCGAACGCCAGCATCACGGCATAGGCCGACGCATGGCACAGCACTTCCCCGAGATTTTCGTCAAGCCAAAGGGTGTGCAGATTGACGCCCGCTCTACCGTGGTGAACCGCTGCATCCTGTCGATGGTGGCCGAATGCGAGGAACTGATGGCCGCCAACCCCACCGCCCGCATCCATAATGATGTGAGCGAGAGCCTGCAATACTACCTGAACCAGCCACACAGCGGCAAGGTAAAGGCACAGGACAACAACCGCAGGCACGGGCGCTTTGATTTCGCGGAGCGACTGGTGCATCCCGACAGGCTCATGACCGTGCTGTTCAACGACCAGCAGTGGGCCACCGACAGCATCGACCGCAAGGCGCTCATGCGCCATCTGTTTGAGGTGGTCATCAACATGCAGAGCCACGACGGTGCACCCGACATGCTGCACCTGTTTACCAAGGATGAAATCTACGACCTGTGGCGTCTGTCCAACATCACTTGGTATGTGCGCTACGCCAATGCCCCGCAGACCGACAACATGATGCCTTTCAGCCAGTATAACCTGCTGCGCAACATCATTGAGACGGCTGACACCTGCGTGGCCTTAGGCAAGCCACAGGCCACACTGCGCTTCGGACATGAGGTGTGTGTGCTGCCGTTGGCCTGCCTCATGGAACTGGGCTCGAGCAATGCCAGCGTCGACAATCTGGAACAGTTGGACCAGCACTGGCAGAACTACAAGATCTTCCCCATGGGCTGCAACATCCAGGTGATTTTCTACAAGCCAAAGAAGGGCAACGGCGACATACTGGTAAAGGCTCTGCTCAACGAGCGCGAAGTGATGCTCCCCATTCCACCGACGGCCACGCCTTATTATTACAAGTGGAACGACCTGCGCCAATACTGGACCAACAAACTCGATCAATTCAACGAGGAAAAGTAAGTTATATTAAACAAGGACATCATTGCCATGAAAAGATTTTTCTTGCTAATCTGTTGCCTGATGGCAACGAGTATTTACAGTTGGGCAGAGTTTGGGAACAGGCCTAAACTGGTGGTTGGCATCGTGGTCGACCAGATGCGCTGGGACTATCTGAGCCGCTACTATAGTCAGTTTCAGGACGACGGACTGAAACGGCTCATAGACGACGGATACTCGTGCAACAACTGCCTCATCAACTATGTACCCGCCGTCACGTCCATCGGCCACACATCGGTATATACAGGCACCACACCGGCCTTCCACGGCATCTGCGGCAACACGTTCTATGTAGACGGGAAAAAAGTGGGATGCGTGAGCGACACCACTGTCAGCACCGTAGGCTCTGACACCAAGAAGGGACAGAGTTCGCCACATCTACTGCTCGCTACCACCATAGGCGACCAGTTGCGCCTGCACACCGACTTTAAGTCAAAGGTTGTGGGCGTGAGTTTCAAGGACCGTGCAGCCATCCTGCCGGCCGGACGCAGTGCCAACGCTGCCTACTGGCTCGACAACAAGGCGGGATGCTTCGTCACCAGCACCTACTACATGAACGAACTGCCTGACTATGTGAAGGCCCTGAACACACAGATGGCCAAGAACAAGGAACTGAAAAAGGTGGGCGAAGATGTGGCACTCTATCCGCTCTGCGGACACCTCACCACCGACATGGCCATCGCTGCCCTCAAGGGAGAGAACCTGGGCAAGGGGGAGGCTACCGACATGCTCTGCGTGAGTTATTCGCAGACCGACGCCATCGGACATAAGTGGGCTACCCGCGGCGAACACACCGACGAGGCCTATCTGGAACTGGACAAAGATCTGAGCCGACTGCTCACGGCACTTGACGAACAAGTTGGCAAGGGCAACTACCTTCTGTTCCTCACAGCCGACCACGGCGGTGCACACAACTGGAAGTACATGCAAGACCACAAACTGAGTGGCGGCAAATGGCTCTATGACGACATTATCAAGCAGGCTGAGGACCATGTGGCCAAGAGGCTGGGTGCCACGCAGCCTGTGATCAGCGATATTCTAGACTTCCGCGTGTTCCTTAATCATCAGGCCATCACAGAACAAGGGCTGGAGGTTTGCGCCGTGAAGAAATGCCTGATAGAATTCTTCACTAACGCTCCTAACATGATATATGCCGTGGACTTCGCAAGCCTGCGTACATCGAGCCTGCCCGAGCGACTGCTCAACATGGCAGCGATGGGCTACCAGCCCCATCGTTCCGGTGACATTCTCCTCATTGTCGAACCTGGCTATTACATGTATGGCGAATGGTCGTCGCCCATAGGCACCACCCACGGCTCGTGGAATCCATACGATGCCCACATTCCCCTGCTCTTCTACGGCTGGAACATCAAGCATGGCGAGACAAGTCGTGAGGTGCACATCAACGATATCGCGCCCACCGTATGCCAGATGCTCCACATCCAACAGCCCAA
>CAMHDT010000084.1 GCA_946183985.1 uncultured Prevotella sp.
GCCGCCCGGATGAGAAGACCATCTCGTATTGCGAGAGCCACGACCAGGCTCTGGTGGGCGATAAGACCATCATCTTCCGCTTGATAGATGCCGATATGTACTGGCACTTTGCCAAGAAAGACATCAATGGCGTGGCTGAGCGAGGCATTGCCCTGCATAAGATGATACGTCTGGTGACGCTTGCTGCCATTAACGGTGGCTATCTCAACTTCATGGGCAATGAGTTCGGGCATCCGGAATGGATAGACTTTCCACGCGAGGGTAATGGCTGGTCGTACAAATATGCACGCCGACAGTGGAACCTGGTGGACAATAAGGACTTGTGCTATCATTGGCTGGGCGACTTCGACCGTGAGATGATCAAGGTCGTGAAGTCGGTGCGCAATTTCCAAAACAAACCTGTGGTGGAAATCTGGCATAATGACGGCGACCAGGTGCTGGCATTCATGCGTGGCGATTTGCTTTTTGTGTTCAATTTCTCGCCTACACAGTCGTTCACCGACTACGGTTTCTTGGTTCCTACTGGTAGTTACGATGTGGTGCTCAACACCGATTCGAAGGACTTTGGCGGTTTCGGTTTCGCTGACGATAGCGTAACGCATTTCACCAATTATGATCCCCTTTATGTGTCAGACCGTAAAGAGTGGCTCAAACTCTACATCCCTGCCCGTTCGGCAGTGGTGCTGAAGAAGAACTGATGCGTTGAACATTGAAGCAAAGAACAATAGAAAGTGATGAGATATCACAACCTCAACAAAAAAAACGGCACCATCACCACTAAGGTGGTGTGTGCCGTTTGCTTTCTTGTGTTTTCTTTCCTGTGGCTCTATGAGTTTCAGGCCGATGTGCTGGCTGTTGCCCAGTTCGCGCTGAGCCATGGTGCCACACACTACGATCGCACTATCGGTGCCCTTATCATTACGGCGGTGCTCTTCACTGTGCAGTTGGGCGTGTTCTCGGTGACGCGATTATCCAGACGCACACACGCCCTTACTTACTTGCCGTCGATGCTGATACTGACAGTCCTTTCTGACATTAGTCCTGACATTGACCGCCATTTCTCCTTGGGTGCATGGTGGTGGGTGATTCCGTTAGTGCTCCTGACATGGGCGGGAACCGTGTGGCTGGCCAAGCAACTCATGCCTTTCGAGAACGATGACAAGCAGAATACCGGGCTCTTCTCGCGTCGCGTGTGGATCAACCTGTTGCAGATGGCGGTCATGATGCTGGCTGTGGCACTGGTGGGGAACTCAAATGCTGTGTTCCATTATCGTGCCCATGCTGAAGCAGCGTTGCTAAAGGGGGATGTAGACGAGGCTCTGCGTGTGGGCTATAAGTCGCTTGAGACCGACGAGACGCTCACCGCGCTCCGCGTCCATGCGCTGGCCAGAAAGGGAGAATTGGGTGAACGGCTGTTTGCCTATCCCGTTGTCGGCTCGAGCGAAACCATACTTCCCAACCGCGCACATTTGCAGTTGTTGCCTGCCGATACGATTTGGAAATACCTTGGAGGCCGTCCGCTCTATGCTATGATGCCTCAGAAATATTATAAGGCCATGGAAAGAGACTCGTTGGCCACGCCCGTCATGGCTGACTATAGGTTGTGCGGACATCTGATTGACCGAGACTTGGATGCGTTTGCTGCCGCTTTGCCGCATTATTATGAGGTGGCCGACTCGCTTCCGCTCCCTCGTCATTATCGCGAGGCTTTAGTGTTGTATCAGCATATGCGCATGAATCCTATCGTGGTCTACCATGAGACCGTGACAGAAGTGGATTGGGAGAACTTGCGACAGATGATGGACGAGTGTGCCGATGACGCAGAACGGAAGTTGCGCGTGTTCGACAAGTATCGTGATTCCTATTGGTACTACTATTATTATGGTGTAAAGGAATAGACATGGTCACATATAGATAAAAAGAAAGGAGCCGGACTTCCATCCGGCTCCTTTCTTTTTGCAAGTATTGCCTTGCGGCATTGTGTTATTCAATCACTACAAGGGCATCGTCTTCCATGACGCTCTCGCCAATCTTGACGCAAATGGCCGTTACCTTACCGGCTTTCTCGGCCTGAAGGTTGTTGGCCATCTTCATGGCTTCCAGCACTACGACAGTGTCGCCTGCCTGTACTTCATCGCCAACGGCCACCTTGATGTCTGTGATGACACCTGGCAGCGGGGCTTTGATGGCATTGTTCTTGTTCACGACAGCCTTGTCGGCAGCGGGCTCACCGCCTTCCGATGCGGCAGCAGAGGCAGCAGGCTTGCCCAGTACAGGCTTCTTTTTCTCAGGCTCGGCCTCTTTCTCCATCTCCACCTTGTATGCTTCGCCATTCACTGTAACGGTCACGATGTTCTCTTCAATGTCGCCTATTGCAACCTCATATTTCGTGCCGTTGATGGTATACTTGTATTCTTTCATAGTCTTGCTTGTTTACGGGTGTGCTGTCATTGTCTGTGCATAGCCATTCCACTGCGTGGGATGCTCGGCAATAGTTATGATGCCGGGCTCCACATCGTGGACATTGTTGCCCAGATGCTCATGAAGAGCCATGGCTATGGCAGCATATACTTCATTCTGTTTCATAAGCGTTTCTGATTACATTGGAATGTTACCGTGCTTCTTGGCAGGCAGTGCATCGCGCTTGGTGGCAAGTTGTGCCAGACCGCGGCAGATGCGGAAACGGGTGTTGCGTGGCTCAATCACATCGTCGATGTAGCCATACTTGGCTGCCTGATAAGGATTAGCGAAGAGTTCGTTGTACTCGTCTTCCTTCTCGGCGATAAAGGCCTTCACGTCCTCACCGGCCTCTTTCTTGGCCTTGGCTTCCTTGGCATAGAGCACGGCAGCAGCACCGCTGGCACCCATCACGGCAATCTCGGCAGAGGGCCATGCATAGTTCAGGTCGGTATGCAACTGTTTAGAGCCCATCACGATGTGTGAACCGCCATACGACTTGCGCAGTGTGACGGTAATCTTGGGCACTGTGGCCTCACCGTAGGCATAGAGCAACTGGGCACCATGCAGGATGACGGCATTGTACTCCTGACCAGTACCTGGCAGGAAGCCTGGAACATCGACAAGACTGACGATAGGAATGTTGAAAGCATCGCAGAAACGTACGAAACGGGCACCTTTGCGTGAAGCGTTCACATCAAGCACGCCGGCATAGCATGAGGGCTGGTTGGCCACAACACCTACGCTCTGACCGTTGAAACGTGCAAATCCCACGATAATGTTCTTTGCAAATTTTGGCTGAACCTCAAAGAACTCTCCGTTGTCGGTAATAGAACCAATGACCTTATACATGTCGTAGGCCTCGTTGGGATTCTCAGGGATAATCTCGTTCAGGGCATCCTCCATACGGTTGATGGGGTCGTCGCACTTCTTGCGGGGTGCTGTCTCCATGTTGTTTGAGGGAATATACGACAGGAGGGTCTTCAGCATCTGAATGCCTTCCTCCTCGGTCTTGGCCGTGAAATGCGTTACACCCGACTTGGTGGCGTGGACGCTGGCACCGCCAAGATGTTCCTGATCAATGTCTTCGCCAGTAACGGTCTTCACCACCTTTGGACCTGTAAGGAACATATAGGAGGTGTTCTCCATCATCAGCGTGAAGTCGGTGAGGGCAGGAGAGTATACGGCACCGCCTGCGCAGGGGCCGAAAATGCCCGAGATCTGAGGAATGACGCCTGAAGCCAGAATGTTACGCTCGAAGATTTCTGCATAGCCGGCCAGGGCGTTAATGCCTTCCTGAATACGTGCGCCACCCGAGTCATTGATGCCAATGACAGGAGCACCCATCTTCATGGCCATGTCCATCACTTTGCAGATTTTCTGGCTCATGGTTTCTGACAGCGAACCTGCATGAACGGTGAAGTCTTGTGCAAAGATGAACACCAGACGACCGTCGATAGTACCGCTACCTGCAACAACGCCATCGCCGGGGAACTGCTTCTTCTCCATGCCGAAGTTGTGGCAACGGTGCTCCTTAAACATGTCGTATTCCTCGAACGAACCTTCGTCGAGGAGCATTTCCACACGCTCACGGGCTGTATATTTGCCGCGCTCGTGCTGTTTCTGAATGGCTTTCTCACCACCACCGAGACGGGCTTGTTCGCGCTTCTCGATGAGTTGCTTGATTTTTTCTAATTGTTTGCTCATTTCTTTTTATGGGTCTTATGGGTCTTATGGGTCTTATGGGTCTTATGGGTCTTATGGGTCTTATAGGTCTTATAAGCCCTATAGGTCCTATGATAAAATTAATGTTCGCAGAGTTCTGTGAGGATGCCGCAGGTTGACTTTGGATGCAGGAAGGCGATGTTCAGACCCTCGGCACCCTTGCGGGGGGCCTGGTCAATAAGGCGGACGCCCTTTTCGCTGACCTCTGCCAATGCGTTGGCCACGCCATCTTCTACACAGAAGGCCACATGGTGTACGCCTTTATTGCCTTTGTCGAGCCACTTCTGGATGGTGCTCTCAGGACTTGTGGGCTCAAGCAGTTCGAGTTTCACTTCGCCACACTTCAGAAAAGCAGTTTTTACTTTCTGATCTTCTACGACTTCTGTTGCATAACACTCCAGGCCAAGTACATTAGTAAAGTACGGCAGGCTTTCTTCAATGCTCTGGACAGCAATGCCCAGATGCTCAATGTGTGAAATCTTCATAATCTTAAATATTGGTATATATACAAATATGGTGCAAAGGTACAAAAGATATGTGAGATAGCCTTACTTTTTTTGTCTTTTTTATAAAAAAAGAGATTGTTGCCGATGGAACAGGCAACAATCTCTTTGTATAATGTATGTAGGTAATGGCTACTCTGCTTATTCGAATTTGTTGGGATAGAGTTTGTCGTCGACGCCATTCAGATACCAGTTTTTGGCAACGGTGCGGTTCTGTGCCCATTTGATAAAGTCAGGATAGGCCGTTGTAATGCTGCACTGCTCTATGGGGTAGCGGAAGTTCAGGGGCACGATGATGGCATAGGGCGGCTCTCCTGTCTTCGGCATGGCGATGGTATTGCCTGTCTTCAAGTTCTTAATAGAGATGCTCTTAAGGAAATCGCCAATGTTAACGCTGTTGTCGATATTGACCGTGGTGGTGATAGGCTCGAAAGGCTTTTCTCCAATGACGGTGTTAACGAATGTTTTATATGGCTCTACACCGAAGAACTTGTGAACTTCTTTTGATCCGTTCAGGAGGTTGTTGTCTTTATAGCCTTGGATGAGCAACTCGTCGTAAGCACCACAAGCAATAAGGCTAATCTGAATCTGACTGTCGTTCTTGCGTATAGCGCGGAGTACCACATCATTCATGTCGTAGTCGGCTTCCTCTGGCTCGTCCTCAAAGCACATGGTGTAAGCAACGGCCTCTGGCTCGATAGGATCATTGGTTACTACTACACCGCTGCTGATTTCGATAATCATATCGCTGAAGTTGCAGTCGCAACCATCCTCGAAGCACATGAATACTTTGTTGTTGGCGCTGAAGATACCGATACGAGGGCTATCCCATGTCATACCATAAGGTGTAGAACCATTCTTGGTTTGTGTCTCCGTACCACCATTACTCGTAAACTTGGTAGATTGCATAGAAACATCAGTGCTCAAAGCAGAGAAATAATGACCAAAAATACTATTGGTTTCTTTGTTAAGCGGGCCGAATCCGTAAGTGTCACCATTCATGCACTGCTCGACAGCCTGATGCACTTGGTTTGCTTCATTATTGATTTTCTGGTTCATAAAACCAACCAGATAACCTGCAGGAATGCTCAGACTTTGAGCAGCAGTTCCCTCTGCTAAAGCACCATCACCATAATAGGGAAGCAGGTATTTAGTGTTTCTCTTGAAACTGCCATCCTGATAACCCTTGATAGCCTTGAACTTCGGCAAAGTCTTGATGTATGCAGCCAAAGCCTCATCAGTGGTATACTCATTTAACTTTGAAGCGGGGAAATAGTAGTAATAAACAGAATTATATTTACCTTCTGTTGTGTTCATCTGGAGAGGAACAATCGTCAAGGGATTGCCATCGCTGACGAAGTGGTTCTTATACTGTTTGAAGTAGTTGGTGCCTTCTACGATGCTCTTCCAGTTGTTCGATTTTTTACCTGGGCCTGTTGTGTATTCAGCACCAGTCTTAGGCAGATAGTAATTCACTATCCACTGCAAGGTGTTCAGATCCGTTTTTTCAGTGATTGTCTTTGTGATGTTACCGTTAGCAATGGTCCATCCATTACTGGTGGCATCTTTAGCAGCCCACAATTGATCGTTGGCCCATGAACCGTCAGCCCAACTGCTGTTGATTCTGTTTGAACCATTTATCTCTTTGTCGCTCTTGTCGTAGATGATGACATATGGCTTTTCAGAATCGGCTGCTGATGCCTCAGCGCGCAGGGCGTTGATTGACTTCTCGGGAGCACCCAATACAATAGCAGACAGGTCGGGATACTGCTCACCTGCTCTGGTCATGCGAGCGTTGGCGGGCTCAGAGAAACTAACTTCGCTGTCGTTAACGGTGAATGCCTTGATATAGTAGTTCTTGTTCTTGCTAACGCATGCAGCAAACAGCGTGTCAGAAAAGTTAGGTGCATCGTAAACAAGTTTTACTGTCTGTCCTTTGCTGACGGTTGCTTCGTTCAATACGGCAGCGTTTTCATTGCAGAAGGGCGATTCGGTCAGGATTTGTACTTTCACGATGTCGTCCATGTCGGCGTCAGCCGTAACGGTCACGCTTCCTTGAGTAATAGAACTCCAGTCCTGCTTTGAGTCAATGTTCCCAAAAATGCGAAGGGCATTTCCAGTTACTTTCGTCATGTTAAGCGGAATGTTGACATCTGTCTCTGTTTCATGATTGATGCAGTTTACGAACATCAATGATGAAGCCAAAAGAAATAATGGTAATTTTTTCATTTTTTTATGTCGGCTTTGGTTTCCTGAATGTGAATTATCTAATTGGATGCAAAGTTAGAAAAAATGTGTGTTAGAAAGTTTACTTTGCTGTTGTTTTTATGATTTATTAACGGTCTACATGCTGATGGTAGCCTTCACATTAATCATTCTGCCTGTCAGATAATTTGGCACTGCCCATTGCCGGTTGGTCACATCGGTAACCCAATAGTAACTGTTTACATTTGAAATGCCGAAGAGATTCAGGCAGTCGAGCCCCAGCCAGATGCTCTTGACGGCTTTCCTGTTGCCGTCTGCAGGTGACTTGTAGGCCTGGTAACTCATGCCAATGTCGGCACGCTTGTAGGCTGGGGCACGGAAGTGCTGTGCATCAATGCCGCGGTGGGGCGCTCCGAAGGGCAGTCCGTCGGCATAGGCCAGCCTAAGTGCCATCTTCCAGCGTTCGGTGCCAGGGAAATAGTCGGTGAAATGCAGGTTCAGGGCATAGCGCTGGTCGGTAGGCAGTGGCACCCACAGACCGTTGTGCTTCTGCTGTGTGCGCATCACCGAGAGGCTGAGCCACGAGTCGGTGCCTGGCACGAACTCGCCATAGAGTTTCATGTCCAGTCCCAGTGCATAGCCGCTGGTGAGGTTCTCGCCGTAATAGGTGACTTTCACGTTCTGCACATTGTAGGGCACCAGGTTGGAAAGTGCTTTGTAGTAGGCCTCGGCCGTAAACTTGAAGGGGCGTTCGCCCAGCATCTTGAACCGATAGTCTACGGCACCGATGAACTGCAGCGAGCGCTGGCTCCTGATGTTGCGGTTCAGTGTGGCCACGGTGATGCCTGCCACGGTGGTGGTGTCGCGCAGTTCCTTGTAGAATGGCGCCTGATAGTAGAGCCCAGAGGCTACGCGGTAGGTGAGGTCGGGGTTGGAGCCTGGCACGATGGCCAGCGAGACGCGTGGCGAGACGATTGTTTCGCGGTTGAACGACCAGTGTGCGAACCTCACACCATAGTTCAGTTTAAAGAATGTTTCGCCGCTATGCCATTTGAATGCATCCTGTATGTAGCCTTCCAAACGGTTTGACCGCATCTTGTTGTTCGAGTTCAGCGTGTAGATAAGATCTAGCCTGCTGGCCGTGTGTGGCACGGAATAACCGCTTGAGTCGCGCATCTCGTATTCGCGGCTCTGCTCTTTTATGTATTCCCACTTGTAGGTCAGTGCCGCCTCAATGTCGTGATGGGCCAGTTGTCGCTGCACCATTAGTTTCACGCTCTGCACCTGTGCCTTCAGATAGTTGCGTGCATGTTCGGCATAAGTGCCCACCCCCAGTTGCTCGGCACTCTGCGCGTCGTCCAGCCAGTATTGTCCCTGAATGTCGTAGCACTCCTGTTCTTTGGTGCTGAAGGCCGACCACAGCAGTTTGATGCTGGTTGAATCGCCTATGTGGCGAGTTATCGAGGCGGTGCCGAAGAAGGTGCGGAAAATGTCTTTCTCCTGTCCGTCGAAGTATACTTTGAACGATTTGGCATCCTCCATGGTGCCAAACGATGTCTGCCTGTCCTTTGGCTTGAAGTTGTAGTGATTGTCGCTGATGTTGCCAAGGAAGTCGATGGTCCACCGGCGGTTGGGCTTATAGGTGATATAGGTCTGGTAGTCCAGTTGGTTGGGCCGGTATTCGCCGGTTGTTTCCATCGAGCCCAGCAGGTAGCGGTTGGTCTTGTAGCGCAGGCCGTGGCTCATACTGAAGGTGCCCCTTGGCGTGCTCGTACCCACATAGGCCGAGCCGCCCAGCAGACTGCCCGTGGCCGAGGCCTCGAACTGCTGCGGCTGCCGGTAGGTAATGTCGAGGGCGCTTGACATCTTGTCACCGTATTTGGCCGAGAAGCCGCCTGTGGAGAACCCCACGCTCTGTACCATGTCGGCATTGATGATGGAGAGTCCTTCCTGCTGTCCGCTGCGTATGAGCAACGGTCGGTATACTTCCACATTATTTATATATACGGAGTTCTCGTCAAACGAGCCGCCGCGCACATTATACTGGCTCGACAGTTCGTTGTGGGTCGTCACACCAGCCTGCTGCTGTATGAGTTCTTCCACGGCATTGCCTGTGACCGACGGGGCGGCCTCCAGGGTTTTCAGGTCCAGTTGCTCCATCTGCTCAGTCTGTCGGCGGCGTTCAGTCACCACCACCTCGCCCAGTTCCTGGTTGGCATGCATCTGTATTTGCAGCGTCTGTGTGCCTCGTGGCTTGTAGAGGGTTCGGGTGCGTGCCTTATAGCCCACCATGGTGAAGCGCACCGTGATGGAGTCGGCCGACTGCAGCGTCATTTGGAATTCACCTTTCAGGTTGGTCATCGTTATCGCCATCTGCTCCAGACACGACACCGTGGCCAGTTCCAGGGCGTTGCCTTCATCGTCGGTCACGCGCCCCTTCAGCGTAAAGGTCTGTGCCAACGCCGAAAGGCTCGCCATGATTAGTGCGAGCGTCAGCATGAAGCATTTGGTTTGTTGTCTCATCAAAGGTATTAACGCGGAAAATGTCCGTTTATTATATTTCCGTCGGCATGATTTGCCAAATATGCCGGGCAAGATTTGGCTTAGTGCCATGTTTACGAAGTGAAAGTGCCATGTTTACGA
>CAMHDT010000085.1 GCA_946183985.1 uncultured Prevotella sp.
CTGACGGGAGGGGCACAGTGGTTCTACCTCTTCTTTCCCTTCATGGTGATGAGGGGAATGATCATCTCTTCCATCGAGATGCCGCCATGCTGGAAGGTGTCCTTATAATAACTCACATAGTAGTTGTAGTTGTTGGGATAGGCAAAGAAGGCGTCGCCCGTGGCAAACACATAACTCGTCGAGAGGTTGGGCTGGGGCAGTTGCGCCTCTGCCGGGTTCTTGATGACATACAGATCCTTGGCATCGTAGCCCAGGTTCTTGCCCAGTTTGTAGCGCAGGTTGGTGTTGGTATTGCGGTCGCCCACAATCTTTACCGGCTTGGTGCAGCGTATGCTGCCGTGGTCGGTGGTGACGATGACACGATAGTCGGTCTGTGCCAGCCAGCGGAAGAAGTCGGCGATGACCGAGTGCTGGAACCACGACAGGGTGATGCTGCGGTAAGCACTCTCGTTGTTGGCCAGTTCGCGCACCATACGGCTCTCCGTGCGTGCATGGCTCAGCATGTCGATGAAGTTGAACACCACGACATTGAGGTCGTATTTCTCCAGCGTCCTCAGTTGCTGCATCAGTTTGTCGGCCTCTGCCGAGGTGTTGATTTTATGGTATGAGAAAGTTTCATGGCGGCGATAGCGTTCCAGTTGTGTCTGAATGAGCGGTCCCTCGTTCAGGTTCTTGCCCTCGTCCTCGTCCTCGTCGACCCACAGGTCGGGGAACATGTCAGCCACCTTGCGTGGCATGAGTCCGCTGAAGATGGCGTTGCGGGCATACTGCGTGGCTGTTGGCAGGATGCTGCAGTATAGTTGCTCGTCGATGTCGTACATGGCGCCAATCTCCTGTGCCAGTGTGCGCCACTGGTCGTAACGGAAGTTGTCGAGCACCACGAGAAACACCTTTTCCTTTTGGTCGAGCAGGGGGAATATCCTGCGACTGAAGAGTTGCGGGGAAAGGAGGGGCACCTCCTTGTTCGCCTCTCGCTCCTTGGCGATGGAGTTGGGCATGAGGCTTTTTATCCAGTCGAGGTAGTTCTTCTTCACAAACTTGGCGAAGCCCAGGTCGGCCTCTTCTTTCTGCATGGCGAGCATCTCGGTCATCTGCGAGTCGGTGCTGCTGAGTTGCAGTTCCCAGTGCACCAGTTGGCGGTAGATATTCACCCAGTCGTCCCAGGTGGAGCAATCCATGATCTGCATGGCAATCTGCTGGAACTGCTGCTGATAGCGGCTCTGCGTGACCTCGGTCTCAATCTCGCGGCGGTGTATGTTCTTCTTCAGCACCAGAAGAATCTGGTTGGGGTTCACCGGCTTGATGAGGTAGTCGGCAATTTTCTGTCCGATGGCCTGCTCCATGATGTTCTCTTCCTCGCTCTTGGTCACCATGACCACGGGGGTGGAAGGCGTGATCTGTTTGATGCGCTGCAAGGTCTCCAGTCCGCTGAGGCCAGGCATCTGCTCATCGAGGAGCACCAGGTCGAACGACTCATTCTGGCAGAGGTCGATGGCATCGGTGCCATTCGACGCCGTTGTCACCTTGTAGCCTTTCTTTTCAAGGAAAATAATGTGGGGTCGCAGCAGTTCTGCTTCATCGTCGACCCATAGGAGTTGGTAGGTCATAGTTCTGAGTTGTTACCAGAAGTCGGGATCGAAGTCGATGGTGCCGTTGGCGGGAGGTGCCTGTAGTGGCTCCTCTTCTTCCTCTTCTTCGTCATCATCGACATCATCCTCGTCGGGTTGTTCTATTTCAGGGGGAATATTGAGCAGTTCCTCGTTGCTGATGGGCAGTGGGAGGAATGTGCGTTCGTAGAAGGCGTCGTAGTCCAGATAACTGTAGCGTGTGCCCAGCAGCGAGAGGTTGTGCTCGCTCACCACAAGGCTGCGGCAGTGCTGCAGGATGGCCGTCATGTGTTCCGACGCATAGAGTTGGCGGGCATACTGCAGGGCTTCGTCGAAATAGAGGAAGCCACGGATCAGCATCTTGCTGACTCCTTGCTCGCGCTCAATCTCGATGTCGAAGTTGCGCACCAGGAAGTTGGAGAAGTTGAAGCGTGCCATCTCGTAGAGCAACTGGTTCTCGCCGGCGGCAGCATCAAGAGAGTCGGGCTGATAGACCAGCATGAAGACGAACGGGATGTTGCGGTCGGCCGATAGGGTGTCGGTGGCTATGGAATCGCCTCCTGCCGAGAGGTCGCGGCGGCTCCATACGGCATTAAGGTCGAAGGTGCCACCATGCAGTGTGCGCCCTTCCTGCACGCCCTTGATAATCATGCCGGCCATCTCGCTTACCTCGCTTTGCGGGTAACGTTCCACCACCGCTTTCAACTCGCTGATGCATCCCTTGGCATCGCCTTGGTTGAGCAGGCTCAGGCCGTTGATGAACAGGAACTTAGGACGGTTCTCGCCTAGGGGGAACCGTTCGGCCGACAGTGCGGCGTTGGCCTGGATAACCTCATGGTTGTCTTGCTTGAAGGCATCGTAGGTGGCTGCATAGAGCGAGTCTTCCAGATGTTCGCCAAAGCGTGCGTTCTCCTCGAAGTAAGGGTCGGTGAGCAGAATGGTGAGTTCGCTCTCCGGGTAGTCGGCTTTCAGATGCTCTAGGCAGGTGCTGGCCGCTGCTGTGTCGCCTTTGCGCGAGTAGAGCAGGAAGAGGTGATACCATGCCTGGTCGGTATGTTCGTAGGTGGGGTAGTGGCTTGTCAGTCGCACCAGTTGCTTCTCTGCCAGCGGCAGGTTCTCGAGTTTATCTTTGAAGATGACGCCCGAGTTGAACAGACCGTCCATGATGATCAGATCGCTCTCGGCTTTCTGTTCATCGGTGAAGGGGATTTGTGCCAGATAATACTCGCGGTTGTGCGGGTCGTTGGCAAGGGTGTCGGCAGCAATGGAGTCGGTGGGCTTGGAGGTTTCAATGGCCTCTGGTCTATCTGGACTCACTGGGCTTTCTGTGGTTTCAGGGGTTTCCTGACTTTCCGGATTGTCAGGATTGCTTTGTGCCAGGTTCACCACCGTCTTGTTTGCACGCTGCCAGTCGTCGGCGTTCTCGCGCTTGCCCCATTGTTTCTGGAAGGTCTGCTTGCCCTGGTTCACGGTCATCTGGTTGTAGAAATACCACTGGCCGTTGGCGGTGGGCTGTTGCTGCTGGCGGTTGGGGGTGGACTGCTGGTTGCGGTTGCCCATGGCACCCTGGCGTTGCTGTGCTTGCTCGGCCTCAGCCTCTTGCGCCTTGCGCTTTTCCTCTTTCTCTTTCTTCTTCAGAATCTCAATGACACGGTCGATGGCATCCAGACGGTCTTTTTCTGGCATATTAGCCAGTTGCTGCAAGGAGTCCTGCAGATGCACGGCATCGGTATAAGGCACCAGTTGGTCGAGCACCTTTGAGCGCAGCGACAGTGCCTCGTAGTCGGGACGGTCGCGGTCGAGCAGACCGATGGCCTCGCCATAGCATCGCTGTGCATCGTTGTATTTCTCCTGCTCCCAGTAGATGTCGCCCAGGCGAAGCAGCAACACACCTTTCTCTATGCCGCTGCGGGTGGCTTTTTCGTTGCCTTTCTCGTAGGCTTCGATGGCATGGACGGTGTCGTTCTGTGCCAAATAGATGTTGCCAATGGCATAATAAACCTGGTCGAGATAGTCTTTGTTGTTGTCGGAGGCGGCCATACGCTTCAGGCGGCTGATCATCTTCCGTGCGTTGCCCTTGGCCATGACCTCGGTCTGTGCAATGCGGGCATTGAACTCCAGTTCGTAGGGTGGGTTCTGCCTGATGGCCCGCTGATAGGCTTTATAGGCTTGCTGCCGTTGCTCCATGGTGCTAAGCACCTGTCCCATGATAAACCACTCGCGTGCCTTCTGCTTGTTGCGGTGCTCATGGCGGATGGTCTGGCGCAGATAGGGTATGGCCTTTTCCAGTTCGCCCGTCTTCAGATAGTAGTCGGCTAGAGTGCCGTCCCAGTCGGCCTGTGCCCGGTAGTCGATAGAGTCACGCTGCTGATTGCGGATGACATCCTCGGCATCGTAGAGCCAGCCAAGTTCCACATAGCAGCGTGCCAGCCATGCGCGTGCCATGGCATTCTGCAGCGGCTGCGTCTGATAGAGGCGGCTCATGTAACTGAAGGTGGCGGCTGCCTCGTCGAACTCGCCTTTCTGAAACTGTGCCTTGCCCATGAGCAACCATGCCTTCCAAAGGAAAGGGTTGTATTCACGGCGCGACAGCCACTCTTTGTCCTTGTCTGTCTTGCGCCGGCTTTTCTTCCATTCGGGCTTGGCCTTGATGCTGTGCTGTTTGATGGTCTTCTCCATCTTCTCCACGGTGCGGTCGAAGTTGCCGCTTCCCAGCGAGCGGCTCTGCTTGTTGCCCACGGTGTAGAGCGGTAGTTGCTCGGTGAAGTTGTCTTTGTTGCCCTTCTCCTTCTCCAAAGAACCGTCGATATAAGCCTGCGAGCCATTGAAGTAGGTGTTGTAGCGTGCGGTGAAAGCCTGCCATGAGCGGCTCTTCGCTGTGTTCTTATGCGCAGAACAAGCCGTCATCAGCACGCTGACGACGCTTATATAAAATAATAGGTATAGACTCTTGCGCATATATAAAAGAACTCTCAACTTTCTGTTTTATTGCTCTCGCGACGTTTTTTCTCCTTCTCTTTCCTTTCTTTCTCCTCTATTAAACACGCAATCTTACACTCGCCCTCCACCTTGCTGCTGCATGTAGAGCAGTCGTGCGCTTCGACGACGGGCGCATCGGTGCCGCCTTTCGTCAGCATCGATGCCAGTGCCGCCACAATGCCAAGCACTGCCAATGACCCTATGCAGATAAGCGCGAACTCCATTATTCTAATTCACAATTCATAATTCACAATTGACAATTCATAATTCACAATTGACAATTCATAATTCACAATTGACAATTCACAATTCATAATTGACAATTCATAATTCAAAATGCATAATGGTTACTCTATGATAAAGCCTGCCTGGCGCAGGTCGTCCCAGTACCGTGGATAAGACTTGGTGACTACCTCTGGGTGCTCGATGCTGATGGGCATGCGCAGGGCCATGGGGGCGAAGGCCAGTGCCATGCGATGGTCGTCGTAGGTGTTGATAGAATGTTCACCGGTGGAAGAAGCGGCAGCAGCGGGCGGCATAGTCTTGCCGTCCCAAGTCAGTTCGCGGCTGTTTATGTCTTTTATTTCAAACCCCAGTTTGCCCAGTTCGGCCTTGAGTGCCTCAATGCGGTCGGTCTCTTTGATTTTCAGTGTCTGCAAGCCCGTGAAATGGAAGGGCACACCCAGTGCGCAGCAGGTGCATACCAGCGTTTGTGCCAGATCGGGTGCATTGACGAAGTCATACTCCAGGCGTCTCACCCGTCCGGCGCCTTTGCGTAGCGTTACCCTCGTGGGCACGCCTGGTGTCTTCGAGGCGAAGACGGTTTTCACGCCCAGCAGACTGAACAGATAGCGCACGCTGCTGTCGCCCTGTTTCGAACCGTCCATCAGTCCTTCCAGCACCACCTCGGCCTCAGGATCGTTGCTCAGTGCCACCATCTCGTACCAGTAACTGGCGGCACTCCAGTCGTTTTCTATGAGGTAGGGCCGCGAGGTGTAAGGCGTTGGCTGCACGCTGATGGTGTCGACGCTTGTCCATTCCACCTTGGCGCCGAACTCACGCATGGTGCAGAGCGTAAGGTCGATATAGGGGCGCGAGATGATGTCGCCGGTGAGGCGTAGCGTGAGACCGCCCAGTAGCATAGGACCAATCATGAGCAATGCCGAGATATACTGCGACGATACATTGCCGGCAATCTCGAGCGAGCCGCCCTGCAGTCGCTGGCCATTGATGCGCAGCGGAGGGTATCCCTCTTGGCCCACATAGGCAATGTCGGCTCCCAGGTGGCGGAGAGCGTCGACCAGCACCTTGATGGGGCGGTGCTGCATGCGTTCGGTGCCGGTGATGATATGCTCGCCATGCTCGGTGGTGGCCAGCAGGGCCGTCATGAAGCGCATGGAGGTGCCGGCGGCCTTGATGTCGATGGTGGGCGGCATCTGCTCCAGTGCACGGATGATGACATCGGTGTCATCGCAGTCGCTCAGGTTCTGTGGCAGCGTGTCGCCACCAGCCAGGGCATGGATGATAAGTGCCCGGTTAGATATACTTTTCGAGGCGGGCAGCGTGATGTGGGCCCGCAGTTGTTTGGGTGCGGTAATGTTGTAAGTCGTCATAGTTGGTGCAAACTTACATAAAAAAAATGAATTATATGCCAGTAGGATAAAGAAATTATGTTTTCTTTAGAGGAAAGATGCGGAATTGCGGAAAAAGTGAAAAAACTTGCGGAAAAATTTGGCTGTTTCGGAAAAACATCGTACCTTTGCATCCGCATTTAAGCAAAAGGATCGGGATTTAGCGCAGTTGGTAGCGCACACGTCTGGGGGGCGCGAGGTCGCTGGTTCGAGTCCAGTAATCCCGACATAAAGAGGGGCAATTCGCTGATAACAAGCGAGTTGCCCCGATTTCTTTATAAATTCTCGGACACAATATAGTCATGAGGTCAAAGGAAAATCCGCTGCCCTGGAATTTCTACTGACCCCGGACATGAATCTGCCCAAACGAAAAAAGCCCGATAGAATCGGGCTTCTGAGTTGCGGAGGCAGGACTCGAACATGCGACCTCCAGGTTATGAGCCTGGCGAGCTACCAACTGCTCCACTCCGCGATATTTTTTTCTTAGCGGGTGCAAAGGTACTGCTTTTTTTTGAGTTCTGCAAATTTTTATGCATCTTTTTTGCTTTTGCATATAATTTATGGGAAAATGCTTGGCTGTTTGAAATAAAAAATGTACTTTTGCACACACTACCATCGGTGTGCAACTGCAATGATGGCGGTTTAGTTTAATTAATATCAAACGCAGACAGCGAAACAGAATGTCCATCTCTAAGACAAGACAATTACTGGTTGATGTGGCGCGACAACTCTTTGCCAAGAACGGGTTGGAGAACACCACGATGAACGATATTGCGCAGGCCTCTGGTAAGGGTCGGCGCACGCTCTACACCTACTTCAAGTCGAAGGAGGATATCTACTATGCCGTTATCGAGACTGAGTTGGAGCGTCTGAGTGACAAACTCGACGAGGTGGCCGCTCGCAAGATAAGTCCGCAGGAGAAGGTGATTGAACTGATTTACACGCATCTGAGCATGATACGCGAGACAGTGGTGCGCAACGGCAACTTGCGTGCAGAGTTCTTCCGCAATATCTGGATGGTGGAGAAGGTGCGCCGCCATTTCGACGATGCTGAGGTGGAACTGTTCCGCAAGGTGTTTGCCGAGGGTAAGGAAGACGGTGAGTTTGACATTGACAATGTTGACCTGGTGGCCGATATCACTCACTATTGTATCAAGGGTCTGGAGGTGCCATATATATACGGGCGTATTGCGCGTGGAATGAAAGAAGAAGATACTAAACCGCAGGTGGCTAAGTTCGTCTACGGTGCTTTGGGTAAAAAGATTAACAGACAATAACCAATTAACGTTTTTATATCACAATGGGATTATTAGAAGGTAAGACTGCACTCATCACTGGTGCAGCACGCGGTATCGGAAAGGCTATCGCGCTGAAGTTTGCTGCCGAGGGCGCAAACATTGCATTCACCGACCTGCAGGTGAACGAAGAGACTGAGCAGGAAATCGCCGCTCTGGGCGTGAAGGCAAAGAGTTATGCATCGAATGCTGCCGACTTCGCTCAGACCGAGGAGGTGGTGAAGGCTGTAAAGGAAGAGTTTGGCTCTATTGATATTCTGGTAAACAATGCCGGTATTACGAAGGACGGCTTGATGCTTCGTATGACCGAGCAGCAGTGGGATGCCGTGATTGCCGTCAATCTGAAGTCGGCATTCAACTTCATTCACGCTTGTGTGCCAGTGATGATGCGCCAGCGTGGCGGTAGTATTATCAACATGGCATCAGTCGTTGGCGTTCATGGTAATGCTGGACAGGCCAACTACGCCGCCTCAAAGGCCGGCCTTATTGCGCTGGCTAAGAGTATTGGTCAGGAGATGGGCCCCAAGGGTATCCGTGCCAATGCCATTGCCCCAGGCTTTATTGACACGGCCATGACACAGGCCCTGCCCGAGGATGTGCGCAAAGAATGGTGCAACAAGATTCCCCTGCGCCGTGGCGGCACCGTTGACGATATTGCCAACTGCGCAACGTTCCTGGCCAGCGACATGTCCAGTTACATCAGTGGTCAGGTCATCCAGGTAGACGGTGGCATGAACATGTAAAAACAAAACTGGCTGTGTCATATATAGACATCAGTCCTCATTAAACTAACAAAAATCTTCAAAAATCTAGCAAAAATGGCTATTATATGGCTTATTTTTGAAAGATTTTTGAAGATTTTTGTTTTTTGACACACCCTCTTTTTTATGCCAGATGCTCATTCGTTAGCAAAAGAGGTGTCGTTGGTGATTTCCTCGACGACAGGCATGCTACAGTTGCTGTCTGTTTCCGTCACCTCGACATCCGGGTCTTCCATCGGCATGCCGGCTGTCTGATCGCCAATATAATGACAACTTGTGGCAAGCCCGGCAAGCCCGGCCGACAGGCCTACCACGGCCACCGCCTTGCCCAGTTTTCTGCGCAGCGACAGTTCCCGCTCCAGATAGCGCACCTCCGCCTCGCAGGCAGGACAGGAACCTGCGCAGTCGCCCTCATGATGGCACTCCTTCGGTTCATACTTAATCTCATTGGCATCCGCAATCTGCTTGCGGATGGTTTTCAGCGTGTTGCAAATTTCTTTTCCTTGTCTCATAGGTCAGCAGGATTATTCTATTGGTATGATATAGTCAAACAGGTCGAAGTCGCGGAATCCCATTGCTTCCAGTTGTCGCCGGCTGGCCATGCGGCCAGACTCGGTGTTGTAGCCTGTTATCAGAGGCAGGCGGATGGTGACCATGTGCTGCATCTGCTGCCGGGCCAGCCACTGCAGGTTGTCGACGACCTGCCTGTTGTCGCTTCCAGTGTATTGCCGATAGACCTCGGCATCCATGTCCTTGATGTCGACATAGTAGTGATGCACCCATGGTGCCACTTGTTCCAGATGATGACGCGCTACGTGGAGTGAGGTCTCCAGGTAGATATTCCAATCCTTGGGCCTCAGCCTGCAGAACGCATCGATGAACGCGCTATGCAGCAGTGGCTCGCCGCCGCCGAAGCAGATGCCACCTCCCGTGGCCTTGAAATAGAGGTCGTCGACCATTGTTTCCGAGAGCAGTTCAGTCTCGTCCATTGTCCGTCGGATGCCACTATGGTCCCAACACTGCCTGTTGATGCAGTATTTGCATCGCAGGGGGCAACCATGAAGACAGGCCAGAGTGGTCACTCCGGTGCCGTCTACGGCCAGTCTGTGCCTGCTGACGGCAAAGAATGGTACTTTCATTTGGCAAAGATACGAAAATTTCGAGTAAGCGAGAGCAAAAAGAATACATTATTTTTGCCGAGCGTGAGAAATTTATCCAAAATTTCGAGTAAGCGA
>CAMHDT010000086.1 GCA_946183985.1 uncultured Prevotella sp.
GATGATGAATTCCTTATCGGCCTCCAGGTCTGGGGCTATGGCGGTGGGTTCTTCTTCCATCTTGGTGCGCTCTGACTTGGCGGTGAAGATGGCATCGATGAACTGTGGCTCGCGACGGAGGCGCTGCAGTGTTTCTTTTGAACTCTCCTGCTGCGCTTCCTTCTTTGAGTATCCTTTGCCTTTTCCGCCTTCCACGCCTTCTATCATTACCAGGCAGCCGAAGACGGGCGACCCTTTGTCGTCCTTGCCGTCGTCGGTCATCTTATATATCATTTTCACACGGTTTTTCTGTGTCCATTCCAGCAGTTTCGACTTGAAGTTGACCTCTTTGTAGGCCACCTTGTCGATGTTGACCATCTGTGCGAGTATGCGTTTCTTGACGAATCGCATGACGGCGTCGTAGCCTTGGTCCAGATAGATGGCTCCCACGAGTGCCTCGAAGGCGTTGCCTGCCATGTAACTGTTGTGTGCGTGCTGCTGCTTGGCGTTGCTTTCGATGAGTTCGGTGAGTCCCATTTCCTGTGCGAGTTTGCCAAGTGTTTCGCGGCTCACGAGTTTCGACCTTGTGTTGGTGAGGAATCCTTCGCGTTTGCCGGCGAAGTGTTCAAAGACGATGTGCCCCACGACGGCATCGAGGAGTGCGTCGCCCAGGAATTCCAGCCGTTCGTTGTTGAGTGGTTTTCCCTTTTCGTTTCGTTTGCCCGAACTCTTGTGCGTGAGTGCTGTTTTATAGTATTTGATGTCGTGCGGGTAGAAGCCTATGATGCTGTGAAGGGAATAAAAAAGTTCCCTCTCCTTGCGGAAAGGGAGCCTTATTCGGTTGATGATGTCTTTAATCCTCATATTTGCTTTCAGCGAATTTACTATCGTTAGAAAATGCAAATCACTTGCATTTTGCTCACTTATCCGTAAATTTCTTGAATACCACGCAGGCATTGTGTCCGCCGAAGCCGAAGGTGTTGCTCAGTCCGGCACGGACGGTGCGTTTCTGTGCTTTGTTGAACGTGAAGTTGAGGTTATAGTCAATCTCGGGATCTTCGTCGCCTTCCTCATGGTTGATGGTGGGCGGCACGATGTCGTTCTTCACGGCAAGCACGGTAGCCATGGCCTCGATGGCACCGGCGGCACCCAGCAGGTGGCCTGTCATTGACTTGGTGCTCGAGATGTTGAGTTTGAAGGCAGCGTCGCCAAATACTTCCTTGATGGCCTTGGCCTCTGAGATGTCGCCTACGTGTGTTGATGTGCCGTGCACATTGATGTAGTCGATGTCCTCGGGCTTCAGGTTGGCATCTTCCAGGGCGTTCTGCATCACCAGTTTGGCACCGAGACCCTCGGGGTGTGAGGCGGTGATGTGGTGAGCGTCGGCGCTCATGCCTGCTCCTACGAACTCGGCATAGATCTTGGCGCCGCGTGCCTTGGCGTGCTCCAGTTCCTCAAGGATGAGGCAACCGGCACCTTCGGCCATGACGAAGCCGTCGCGGCTGGCGCTGAAGGGGCGGCTGGCCTTTTCGGGCTCGTCGTTGCGTGTGCTCAGGGCGTGCATGGCGTTGAAGCCTCCGACGCCGCTTTCACAGATGGCCGATTCGGCACCTCCTGCCACAATGATGTTGGCCTTGCCCAGACGGATGAGGTTGAAGGCGTCGGCCAGTGCGTTCGACGATGAAGCACAGGCGCTGGAGGTGATGTAGTTTGGTCCGTGGAAGCCGTACATGATAGAGATTTGTCCGGCGGCGATGTCGGCAATCATCTTCGGGATGAAGAAGGGGTTGAACTTGGGGCCTTCGGCACGGTGCACGCCATAGTAGGTAATCTCGTCCTCAAAGGTCTTGATGCCGCCTATGCCTACGCCGTAGACCACGCCGATGCGGTTCTTGTCTTCTTTCTCCAGGTCCATCTGGCTGTCTTCCACTGCCTGCTTGGCAGCAATGAGGGCCAACTGTGTGTAGCGGTCCATCTTGCGTGCCTCCTTGCGGTCCAGATAGTCGTTGACATTGAGGTTCTTCACCTCGCAGGCGAACTTAGTCTTGAAGTTGGTTGTATCGAAAGTCGTAATGGGTGCTGCTCCGCTCACGCCGGCCACGAGGTTGTTCCACATTTCCTCGGGATTGTTGCCCACGGGTGTAACGGCGCCGAGTCCAGTTACGACAACTCTTTTCAGTTCCATATGTCTAAAAATGAAAAAATTGAAAAATTGAAGAATTGAAATCATTCAGCATAAACTGAATTTCAATTTTTCAATTCTTCAATTCTTTAATTCTTATGAATTTATTTTGCGTTTTCCTCGATGTAAGCGATGGCGTCAGCCACGGTGCTGATCTTCTCTGCCTTGTCGTCGGGAATAGAAATGCTGAACTCCTTCTCGAATTCCATGATGAGTTCGACGGTATCCAGTGAATCTGCGCCCAGATCATTGGTAAAACTTGCTTCGGGCTTAACCTCTGCCTCGTCTACACCAAGTTTGTCTACGATAATAGCCTTTACTTTGCTTTCAATTTCTGACATAATTTTTACGTTTAAAATGTTAATATTGAATATTCGTTGTTATAAAATCGGGTGCAAAGTAACACATTTTCTTTCACTTACGCAAATTTTTTGCTATAAAACTGCTTGCTGTGTGCACACACAGGGGGTGATTGTGCAGGTTTTTGGCCGTTTTCTTGTCATTTTGACACTTTTGGGAATGGGAATACAGACATGAGGAGTGCACTCCTATTAACTCCTGTCGCTCCTGCCACTCCTATGAGAGTCTGCATTTCTGCTATCTCAGAAAGTTGATACACCTTATTTATATATACGCGCGCGAGAGTATAATGTAAGGAAACTTTACCAAAAAAGGGGGTCTGGGAATTTGCATTCTAGAGTAAATAACCTGACGGAGTATTCCATTAAAAACAAAGAAGGCTTCGCTATGTTGCAGCAAAGCCTTCTTTTTGTGTATATTGTTGATTGTCAACAACTTAACAACTACCCTCATATTTCGCTTGTACGCGTTGGCGGATTGTTTTTTGAAAACTCGTCGAGTTTTTTTGAGGGGGGCATTTGTCAAGTTTGTTTACTTCACATACTCCGAGAAGTCGGTGAGGTGCATGTCGCCCTTGCGAGCCAGCGAGTCGTGCATGGCGAAGGCGGCGGTGAGGTTGTGGCGCGTCTGTCCCATCTTGGCCAACTTGAGGTATTCGCGCAGCAGCGGACGGTAGTCGGGGTGTGCGCAGTTTTCAATGATGATCTCGGCACGCTGTGCGGGGCTCTTTCCGCGCAGGTCGGCCACGCCTTGCTCGGTCACGATGATGTTCACGTCGTGCTCGCTCGAGTCCTGATGGCTCACGAAGGGCACGATGCTCGAGATGAGGCCGCCCTTGGCCGTTGAGGGGCAGGTGAAGATGGAGAGGTAGGCGTTGCGGATGAAGTCGCCCGAGCCGCCGATGCCGTTCATCATCTTCGTGCCGCTGATGTGGGTAGAGTTGGCATTGCCGTAGAGGTCCACCTCGATGGCGGTGTTGATGGCAATGACGCCCAGTCGGCGGATGACTTCAGGCGAGTTAGAGATCTCGCTCTGGCGCAGGGTGAGGTGGTTGCGGAAGTAGTCCATGTTGTCGTAGACCTGCATCAGGCAGTCGTTGCTCACGGTGAGCGAGCAGGCGCTGGCGTCTTTCACGCGGCCGTTGAGCATCATGTCGATGACCGAGTTCTGAATCACCTCGGTATAGATATTGAAGTCGGGCACGTGCTTGTCCTGTCCCAGGGCACCCAGGATGGCGTTGGCCGTGCTGCCCACGCCGCTCTGCAGGGGCAGGAACTCCTTTGGAATGCGGCCTTTGTGCATCTCCTCTACCAGGAACTCGGCCGTGAGGAAGCCAATCTTGTCGGTCACGGGGTCGCTGTCCTTGAAGGCGCGGGCCTCGTCGGGAATGTTGCACTCCACGACACCCACCACCTTTTCCTTGGGTATCGACACGTAGGGCACGCCGATGCGGTCGCTCACCTTCTCAATCATGATGGGCTTGCGATAGGGCGGGTCGAGGGGCTCGTAGACATCGTGGATATACTTGGCATTGGCATTGTGGAACGAGTTGAGTTCCAGGATAACCTTCTTGGCCAGACGGGCAGCCGTGGGGCTGATGCCGCCGGCAGCAGTGAGATAGACATGATAGTCGTTGCCCACCTCCTCAATGTCGCACACCTCGAGGATGGCCCAGTCCACATCGCCATAGAAGCCATAGCGCAACTCCTGTGCCATGTGGCTCAGGTGCAGGTCGTTGTAGGGTATCTCGCCCAGGTTCACGTGCTTGCGGAAGTCGGGATTGGTGGTGTAGGGGGCACGGTACTTGATGGCCTGTGCGTTGGCCATGTCGCCGTCGGTGCTCTGTCCTGTCGAAGCGCCGGTGAAGATGCCTACTTTGAATTCGCGCCCGGCTTCGTGCTCAGCCACGGCAATCTTGGCCAGTTCCTTGGTGGTGGCCTTAGCCACGCCGGCAGGGGTGAAACCACTCATGGCGATGTTCTCGCCGTTCTTGATCAGTGCTGCAGCCTCGGCAGCGGTCATACGTGTATACATAGATAAATCTCTGTTAGAATGACTTAATGATTGATTTTAGGCGCAAAGGTACGAATTATTTTTCAAACGACTGTCCATTTTCTTCAACTTTTATAGTTGAAACGCATGGGTATGAGAAAAAGAAACGAGTTTCCTTTTGCATTTCACTCGTTTTTTCGTAACTTTGGCTTCGCCGAATTTACTTGGCACTCGGCGCTCGGCGACGAAGGAGACGCTTGCTCCTGCAAGAAATGAAAAGAAAATGCGCGCTTTTTCTTTTCATTTCACTCGTTTTTTTGTAACTTTGCACCCGCAAATGCTAATCTAGTGTTTTTCAATGAACAAACTGTCGTTTTATATCTGGTCGTTACTCGTATTGCTATCCATGCACCTGCCTGCGTGGGCACAGGTCTATGATGGCGATGAGACCCTGGTAGACCGGGTGAAAACGGATACGATCGATGATTTTGAGTTGGAAGAGATGGTTGACTATCATGCAATTCACATTTCACTAAGCGACATCATCATCGTGCTGCTGGTGGTAGTGTCCAGTTATGTGTTTGGCAAAATCTGGCGCGGATGCACCTATCTTATTATTGTGCTGGGCGTTGTTTTTTACATGTTGCTGCATTGAAAAATGTATGGTTACCGTTAAACGTTTAGCCTTTATATTCGTCAACGATTTATTATGAACCGTATACTTATTGTTATTGCCCTTGTTTGCGGGGCAGTCTTGAACATTAGCGCACAGGGTGTGGTGCGCGGCCGTATCGTCGACAAGCAAACCGACGAGTCGCTCCAGTTTGTTAACGTAAAATTGTCCGACTCCTCCACCGGGCGCTTGGTGCGCGGAGGCATCACCGATGTGAAAGGACACTTCAATCTTACCGACATACCCGACGGCCGCTATGTGCTCCAGGTGTCGTTCGTGGGATACAAGAGCGTGAACCGACAGGTGCAACTCAACCCGCAGCATCGTACCGTAAACTTTGCAGCCATCTATATTTCAGAAGACTCGCACACATTGGGCGAGGTGAAGGTCACTGGACAGCGCTCGCAGATGAAACTGGAGGTTGACAGAAAAACCTTTACCGTCGACGAGGTACTCGCTGCAGCGGGAGGCTCCGTCTCCGACCTGCTGGAAAACATTCCAAGCGTCGAGGTGACCACCGACGGCGAAATATCGCTGCGCGGCAACTCAAGTGTCGAGGTATGGATCAACGGTAAGAGCAGCGGACTGACCAGCGACAACCGTGCCGAGATTCTGCAGCAGATTCCTGCCGAGAGCATCGAGCGCATCGAGGTCATCGACAATCCGTCGGCCAAATACTCGCCAGAGGGCACGGCCGGCATCATCAACATCGTCTTGAAGCGCGACCGTCGTGCCGGCTACTATGGTTCGGTGCAGACAGGTGTGAACAACCAAGGCGGCTGGAACGTGGGAAGCAACATCAACTATTCCAGCAAATGGGTCGATGCCTATGCCAACCTGGGCTATCGCAAACGCAAGGGCAATGGCGGCAATGAGAGCGACCAGCGCTACCGTGTGGCTGAAGGTTCCCCCTTCAGCAGTTATCAGTACAGTGACGGCGAGAACAATAATCATGGCGGCGGACTCTTTGCACGCGCCGGCCTCACCTTCCATCTCAGTGGCAACGACGACCTCACGCTGGCTGGCATGACCATGCAGGGCAACCACTCGAACGATAACCTGACCAACTATGAATATGGCACGTTCGATGCTACAGGTGCTAAGGTGGCCGACCGCCGCCTGCACCGACAGACATGGGGCGACGGCGATAATCATATGTATAACGCCGAACTTTCATATACACATAAGTTCAATCAGAGCGGCACCCATAAACTGGAAGCCACCGTGGAGTTCAACAAATGGAACAGCGACGGCTCTAACGAGTACCTCAACGACACCACACATCTGGCATCGCTCGCTACCACCTATAGTTATCAGTACCGTCCCATGAACATAAACAACCGCCACTGGGAAACCCGACTGGACTACGAGAACCAGATTAATGAAAAGTTCAAGGTCGAGGCTGGATATGAAGGACGCTTCTCCCACGAGAATACGCCCCAGAGCAGTTTTGAATATGTCGCCGCAGGAACGGCCGAGCGTCTGTCACCTTCAGACCTGCGCCTCAATGAAGATCCTTATTTCTACAATCGCTTCATCTACGACAACAACATCCATGCGCTCTATGCCACGGCCAACATGAAGTTTGGCAAAATGGGCATCATGGCCGGACTGCGCGGCGAATACTGGAAGGTAGACACCAAGAGCATCGACTACTATCAGACGGAGACACCGTTCAAGAAAGACTATTTCCAACTGTTCCCATCGCTCTTCCTGAACTACGAACTGACGCCCACTTCGCAAATCCAACTCAATGTGACGCGCCGTCTGCGTCGTCCTTGGGGCGGACAACTCAATTCATTCAAAAACACCCGCGACGCCTCCATGATAGAGTTCGGCAACCCGGAACTGACACCGGAGTATACCAACGCTTTCTCGCTGAACTATCTGAAAACATGGACAGCCCACACGCTTTCCATTGGCACATACTACCGCCCCACCACCGATGTGATGCAGCGCATACGCTATCAAGGTGAATATGAGGGTGAGCCCGTCATGTTTATGACCAACCTCAACGTGGCCAAGAGTCAGAGCGCTGGCGCCGAGGTGATACTGAAAGACAAACTATTCCGTATCCTTGACCTCACTACCACGCTCAATGCCTACTACTATAAACTCGATGGCTTCTCAACGATGGTGGAAGGACAGCAGGTCAGCGGCGAAGGCAATGAGAACTTTGCATGGGACGCCCGGGTGCTGGCATCGGTCATCCTGCCATACAGCATCACCGTGCAGGGCACTGGCAACTATCGTTCGCGCTCGGTCATCACACAGGGACACCGCAAGGCCAACGGATCGTTCGACCTCGGCCTGCGCAAGACCTTCCTCAACAAGACTTTTGCATTGGCTCTTAACTGGCGCGATGTGTTCAACACCCGCAAGTTTGAGAACTACACTGAAGGACCAACCTTCTGGCGACATCAGAAGAACTGGCGCGACCCGCGCATCAACCTGCAGTTGACATGGAACTTTGGCAATATGACGCAGAAGAAGCGGCCGCAGCGCGATGACATGCAGGGTGGCGGCGACGATGATACCAACACCTTCGGTGGCTACGAGCAATAGCCTTCGTCGGCTACGAGCAATAGCCTTCGGTGGCTACGAGCAATAAAAAATTGCAACAAAGAAGGCATCGCACAAAACCAAGTGCGATGCCTTCTTTCATTGTTGTGCATCAGTGTTTGCGGTTGGCCCGCTGCTCCCGATACTTGGCCTTCTGTTTGGCCGAGCCGCTGCCGTGGGCACCGGTGATATATTTCTTTTTCTTGGCCTTGGTCTTCACCTTGCCTTCATTGGGGTCTTTCCTTTCGCCGCCACGGCCAAAGGAAATGCCATTCTCCAGAATCGACTGGAAGTCTTCTTCGCCTACCATGGTAAATGAGGTTTTCTTATAGGTCCTATGGGTCTTATAGGTCTTATAGGTCTCATGGGTCTTATGGGTCTCATGGGTCCTATAAATTAATTTAATGATGGAACAGGCGCACGCCGGTGAAGGCCATGGCAATGCCATATTTGTCGCAGGTCATGATGACATGGTCGTCGCGCACCGAACCGCCGGCCTGGGCTATATACTGCACACCGCTCTTATGGGCTCGCTCGATATTGTCGCCGAAGGGGAAGAAGGCATCGCTGCCAAGGCTCACCTCGGTGTTCTTGGCTATCCAGGCCTTTTTCTCGGCCAGCGTCAGCACCTCGGGCTTCTCGGTGAAGAACTGCTCCCAGGCACCGTCGCGCAGTACATCATCGTGCTCGTCCTCTGAGATGTACACATCAATGGTGTTGTCGCGGTCGGCACGGCGGATGCTTTCCTTGAAAGGCAGGGCGAGCACCTTGGGATGCTGGCGCAGCCACCAGATGTCGGCCTTCTGTCCGGCCAGACGGGTGCAGTGGATGCGGCTCTGCTGTCCGGCACCAATGCCTATGGCCTGTCCATCCTTCACGTAGCACACGCTGTTTGACTGTGTGTACTTCAGCGTGATGAGGGCAATCATCAGGTCGCGGCGAGCCTCGGCACTGAAAGTCTTGTTCTCTGTGGGGATATTCTCAAAGAGGGCAGGGTCGTCCAGGCGAATCTCGTTGCGGCCTTGCTCAAAGGTGACGCCAAACACCTGCTTTGTCTCCACGGGCTGTGGCTTGTAGGCAGGGTCAATCTTTATCACATTGTAGGTGCCCTTGCGTTTCTCTTTCAGAATCTCGAGTGCTTCTGGCGTATAGTCAGGGGCGATGACGCCGTCGCTCACTTCGCGCTTGATAATCAGTGCTGTGGTCTTGTCGCAAGTGTCGCTTAGAGCGATGAAATCACCGTAACTCGACATACGGTCGGCACCGCGTGCCCTGGCATAAGCACAGGCAATGGGACTGTCGTCAAGACCAGGAATGTCATTGACGAAGTAGACGTGCTTCAACGTGTCGTTCAAGGGCAGACCTATGGCAGCACCGGCAGGTGATACGTGCTTGAATGAGGCAGCCGATGCCAGTCCTGTGGCCTGCTTCAGTTCCTTCACCAACTGCCAGGAGTTCAGTGCGTCCAGCAGGTTGATGTAGCCAGGGCGGCCGTTAACAACTTCGATAGGCAGTTCGGTGCCATCGTTCATAAAGATGCGTGAGGGTTTCTGATTCGGATTGCATCCGTACTTCAGTGCAAGTTCTTTCATAACTACAAATTATCGTTTGCGGGTGCAAAGGTACGAATAAGCGAGCGAAAAACCAAGAGAATCTTGGATTTTCCGAGCGGGAGAACCTAAGACCGCAGGTCAAAGGTACGAATAAGCGAGCGAAAAACCAAGAGAATCTTGGATTTTCCGAGCGG
>CAMHDT010000087.1 GCA_946183985.1 uncultured Prevotella sp.
CGGGCTTTCGTCAGCAGTTGACTGAACGAAGGCTGGGAGGTCTGCGCAAATGTTGCCAAACATAGCAACATTGAAACAATCATTACCACTATTCTTTTCATAATCATCGGTTTTAGGTTCATCATTATCTAGTTCACACTGCAAATATATAAACAAATATGAAGAAAGCAAAAGGATTTTTCCTATTTTTGATAGGAAAAAACCCTAATTCTGTTTCGAAAGTACACATATTACAACTGAAGGGACACTTAATTTTGTCTTCAGCCACATGAATAGTTAATCACGATCAAATATCCGCAGAAGATAAAGGAAGAGGTTAATGAAGTCAAGATAAAGCGACAGAGCACCTAACAGAGCATATTTCTGAGTGACCTCGCCAGCATCGGGAGCAGTCAGGAACATCTGCTTAATCTTCTGCGTATCGTAAGCTGTCAGTCCGACAAAGATAAGAACACCAAGACAGCTGAGAATCATATCCAGTCCCGAATGTTAACGAGCCATAGTTCAATTCTTGATAATCCATAATCTAATTCAACTTAAAATCATTAATACCACTGGCAGATATGGTATCATCATAGTGTCCATTCATAAGTATCATAGCACACAGCACGTGCCCCGAATCCTTCTTTTTGGAAAATCAGTTGTGCATTGAGATTCGCACTGTCGCTGACCGTTGATTTACCGAAGTCAATGTAGTGGTAGTCGGCATAGACATCGTTGATGAGACAATCAAACAGCAAATCAATGGCACCACAAGCCTTTCCTTCATGCGTGGCAGAGATGTATTGTGTATGAAGAACCTGTGATGTGAGGAAAAGGAGCGTACCGCCGAGCGAACGATTGCCGTCGCAGACCATGTAGAGACGGATTTTATCAGGGAAGCGACTATGCAGGAGTTCCAGTTCGGCGGCACTATGAACAGGGTGCACGCCATACTTTTCCACCAGGTTATCATTAAGGATTTGCCAAAATGCGGCAAAATCAGTGCTCTCGCAGACAGTGAGTCCTCGTCGCTGCGCCTTACGAAGGCCTGCCTTACGCGACTCTGCAAATCTGAGACGGGATGAGCCAACAACAGCAGATGATATATCACGGATGACGAGTTGCGCATTACATATGGCAGTTAAGGCATAGAGATCTTCCTCTGCAGGCAGTTGGTGATAGATCCACGGTATAGCCTTGTAAACGACACGACGAATGCCCTGTGTGCGAAGAAAGGCGTTGATAGCGGAAAAGGTTTCGAGCACGCCATGCGCCGAACATCTATCGCTCATTACCAAACCGCCATAAGTCAGTCCGCCGTGGCTTGTCAGCACATTGCCCTTCACGTTGGCAGGCAACAGAGCGTAGAGCGACTGTCCACGATAGACCATGAGCGATGCATCGGTAAAACGATCCGCATGATAATCCATAAAACGGCGGTCAAAGAGGAACGTTCCGTTCTTTGACTGCGCCACGAAGCGATTCCATTCATCGGCCTTATCAGGTGTGTAGCGTCGTATTTCAAACATTAGCGGCGATATTTCTATTTTTTATTGTCCACTTTTCCGTTGACATAAGCGAGGAAATCGTCATACTCGTAGATATAGTCGTTCTCATCATAATGCTCCGACGCCAAGACAAGACAAACGGCGCCAGATGAAAAATCGTCAAGCGTCCGCCAAGTATCAACATCTATAAGCAGCCCCTGATAAGGATGGTTCAGCAACACAGTTTCCCGCTCATAGCCATTATCGAGCGTTACATGGAACGAGCCGCTCACAGCAACGACAAACTGTCTGAGCCGTTTATGCGCATGCCCTCCCCTGCTCTCTCCCCCAGGAACGTCGTAGACCCAATAAGCACGCTTGATATCAAAAGGCACCATATCCAGGGCCTCGGCAAAGGTCAGATTGCCACGAGGGTCGGTGATTTTTGGAAGGTTTATGAGTTCTATTTTCATACGCTCGTTGTTTTTTCAGACGGGGGAACCGTCTGGCATACTAATGTTCAAATTTGGTATATGGATCAGTACCTAGCACCGTTTTAGCCAAGCGTTTGGCTTTTTCGCGCAATGCATTCACATCATCGCCAGCGTCTCCATAACAGAGCACAACGCCCATGCGACGTCCTTTGTGAGCCTCGGGTTTTCCGAAGATACGGATGCGGGTGCGGTCTTCCTTCAATGCTTCGGCCAGATTATAGTCGAGGAGTGAACGGTCGACAGGCACAGAAGCCTCCTTAGGTGACAGGATAACGGCCGAGGCGCCCGCATGTTCGAGATGAATGCCAGCAATGGGCAGTCCCATGACAGCACGGAAATGCAGTTCAAATTCAGAAAGGTTGGTAGTATGGCCAAGAGTGACCATGCCCGTATCATGCGGACGGGGCGATAGTTCCGAGAAGATGACCTCGCCCTGCTTTGTAAGGAAGAACTCCACGCCCCAGATGCCTGCACCGGTCAGTGCTTTCGTCACTTTGTCTGCCATCATTTGCGCCTGTTTCAGGGCCTCGTCGCTAATCTTATATGGCTGCCACGACTCACGATAGTCGCCGGCCTTCTGCACGTGTCCTATGGGAGGACAGAACAGCGTAGGCCATCCATGCTGCTGGGTGACAGTAAGGAGTGTAAACTCAGAGTCGAAATCAATGAACTCCTCAATAATCACTTCCTTCACATCGCCGCGACTACCTTCCAACGCCTCATTGAAAGCCTGCTCCAACTCATCATCATTATGCACATAACTTTGTCCATGGCCTGACGAGGACATGAGGGGCTTCACCACACAGGGGAATCCGATTCTGTCGGCAGCCGCCTTGAACTCATCGAAGGTCTTGGCATAGAAATACTTGGCCGTTCGCAGTCCCAATTCCTTGGCTGCCAGATCACGAATAGCACGACGGTTCATGGTGTAGTTGACAGCCCGTGCCGACGGCACCACCTGCACACCCTGCTCCTCAAACTTAAAGAGACGCTCGGTTCGGATAGCCTCAATCTCCGGCACGATGATATCGGGCTTATGCTTGTTGACGACAGCCTCAAGAGCATCGCCGTCGAGCATAGAGAACACTTCACGTTCATCGGCCACCTGCATGGCAGGTGCATTGTCGTAGCGGTCACAGGCAATGACATACTGGCCAGCACGCATGGCGGCAATCACAAATTCCTTGCCCAGTTCTCCTGAGCCTAAAAGCAAAATCTTCTTCATAAGCGTGGGAACAGTGCGGGAAAACCGCACTGCACTCTATTTATCGGTTGGCATACATCTTTTCGTAATACTTCTGGTAGTCGCCACTGGTGACATTGTCGAGCCACTCCTGGTTGTCAAGATACCATCGGACTGTTTTCTCTATTCCTTCCTCGAACTGCAGTGACGGTTCCCAGCCTAGTTCGCGCTGCAATTTGCTGGAGTCGATGGCATAGCGCAGGTCGTGGCCAGCACGGTCGGTGACGAATGTGATGAGATTCATGTCCTCGCCTTCCTTGCGGCCCAACAGGCGGTCGACGGTTTTGATGACCACCTTGATAATATCAATATTCTTCCACTCGTTGAAACCACCGATATTATACGTATCGGCTATTTTCCCTTTGTGGAAGATGAGATCGATGGCCCGTGCATGGTCCTCGACGAAAAGCCAGTCGCGCACGTTCTCGCCCTTACCGTAGACAGGTAGCGGCTTACGGTGGCGAATGTTATTAATAAAAAGAGGTATAAGTTTTTCCGGGAACTGATAAGGCCCGTAGTTGTTAGAGCAATTGGTGACCACCACCGGCATTCCATAGGTGTCATGGAACGCACGTACGAAATGGTCGCTAGACGCCTTCGATGCGCTGTAGGGCGAATGCGGATTGTACTTCGTGGTTTCCAGGAAGAACTTGTCGCCGTAGGCCAGATGATGCTCAGCCGATGATGCCGTGGTAGTGAACGGCGGCTCGATGCCTGCGGGATGCGTCAGTTCCAAAGCGCCATACACCTCATCGGTAGAGATGTGGTAGAACCGTTTGCCTTCATATTTCTCTGGCAGCGACTCCCAGTAAAGTTTGGCAGCCTGCAAGAGCGAAAGTGTGCCCATGACATTGGTCTGTGCAAAGGTAAAAGGATCCTTAATGGACCGGTCTACATGGCTTTCAGCAGCAAGGTGGATGATTCCGTCGACTTTCTTTTCTTGCATGAGGCGGTAGAAAGCGTCGAAGTCGCAGATATCCATCTTCACAAACTCATAGTTAGGTTTGTCCTCAATATCCTTGAGGTTGGCCAGGTTTCCTGCATAAGTCAACTTGTCGAGGTTGATGATGTGATAGTCAGGATACTTGTTTACAAACAGGCGCACCACATGGCTTCCAATAAAGCCTGCGCCACCAGTGATAACAATTGTCTTCATAGTCGTATCGTTTTATTTTTTCTTTATTTTCCTATAGACCCCCAACGCAAACATGATGAGGAAACTCATGATGAACGTGCGTGAGGCATCGTCCCAAGTGTGGTCGAGGCGGATAAGTTGGAACAGCACTGTGACTACGGCTGCCACTATCGTGTCGAGCAGGAGTTCCATGCTCCATTGTTTCAGTTCGTTCATATCATTCTTCGCGGATCTTCCAGCGTGATTATTTCCAAATCCTTAAATGCCTGGCCATCGACGGTAAGGCGGACAAGCGTGCGTTCGCGGTGCCATCCCTGCAGTCCTGCTGCTCCCGGGTTGATGTGCAGGAGGTTGAGCGTGGGGTCGAACTTAACCTTAAGTATATGCGAATGGCCTGCCACGAAGAGTTGCGGCGGGTTGGCATAGAGCATTCTCATGACCGACGGGTCGTAGTGCCCCGGATAGCCGCCAATATGTTTGATGAGCACCTCGGCCTCTTCGCATTTGAACCGGCACACCTCACGGTACATGAGTCTCAGGTCGCCGCCGTCGCAGTTTCCGCATACGGCCCTCAAAGGGCGGAATTCCGCCAGGCGCTCAGCCACCTCCACACTGCCAATGTCGCCAGCGTGCCAAATCTCGTCGCAGGATTCAAAGTAGTGCAGATACTTCGCATCCCAGTAACTGTGTGTGTCGCTTATGATGCCTATCCTTTTCAAGGGTTGATATTGAGTTTTTTTCTGACAAACTGGGCAATGAGCCGGGCGGTCTCAGCAGAGCCGATGACACTGGAGTCGATGCACAGGTCGTAACTGGCGGCATGCCCCCATTTCTTGCCTGTATAGTAGTTATAGTAGGACGCCCTTTCGTTTTCCTTATGCTCAATGCGGCGCACGGCCTCATCGTAACTGACATTCTTTTCTTTCATGAAAAGTGCGGCACGCGCCTCAATCGAAGCCGTGATGAACACGTTGACCACGCCGGGGAAATCGCGCAGCACATAGTCGGCACAACGGCCTACGAACACGCACGATGATGCCCTTGCAGCCTTGATGATGGCATCGCTCTGGAACTTGAACAGGCTTTCCTGCGAAAAGTTGTTCTGATAGAAGTTGGCACTGCCCATGCCAATGGTATTGGGCAGATGGAGGATGGAGCGGAAGAAACCCTTACGCTCGTCGCTGCGCTGGAAAAACTCTTCCGAGAAGCCGCTCTCGCATGCCGCCAGGTTGAGCAGTTCGCGGTCATAATACTTGGCCTGAAACTCCTCAGCCAGCATCCGGCCGATTTCCAATCCGCCGGCACACACCTGACGTCCTATGTTAATGATTATCTTTTGTTCCATAGGCTTTGAATTTTCTGATATGCCACATTAGGATGGGTATGGTAAAGGCAAATGCCAAGAAGTCGCTGGCAGGCATGGCCGCCCACACGCCGTCGAGTTTCCAGAACAGGGGGAACACATAGGCCATGGGCAGCAACATGAACAGTTGGCGCGACAGGGAGAGGAAAATGCTTATTTTCACCTTTCCGATGCACTGGAAGAAATTGGTGGTCACGGCCTGCGAGCCCACGACGAAGAACACCAGCATGTCGAAGACAATGCCGCGTGCCGCCAAGTCGATGAGTTCGGGATCGGTGGTAAAGATACGGGCTATCTGCCGTGGGAAGAGCATTGACAGTGCCCAGCCCACGAGCAGGATGATCGTGGCCGTGGCAATGGAGAGCCACAGGCATCGCATCATGCGATCGTATTTCTGTGCGCCATAGTTATAGCCCACAATGGGCTGCATGCCCTGTGTGACGCCCATAACAAACATAAAGAACACCATGGCCATAGAGTTGGCTATGGAATAAGCACCCACGGCCATGTCGCCGCCATAGCGCACAAACTGATTGTTCATGAAGATAACAATGACGCACGAGGTAGTCTGCATGAGAAAGGGCGACACGCCGATGGCCACGATGTTGCGCACCAAATCGGCCTTCAGCCTATAGATGCCGCGCTTCAGGTGCAGCAGTTCGCGCTTGTCGGCAAAGAGCCGCATCTGCCAGCACAGGGCCAGCGACTGCGAGAGCACCGTGGCTAGTGCGGCCCCCCTGATGCCCCATCGGAACCACCACACGAACATGATGACGAGCACGATGTTGCATGCCACGGTGAAGAGTGTGGCATACATGGCATGCTGCGGTTTGCCAGCGGCTCGCAGCACGGCATTCATGCCGAAATACATGTGGGTCACCATATTGCCAGCCAGAATGACCTGCATGAACTCGCGAGCATAAGGCAGCGTGTCGTCGCTGGCTCCAAAGAAACGGAGTATAGGGTCGAGAAACAGAAAACTGACAACCATGAACAGGAAGCCCACCACCAGGTTGAGCGTCACGGTGTTGCCCAGCAGATGCTGTGCCGTACCATAGTCACGCTGCCCCAGTTTTACCGAGATACAGGTACTGGCACCCACGCCTACGGCAGCACCGAAGGCAGCACTGAGGTTCATGAAGGGAAAGGTGATACCGAGGCCGGCAATGGCTTCGGGCCCCACAACCTGGCCAATCACAGAACGGTCGATAATATTGTAAAGACTTGAAGCGGTCATGGCCACCACGGCTGGCAGCGCATACTGCAGCAGCAGTGTACCCACAGGCTTGTGCCCCAGTTCAAGTGCTTTCTGTGTATTGTCCATAATCAATGTGCAAAGGTAGTGTTTTTTCCCGACTTTACCAAATTTTCCACAAAGAAAAGACATTCATGTAAAGATTAATGTTTTTTGTAGTCAATATTTGGCCGTTACGATATTTATTCGTACTTTTGCCACGCATTAGCAAAAAAACACACGACACCGCTTCATGAATCGCGCCGTCATCATCATCGCCATGCTACTGACATGCCTATCTCTGCAAGCGGCCAAGGTCAAATACCCTGGCAGCAGGCTATACATGTTTCGCTATACACTGACCGACAAGACTGCCACCACATTCTCGCTCACAGAGCCACAGCAGTTCCTGTCGGAAAAGAGCCTGCTGCGCCGCCAGCGACAGGGGCTGAGCGTAGACTCTACCGACCTGCCGGTGTGCAAACAATATATAGAGGCATTGAAAGTTGATGGCACGCGCATCGTTGGCACAAGCCGATGGCAGAATACGGTGCTAGTGGCTTCGGCTGACTCGCTGCTACTCGAGGCACTGCGACTGCTGCCCATGGTGAAAAGCACCAAGTGCGTGTTCGTGTCGCCAGACTCCATCGACATGCCCGACGACGTTCGCTGGAACGTGCATCAGGACTTCAACCGCTGGGACTCGGTCATCAACGACCCCTATGGCATGGCACGCCCGCAGATAGAGATGCTGGGCGGCGTGCGACTGCATGAGGCCGGATTCACAGGTCAGGATATGACCATCGCCATTCTCGACGGCGGCTTTCAGAACTACGACCGCATCCCGGCCTTCAGCGGCATCCGCATCATGGGTGTCCACGATTTCGTGGTGCCTCACGGGGAGCATAAGTCCCATAAGACCTATGAGACCCATAAGACCCAAAAGTCATACAAGGCTGCAGCCTTCCACCAGATAGACCATGGCACGCGGGTTCTTTCGGCCATGGCGGCAAGGGCTCCGGAGGTATATATCGGCACAGCACCCGACGCGGCCTACTGGCTGCTGCGCTGCGAAGACCCCAATACTGAGCAGCCCGTGGAGGAAGACTACTGGACCATGGCGGCCGAGATGGCCGATTCGGTGGGAGCCGACATCATCAACTCGTCGTTAGGCTATCATGACTTCGACGACGGCAGAGGCAACTACCGTCTGCAAGACCTCGACGGACGGACTTCCTTCATCTCGCGCACGGCATCAATGCTGGCACGGAAAGGTATCATCCACTGCAACTCGGCAGGTAACTCGGGCATGGGGCAATGGAAGAAAATTGGCGTGCCTGCCGATGCACGCGACATCCTGACCGTAGGCGCCATCGACCGCGAACAGCGCCTCGCGTCGTTCTCCAGCATCGGCCCCTCGCAAGACGGCCGCGTAAAACCAGACATCGTAGCACAGGGTGCACCTGCAGCACTCATCTCCGGACGCGGCACTGTGGTGCACGACATGGGCACCTCGTTTTCGACGCCCATTGTCTGCGGCCTCACGGCTTGCCTCTGGCAGGCACTGCCGCACCTGACAGCATCGGAGGTGATGCAACTGATACGACAGAGCGCCAACCAATACAACGAGCCCACTAACATTTACGGCTATGGCATTCCAGACTTCTGGAAGGCATACGCCTCACAACAGAAACCATGACGACGACCACCCTCACCCTTCTGGAACTCAACACTCTGGTACGCCAAGTCATCGAAGGTGCCTTCGACAGGGAATACTGGGTAGAGGCCGAACTGTCGGAATGCCGCGTGAACCGTGGCCATTGCTTCATGGAACTCATACAGAAAGACGAGCATTCCAACACGCCCATAGCGCGAGCATCGGCCAAATGCTGGCAGAGCACATGGGCTGTGCTGCAGCCACAGTTTGAGGAAGCCACCCATCAGACCATCCACGCGGGCATGAAACTAAGGCTGAAGGTGTATGCGCAGTTTCATGAGATATACGGCTTCTCATGGATTGTGACTGGCATCGACCCTACATTCACGCTTGGCGACATGGCTCGCCGACGGATGGAAATCATCAGGCAACTGAAAGAAGAGGGCATCTTCGACCTGCAAAAAGAACTGCAACTGCCGCTCTTCTGCCTCAACATCGCCGTCATATCAAGCGCCACAGCGGCTGGTTATGGCGACTTCGTGAACCAACTGGCCGACTCGCCCTACAACTTCCACACCCAACTGTTTCCCGCCACGATGCAGGGCGAGCAGGTGGAGCAGAGCATCATCAAGGCCCTAAACGACATTTTCAGAAACCATGAG
>CAMHDT010000088.1 GCA_946183985.1 uncultured Prevotella sp.
TTACGGTGTAAGGGAACTTCCATTGCTTTTTAATGCGGTCTCTCTTGGACTCTAATGGAGCCACTCTTGGACTTTAATGGAGCCTGTTTTGAAGTGTAACGGAGCCTCCGTTGCGTTTCAAAACAGGCTCCGTTGCGTCTCAAAACAGCCTCCTTTAGACCCTGACGGAATATCCAATGGAAATGGAAGATGAAATGGAAGACGGAAGACGAAAAAAAGCCCCGCCTGCCAGACGGCAGACGGGACGATATGTAATAGATGGCGTGAGCCTTACTTCACCAGCACTTTCTTCACGGTGCCGTCGCCGTAGACCACGATGTTCAGACCGCGCTTCATGCCCTGCTGGCGCATACCGTTCATGTTGTAGATGCCGGTAGCGGCCTTCGGAGCCTTCTCGATGTCCTGTACGCCGTTGGTATACTCGTTGTCCAACTGCTGCTTCAGGGCCTGCGACTGTTCACCTTGGTTGGCAATGTAGATGTCAAACACCTTGGCACCTGCAGAGGCCACTTCCTGAGTGATGCGCACAAACACCTCGTCGGTGCCATCGTAACTGTGCGTGTACTTGCCCCACAAGCGGCTATAGTCAGTCTTGGCAATCTCGCCAATGGTCTGCCATGTGCTGCCGTCGGCTGATACCTGTGCCAGCAACGGACCACCTGCCATATTGGCCAGAACGACCACATCCAGCGGAGCCTGATACTTCTTCAGTGTCTCAATGCTGCCATTGCCCGGCTCATTATCCTTGAACTTGTAGAACTGGATATCGTTCTTGGTTACGGGGAACAGCGGGTCAACATCGGTAGATGCAGAAGGGTTATAGTTAGAGTCGTCGCCAAAATTGGTGGTCAGTGCACCTGTGTTCTGCCAAATGAGACAGGTGCCGCGGCTCTTGAGCACCCATTCGGGCTCTGCCCATGCGTCAGGATCGCCAGCAGCGGAAATCTTCTTCGTGGGTTCTTCCACCACCTCGAAGTCACGCAAATCTGCGTCGGTATAGATAGTGATTTCATCGCCAGTATCAGGGTCTGTTCCAAGTGTGCCTTCACCCGTGTACATAGTAACTGCAGAAGCACCCCATGAGAACATTCCTTTGCCATTGTTAACAGTCAAACCGGCTTTGTTTGTGCCGTCCCACTGCGGAGCCGAGAAATGTGCGGCCACATCAATTACCACGCGGGGGTTCTGCACCAGCACGCGCTTCTGAGTCAGTTCAGAGAATACAGCACCGCCGGCCACTGAGAAGGCGGTCACGTTCTGAGGCATGGTAATGACGAAGGGCTCAGTATATTTTGTAGACTTCAGGGTGTCGTTGCCGGCAGTCTCGTCGAAGTTGTACCAGATGACGGCATCCTCCGATTCGCAGGTCAGCGTAACGGTGGTCTTGCCATCCTCGCCAACAGAGGCAATAGCAGGCGACTTCGGCTGCTGATGAATCTCAATGGCCATCTCGGCGGGTTCACTCAGCAGGTAGCCCTCACCAATGGCCACAGCCTTTACGGTGCAGGCCTCGGTCAGTGTGAAGGTGCCTTCATACAGTGTGCTGGCCTCTGTGGGCACATCACCGTTGGTGGTGTAGTATATCTTGGCCTTTGGCAGGTTGGCTGCTGCGGTGATGGTCACCTCGGTCTTCAGGTCCTTGAACACGCGGCTGATAACAGGTGCCTTGGCAGCGGTGATTTCGCTCTTCGATTCTGCCAGCATGTTGATGGCATTGCCAATCATGATTCCGCCTGCTTCATGGGGCATGTAGATGTAAGCGTTGTGCTTCTCGTTGTGGATGTGTGCCACAGCATAGTCGTCAGCAGGGGCACCTTCCAGGTCCATAGCGGTGACGGGCATGGCATCGCCGGCAAAATATTCGCCTAACTTGATGGCGGAAATGGTTTCACCTGATAAATTGATAAACTTAATGCCTTCGGCTTCATCAATGGTCATATCGGTAAGCAGTTTGCTCTTGGCGTCTTTGACAACACCCACATTCATAGCCGTGGTGGTTTCGCCATAGCCCCATTTAGCATAGAGGGCGGGGTTCAGGTTGAGCACGGGAGTCCAGGGCATGGCCTCTTTAATAGCGTCTGCGGCAGCATTGTCGGCAGGCACCTTGTCGCCAACGATCACCACATCGTAGCCCTTCAGTTCCTCGGCGGTAACGGCGGTGGTGGTCACGTTGATCAGAGTGGCATTGGTCTCCTCGCGTGCGGGAAGATAAGAAGAGATGTCGTCTTCAGTGCCGTCATACAGATAGGCAATCTTAGTGCTTACCTGGGGGTCGCCATCATCAATCATGAAGAGGGTGAAGTCGATACCGCCAGTAATCATTTTGATACCAACAGGAACCTCGCCAGTTTCAGAGGTTTGAATTTCATAGACGAAGGTATAGGTTCCCTTTGAACCTTCCACCTGACTACCTAAGATAAGATTGTTATCTTTGTCATCGTCAATACGAACCATGTAGTCGTACATAGGTTTTACACCACGATTCTCCGCTGAGGAATTAGCAGAACGACCGACAATAGTAAGTTTCTGACCATTCTTCAGGCTGGGGAAAATAAGTTCCTGTTTGTCTCGGTTCAGACGGAAAGTCGTAGGTGTGAGCAGGTAGTTGTTGTTTTTCGACAAACCAGCCGAACTGCGCTCTAATCCAATAAGTTCTTTGATGGGTTCGCCATTGGCAACAAAGCCACCTGAACCGAACTTTCCAGTCTCTTTCCAATTGTTACCATCTTTAGACCATTCGGAACCTGCTTCAAGATTTGCCAGTGTTTCATCACTCCATCCCTTGGAGAAGTCCCAGGTCTTTTTTTCTTGTGCTGTCACGCTCCCCACAAGGGTGAAGAGCATCAGCAGTGTTAGTGTAAAAAGTTTCTTCATAATTAGTAATTTTTGTTAGGGAATAATTATTTGATTAAGATTTTTTGATGATTGCTGATGAAGATGCCTTGTGCGGTTGGCTTGCCGTCTACGCGGCGGCCGTCAAGGGTGTACCATGTCTGCTGGCCGGCATCGGGCTGGTCGGTCGTCACGCCGTTCAGTCCGGTATCGCTGCCCGCAAAGTTTTTCAGTTCGTAGAGGGCGGGCAGGGCACGGCCTGTTTCATTGTCGAAGAGTCCGGCATTGTACCAGCCAGTGTTGAGGTCGCCGGTGCAGCCCTTGGCATTGGCTTCGGCATACCACCACGACAGGCCGTTGACCTGCGGGTGCTGTTTCAACAGGGCGATGAGGTCGGCAGTGAGTTGCTTCTGCCCGTTGGCACTGTAGGGGTAGGTGGCGCTATAGTCGTAGGTGGTGCCTTGCACGGCCCATTTCGATGGATAGCCGCTCTCCACCACCTGTATCTGCTTGCCATAGTCTTTCTGCTCCAGTTGGGTCAGGGCGGTGCCGAGCACCGACAGTTGACCGTGGAAATAGGGATAGTATGACAAACCGATGATGTCATAGTCAAGGTCGGCATTCTTCATGCGGTCGAAGAAATCGATGAGCACGTTGGGCTTGGGCGTGCGCTCGCTGTGAATGATGATCTTTGCCTGTGGACATTTCTCGCGGCAGGCCTTGCCGGCCTGTTTGAGCAGGGTGATGAAACGGTTCCAGTTGGCTGCTGCACTGTTGGTGTAGCAGCGGTTGGTCTGGTTGTTTCCCACGGCTGTCTCGGTGCCCCAGAGCATGCCGTAACTGATCTCGTTGCCCGTCTGTATCAGGTCGGGTGTAGCACCGGCAGTGTTCATCTGCTCAAGGCAGTTACTGGTATAGTCATATATCTTTTCGTAGAGTTGGTCGTCGCTGAGCGAAGCCCACTCGGCAGGTGTCCATTGCTTGCCGGGGTCGGCCCATGTGTCGCTGTAGTGGAAGTCGAGCATCAGCATCAATCCGGCGTCTTTGATGCGTTTGCCCAGGGCTTTGACATAGTCCAGGTCCTGAATGACCGACTTGGGGTCGTCGGTGTTTGCAGGGTTGACCATCAGACGCACGCGGATGGTGTTCCATCCCTGTTGTTTCAGCCATGGAAGCAGGTCGCTGATGGCGTTGCCGTTGACATCTTCGTATTGAGCGCCCTGATCCTCATACTTGGTGAGCAGCGAGATGTCGCCACCAACATATTTCTGTGCACTCGTCGTAACGGCGCATAGCATGAGCATCAGCACTAGGATAGAATGAAATCTGTTCATTTGTTTTAGTTATAGTCCTTTCTGGTTCTTTTGATGGTGCAAAAATACGAAAAACCATTGGTAACTCCAAATATTTTAATTATTTTTGTGCGCTGTGACAGGAAAGAGACAACATATTGTGCCGCTGGCTGCTCCCACCGTGGCATTGATAGCAGGCATTGTCATGGTGGCGCAGGGCACACCACGCTGGCCGCTGCTGCTTGCTTTGGCGGCTAACATCGTGTTGGCCGTGGCAGTGAGCCGCTGGCCAAGGGTGCAGTCGGCCTTGCTTGTGTCAGGCTTTGTCTGGGTGGGCATGTTGTCGGCACAGCGTGTGCCGCCACCCGTCAACCCCGACATGGCTGCCGAGGCCGTGGTGGCTGGTGAACCTCTGGAGAAACCCAAGACCGTGGCCGTAGACCTGTTGTTGCCAGGGCAGGATAAGACGGTGCGCCGCTATCTGTGGAAAGACCGTTGCAGCCTGTCGTTACAGCCTGGCGATGCTCTGGTGCTTCATAAGGTGGGCGACGGCTATGTGCCTGCTGCCGACTGGCAGCGTGGCGGCAATGCCTTCAGTCGTCTGTCGCACTGGTCACGTGTTCGTCTGCGCTGTCTGCAGTGGCGCCATCGGCTATTGCTCCGGCTGCATAGCCAGTCGGTGGATGACGATGCCTATGGCGTGTTGGCTGCCATGACGCTGGGCGACAAGACGGCCTTGTCGCGACAGATGCGCGATGCCTATGCTGTGGCGGGCCTGTCGCATGTGCTGGCGCTCAGTGGCCTGCATATAGGCATTATCTATATGCTGCTGACCATGGGTGGCCGTGGCAGGCGGCGCTATTGGCTATGGCAGGTGGCGGCGGTGCTGGGACTGTGGACCTTTGCCTTTCTCACCGGTTTGTCGCCCAGCGTGGTCAGGGCTTCCCTCATGCTCAGCATCTGTGCTGTGTTCTCGTTGGGCGGTCGCACTGGTGCCTCTGTCAATCTGTTGTGTCTGGCTGCCATGGCCATCCTGCTTTGCGATGCCTCGTCGCTTTATGATGTGGGCTTCCAACTGTCGTTTGTGTCGGTGCTCTCCATTCTGCTGTTCATGCCATTGGTGAACCAACTGTGTCCCGTCAGGTCGCGCCCGCTGCGCTGGCTGCGCGATGTCCTGGGTGTGTCGGCGGTGGCACAACTGGGTGTGGCGCCTTTGGTGGCCTTCTATTTCGGCCGTTTTCCCACTTATTTCCTCCTTACCAATCTTATTGCTGTTCCTGTTGTGATGCTGATGGTCTATGCCGGTTTGGCGGCTGTTCTCTTTCCGTCAGTCGCCCCCGTTGTGTTGGGGGGGGTAGAATACGTAAACAAGGCACTTGGGTGGATTGCCCAAATGCCTTGCTCAAGTATCGACGGCCTGCATCCTTCGTTGCTGCGCGTCGTATTGTTGTATGTATTGCTGGCCGCGGTCTATCTTCTTATATCACGCCTATCCATCGCAGCACATCGTTCAGGTTGGCCACGACCATGAGCAAGATGATGATGCCGAAACCGATATATTCGGCCCTGATCATGAACTTCTCCGATGGCTTGCGGCGGGTCACCATCTCATAGAGCAGGAACAGCACATGACCGCCGTCGAGAGCAGGGATGGGCAGGATGTTCATGAAAGCGAGGATGATGCTGAGGAAGGCCGTCATGAGCCAGAAACGGTGCCAGTCCCACTGTGCGGGGAACAGGTTGCCAATGGCACCGAAGCCTCCCAGCGACTTGGCTCCGTCGGCCGATGCCAGGTATTTCAGATCGTCGACATACGACACGAGCACATTCCATCCGTAACTGATGCCGGCAGGGAACGAGGCCAGGAAACTATAGTTGATGGTATCGGGCTCGTATTGCAGTGCTGGCTGGAAACCCAGTTGCAACTCCTTCGTCAGCAGCACCGACACGGTGTCGGTCTTCCCGTTGCGCTCATAGCCCAGCGTAATCTGGCGCAAGGCAAGGCTGTCGCCATGGGTTGTGATGTATTTCAGTAGGTTTTCGATGTCTTTGATGGCATATTGGAACTGGTTGTAGGTTTCAATAGCCTTTCCGTTGATCATGGTCAGGCGGTCGCCTCTCTGCAGATGCAGTTCGGCGGCTGGCGTATTGGGCAGCACGCTATCGATGACGGCGGGCGACCAGGTGCGCATGAACGGTGGCATTTCCTGGCCCATGTCAAGCAGGTTGAGTGTCGATGACTCCCACGAGAAGAACAGGAAGTGCTTCTGCACTTGTGGGATGGCAATGCTGTCGCGCTGGCCGTTGCGCAGGAAATAAACGGTGTGGGCATTGGCAATCTGACGGTAGGCATTCACATCGATGCTCAGTTCGTGCTTCGGCCCCTTGAACAGTCCCTCGTCGGTGCCAAGCATGATGTCACCGTCCTGGAATCCCAGGTCTTTTGCCTGTTGGTTGAACTCCATGCCCTGCGTCATCTTGTCCATGGGCACATAGGAGTCGCCCCAGTAGAAGAGCACCATGGAATAGATGAACAGTGCCAGCAGGAAATTGACCAGCACGCCGCCAATCATGATGAGCAGGCGCTGCCAGGCGGGTTTGGCGCGAAACTCCCATGGTTGCACAGGCTGCTTCATCTGCTCGGTGTCGAAACTCTCGTCAATCATGCCTGCAATCTTGCAATAGCCGCCCAGTGGCAGCCACCCCATGCCATACTGGGTGTCGCTGTTCTTGGGCTTGAACTTGAAGATAGAGCCCTTCCACTTGCCGATGGTCACATCGAAGAAGAGGTAGAACTTCTCCACCCGCACTTTAAACAGTTTGGAGAAGAAGAAGTGACCACCTTCGTGGAGTAGGACCAGCAGGCCGATGGCCAGGATGAGTTGTAGTGCTTTTATAAGAAAAGTTTCCATTTTTATAAGTAAAAGTGAATAGTGAAAAGTGAAAAATTTGCTTCCGCACTTTTTCTATTCGTTTAGTTAATTATTTATTTCTTGTATAGGGATAGCGGTAGCAAATTTTTCACTTTTCACTATTCACTCTTCCCTTAAGCAATTCTGTTGCGATGCGCCGTGCCTCGGCATCACTTTGCAGATAGTCCTCGTAGGTGGGCTTCTGGATGAAGGTGGCGCGCTGCATGGTGTCGCTGATGATATCGCCCATCTGCAGGAAGCCGCAGCGGTCTTCAAGGAAGGCTCGGTTCACAATCTCGTTGGCTGCATTGACAATGCAGGGCATGTTGCCGCCGCGGGCAATGGCTTCATAGGCCATGGCCAGGCAACGGAACTTGTTCAGGTCGGGCTCGAAGAACTCCAGATCGTGTGCCTTGAAGAGATTGAGACGCTCGCCGCTCAGAGGCAGTCGCTTGGGGAATGAGAACGCATACTGTATGGGCAGGCGCATGTCGGGAACGCCCAACTGTGCTTTCACGCTGCCATCCATGAACTGAACGGCGCTGTGTACGATGCTCTGCGGATGCACGAGCACCTGTATCTGAGAGGCCTCAACGCCGAAGAGCCATTTGGCCTCGATTACCTCGAAGCCCTTATTCATCATCGATGCCGAGTCGATGGTAATCTTCGCTCCCATGTCCCATGTGGGATGGCGCAGGGCATCGGCTTTGGTCACATGGGCAATTTCTTCTATTGTCTTGGTGCGGAACGGTCCGCCCGATGCCGTGAGCAGAATCTTGTCAATGGGATTCTCGTCTTCGCCCACCAGGCTCTGGAAGATAGCCGAATGCTCACTGTCTACGGGCAGGATGGCCGCCTTGTTCTCCAGCGCCAGTTGACAGATGAGTTCGCCAGCCACTACCAGCGTCTCCTTGTTAGCCAGACAGATGGTCTTGTGAGCCTTGATGGCATGGATGGTGGGGCTGAGTCCGGCAAAGCCTACCATGGCGGTGAGCACCATGTCGATGGGCCCGGCCTCTACAATCTCGTCGAGTGCGCGTGCTCCGGCATATACCTTCACCTCTGGCATGTCGCTCATCAGGCGCTTCAGTTCATCGTAGCGAGTCTCGTTGGCAATGACGATGGCTGCAGGTTTGAACTGATGGGCTTGTTGGGCCAATAGTTCCACTTTGTTGTTGGCCGTGAGACAGTAGACTTCATACAGGTCACTATGCTCCTCGATGACCTCGAGTGCCTGTGTGCCTATGCTTCCTGTAGAGCCAAGAATGGCTATTTGTTTTTTCATAAATCTAAGATGCCCTCAGGCAGGGCTGTTGTTATGGTTTTATTGTCTTTGTCAATATGGGTAATCAGGTCGTCGTTGGCAGGGATGAGCATGCCGTTCTCCATTTCAAACAGGATGTTGGCGGTGCTGTCGTCAATACCGGCGATGGTTCCTACCCTGGTGCCGGTTTTTGCATCGATGATGTCAAAGCCAACGAGAAAAGTGAGGTTAATGGCTTCCTCGTCGTCATCGGCCAGGGCGCGTGGAAAGAAGACTTCGCAGTTGGTCAGTTCGCGTGCCCGCTCCTGTGTGTCGATATCCTCGAACTTCACGAGGGCTGTGCTGTCGGTGCGGAAGCGGTATTCCTCCATGAAGAAAGGCACCAGGATACCATCAACCTCCAATATAAGGTAGTCGGCATCAACGCGGTCGAAGACATCGTCGTCGAACATAAACGATACCTCTCCTTTCACGCCGTGTGCCTTGCCAATGCGGCCAATGTGGTAAACTTCTTCCTGCTTGATCATGAGTTTTATGGGTCTTATGGGCCCTATGAGTCTTATGGGTCCTATAGGTCTTATGGTAGGCGTTCTATCTTTGCCCCCAGTGCGTTGAGGCGGTTCTCTATATTTTCATAACCGCGGTCAATCTGCTCTATGTTGTCGATGCGGCTAATGCCTTTGGCACTCATGGCGGCTATGAGCAGGGCAATGCCAGCACGGATGTCGGGGCTCGACATGCG
>CAMHDT010000089.1 GCA_946183985.1 uncultured Prevotella sp.
GTCGCAATAGATCTTGGCGGCCGAGATGACCTGGTTCACACAGGGACGGGTGCGGTAATACTCGGCGGTGCGCTCTGAAGCCTCGTGGGTCAGAGGGGCCCCCTTTTTCAGTTTCAGCAGTTCGGCACAGATGAGCGTGCCATGCTCCTCGCGGAAGCGGGCGGCCAGTTGCTGCACGACCTTGTAGTTGTATGACTTGCCCTCGCGGTCGCCAGGCGTGACAGACCCGCAGTCGAGGCCTGCCAGCAATACCAGCGCATTGAAGGCGCCGCACGACATGCGCATGCGTCCTATGCCGGCACCGAAGCCGGCACTCATCTTCAGCACTTGCTCCTCGGTGTAGCCATAGACATCGGCAAAGGCCGCGGCCACCGACTGCGAGCAGTTGAATCCCTGCATGAAGAGTTCCTCGGCTCTCCTTATTCGCTGTTCCTTATCAATCTCCATTCTTCCTTTTCACTTTTCACTCTTCCCTTTTACCTTCCCTTTTCACTTTTCACTCTTACCTTTTACCTTTCCTTTTACCTCAAGAGCGGTAGCAAATTTTTCACTTTTCACTCTTACCTTTTACCTTTCCTTTTACCTCAAGAGCGGTAGCAAATTTTTCACTTTTCACTCTTCCCTTTTACCTTTCCTTTTCACTTTTCACTATTACCTTTTACCTTTCCCTCACCCTCTCCAGTGCTTCCACCAGCAGACTGCGCGGGCAGGCCAAGTTCAGACGGATATAGCCCTCGCCGCTATGCGGACCATACATGGTGCCGGCATTCACCCAGATACGGGCCTGCTGCATCAGACGGTCGGCATAGGTCTGGGCATCCATGCCCGTGGCCGTGATGTCAATCCATGCCAGATAGGTGCCCTCGAGGGGACATACCTTCCATGCCGGCAGATGGTCGGCGGCAAAGCGCACGAGCGTCTGGTAGTTGTCGCTGATATACTGGCAGAGGGCGTCGAGCCAGGCCTCGCCCTCGTTATAGGCTGCCTTGAGGGCCACAGGGCCGAAGGGGTTGAGGTCGCACACCTCGTTGATGTTGATGGCACGGTTCAGACGGCGGCGCCATGCGGGCTGTGCACAGATGATGTTGGCCACCTGCAGACCGGCAATGTTAAAGGCCTTCGACGGCGAGTTGAGGACGACGCTGTTCTGCCGGCACTGCTCGCTCACGGCAGCAAAGGGCTGGAAGTGCTGACCGGGCATGATGAGTTCGCAGTGGATCTCGTCGCTCACCACCTTCACCTGATGGCGCAGGCAGATGTCGTTCATGCGCTCTAACTCGGCGGCCGTCCATACGCGGCCCGTGGGGTTGTGCGGGTTACAGAGCAGGAAGACGGCGGTCTTCTCGTCGGCACACTTCGCCTCGAAGTCGGCCCAGTCTACCTCGAACCGCAGGGGGCGGCCCGTCGTAGCATCATCGCGACGGAGCAACGCCGTCTCCAGCACCTCGCAGCCGTTGTTGCGTATGCTGGAGAAGAAGCAGTTGTAGTCGGGCGAGAGGATGAGCACCTTCATGCCCGGCATGGTGAGTGCCTTCAGTGCCACCGACATGGCGGGCACCACGCCGGTGGTATAGAGAATCTCTTCGCGGTGGATGGTCCACTGGTGGCGGCGGGCAAACCACGACTGTATGGCCGTGTAATAGTCATCGTCGACATGGGTATAGCCAAACACGCCGTGGGCGGCACGTTGTCTCACAGCCTCCTGTATGGCGGGTGCCGTGGGGAAGTCCATGTCGGCCACCCACAGCGGTATGATGTCGGCAGCAGGCATCTCATCCCACTTCACGCAGCCGGTGCCGCGACGGTTGATTCTTTCGTCAAAATCAAAGTTCTTCATTTTCTGGCGGAGGGGGTTTACGACTGGTTGTCTTGTCCTTCTATAACACAGTTGTTCGGGGCCTTCACATACTCGTCGATGGTCACCGACCCAATAGAGTCGGCCACGATATGCCCGCTCGAGGGGTTCTTGATATGCTCTATATGACCACGGATGCGGGCCTGCACATCGCTGTATTCAAACACACGGTCGCAAGCCTTGTCGAACGTGCAGTTCTCCAGCACCAGACGGTCGGCATAGCACAGCAGTTGCTCGCCCAGCAGGTGACAGTTCACCAGGCGCACATTCTTGGAGTGCCAGGCCAGATACTCGCCATCAAGGCGTGAGTCGTAGATGGTCACGTCCTCACACTCCCAGAAGGAGTCTTTCGTCACGATGTCGGCATTTCTTATTTCTACATTCCTGCAATACTGGAAGACATATTTCGAGTCGCTCTTGAGCCCGTCGATCTTCACCCCGTCGCAGAACATGAAGGGATAGGTGCCGTCGTGCAGCGTCAGGTTGCGGGCCTCGATGTTCCGGCAACGCCAGAAGGTCTCGTCGGCATCGTTGATGGTCACATTCTCCAGTCGGATGTCGTGCATCTCACGAAACATCTTCGGACCGTCGATGCGGGTGTCGGTCATCACCAGATGGTCACTATACCACAGTGCAGAGCGGGCACCGGCATCAAACTGGCAATGGCTGATGGTGAAGCCATGGACATGCCAGAAGGGATATTTGCCCCAGAAACGGCAGTTCTCGGCCTCGATGTCTGAACATTCCTTGATGCCGCTTTCGCCGTCGCCAATGGTCACTTGCTTCAGGCGAAGACCATGGCGGCCGAACAAAGGGCGTTCGCCCTCAAAATGTTGGTTTTCGATAAGTTCTTTCATATGTTGATTAGTTATGTGCGCGCAAAGATACGCATTTTTTTTTGATTATTCAATATTTTTATGTACATTTGCACGCAAAACCATTACTATAACAATGAAGAGAGCACTGTTTGTACTTGCTGCTGCCATCGCCTTGACGGCAACGGCACAGAAAAACCCCATCCTGCCCGAACTGCATGCCGACCCGGAGATACTGGCCGACGGCGGACGCTATTATATCTATTCCACCACCGACGGTGCACCCGGATGGGGCGGCTATTACTTCACCTGCTACTCATCGGCCAACCTCAAACAGTGGCAATACGAGGGCGTGGTGCTCGACCTGCATCGCGACACACAATGGGCCAAGGGCAACGCATGGGCACCGGCCATTGAGAAGAAAAACGGCAAATACTACCTTTATTATAGTGGTGACCAGGGCGAGCGCAAAGCCATCGGCGTGGCCGTGGCCGACAGTCCCACCGGGCCTTTCATAGATTTCGGACAGCCCATCGTTGACAAGCGGCCGGCAGGTCTGAAAAACGGACAGCAGATTGATGTGGATGTGTTTACCGACGACGACGGACAGAGTTACCTGTTCTGGGGCAACGGCTATATGGCCGGTGCCAAACTCAACGACGACATGACGTCTATCGACACCACTACCATCACCCTGATGACACCACGTGGCGGAACCCTGCAGGACTATCGCTATCGCGAAGGACCCTATGTGTTTAAGCGTAAGGGCATCTACTACTTCATGTGGAGCGTCGACGACACAGGGTCGCCCAACTATCACGTGGCCTATGGCACCAGCGACAAGCCCCTGGGGCCCATCACCGTGGCCGAGAGTCCCGTCGTCCTTCAGCAGCGTCCCGACCAGCATATCTACGGAACGGCTCACAACTCGGTGCTTCAGGTGCCTGGCAAGGACAAGTGGTATGTGGTGTATCACCGCATCAACCCCGCCTTCCTCAACAAGAAAGACGGCCCCGGCTATCACCGCGAGGTCTGCATCGACCCCATGCGCTTCAATGCCGACGGCACCATCCAGCCCGTAACCCCGACCAATTGAGACGGATATCTTATTCTACAAAATTCAGTTCTTTTTAAAATATAGTCTACAATGAAACGCTATTTGATGTCATTATTAATGATAATGATTGTAGGAGTCGTACCTGCAACTATGAGTGCCAAGAAAAAGGTACAACCGATTTCCGACAGGGAGTATTGGTGCCAGGAGGCGTATAAGATGGCACAGCCGGTGTTGGAGAATATGGCGAAGGGCGAACTGCAGAAAAACATGCAGACCGAGTTCTCGCCTTCGTTCGACGGGCGTAACCGCAAGGTGGTGTATATGGAGACCTTCGGACGACTCATGGCGGGCATTGCACCATGGCTGGCCCTGCCCGATGACGAGACAGCCGAGGGCCTACAGCGTAAGCAGTTGCGGCAGTGGGCACTGGCCTCGTATAAGAATGCCGTAGACCCGGAGAGTCCCGACTACCTGTGCTGGGGCGTGGCAGGACAGAACCTGGTGGATGCTGCCTACATAGCCGAGTCGTTTGTCCGTGCCTACGATGCGCTGTGGGTGCCGCTGGACCAGGTGACAAAGGATCGCTATCTGCATGAGTTCAAACGTATGCGCAACATAGAGCCGCCCTACACCAACTGGCTGCTCTTCTCAAGTATCATCGAAAGTTTCATGGCCAAGGCCACCGACCGCAAGGACTACGATGACTTCCGTGTGATGATGACCATTCGCAAGATGGAGGAGTGGTATGTGGGCGACGGGTGGTTCAGCGACGGTCCTGAGTTTGCCTTCAACTATTACGGCAGTTATGTGTTCCATCCCATGTATCTTGAGACACTGCAGAACATGATTGATGCGAAGGCCAACACCCGACTGGAATATAAGAAATACTATGACCGGCAACTGAAGCGCACGCAGAAATACAGCATCGTGCTCGAGCGTTTCATATCGCCAGAAGGCACGTTCCCGGTCGTAGGACGCAGCATCCCCTATCGCATGGCGGCCCTGCAGCCGCTGGCCATGATGGCATGGAAGCAGACGCTGCCCAAGGAACTGACCAACGGGCAGGTGCGCAGTGCGCTGACGGCTGTGATGCATCGCATGTACGACCAGCAACAGCAGTCGGCCAAAGGAGAGGCTCGCCCAGACAAGAACTATAATGAGGGCGGCTTTCTGACCATCGGCTTCTGTGGACATCAGCCTGATGTGGCCGACTGGTATACTAACAACGGTTCGCTCTATATGACATCACTATCGTTCATGCCTCTTGGACTGCCTGCCGACCATCCGTTCTGGACCAGCGAGGCCGAGCCATGGACGCAGGTGAAGGCCTGGAACGGCCAGTCATTCCCTAAAGACCACATGTGGACTGACGACATTCAGACGCGTGACAGATGGTGATGCAAGCAAGGATTACGCCTTGTATACTTTCCCCAAGACAAAATAGAAGATGGCGCCACTGACGAGGCCGGCAATGGCGTCGATGGCATAGTGGGCCTGAATATAGAACGTGCCAAAGAACAGCAGGACGGCAAAAGGCATGAAAAGCCAGAACAGCCACCTGTTGCGGCTCTCCCATGCCAGGAACATGGCTACCACGGTGACACTGACATGACTGCTGGGAAAGGCTGCCGTTGGCCTTTCACCTGCATTGTGGGTGAACTCCAGAACATGATGGAAGAAACCATCGGCATAGCCTGGCAGTGGCAATGAGAAGATGGGATTCAGCACATCAAATTCCAACTGGCTGAAATAGTATTGCAGGTCGGGATAAATGCCGGCTGCGATATTCTCCACGCCAACGGCCTTGAAATAGAATTGAGGTCCGGCCACGGGCAGGAAGATGAAAATGACATAGGAGAGGAAGAAGGAGGTCAGGATGATGAAGGTGGCGCGCTCAAACTGTTCATATCGCCAAATGAAGTAAAACACTGAGACTCCGACAAACAGCGGATAATAACTCACATAGCCCATTGTTACGAGTTCACTGAACCAAGGCCAGTGACACACCTGATTGAAAACCAGTGCCGGCTGACAACCGAAGAAATGCTCTTCCCAACTGGCAAAGATATGGTCAAGATTGGGAAAGACACGGTTGAGTTCGTAGGTGTCGGGATACCACAGGCCAAGCAGCGCCATCTGACCTGCTATGCGCAACAAGATGGTCAATCGGCAGGGCTTCAGACGATAGAGTAACCAGAGAGCAAGGGTCACCAGCAATGCCTGACCACGGACGGACAACATCAGTCCCGTATGAGGCAGGCGGCTCCAGTTGGCAAAGATAAACAGCAAGGTGGCTAGCAGATAGGTCATCATGACCCATTCTACTGGCAGCAACCCCTTGCGAGGATGATCTTCGGTGGTGCACAACTGTTTGAAGTAACCCATGTTTTATGTTTCAGAAGGTTTTTGATGCTCGCTTGGCCCTCGGAGTTTCATCAGCGCCAGACCGATGACAATCCAGATAATCTCACGCACACGACAGATGATACTCTCAAAGATGCCTACGGCAGGCTTCAGGCCCAGTGCCGCACTCGAGATGACGATACCGCCTTCCTGAACGCCAAGTTGCATAGGCAGGAAGCCAATGATATTGGCCATGAAACTGGTGAGCGCCAGAATGAGGATGGAGTGCAGATAGGTGAGCGCCAAACCCGACCAGCCGCCACCACAGTCGATGCCGAAGAGCAGCAGCATGAAGAAGAACTCGGAACTCTGTACCACACGCGAGAAATACTCTAATACCAGCGAGGCATAGAACAAACGTTTGTTTTGCTTGTGCATACTGGCTATCTGAGCATCAATCTTTTCCAAGGTCTCGGCATGACGCTCATTGAAGCGTGCGCTCCAGCCTTTTAGTCCTGGAACCTTGCCAGCCCAGCGGATGCCCTTCTTGGCCAGTCCGTGCCTGTAGCCCTTGGCAAAGACAATGAGAGCCAGGCAGAAGAGCACGAAGATGGTGCTCAGCAGGATGGCTACCACAGGTGTCATGGGCAGGTCGCCTACGAAAACCAAGGCCAGATAGATGAAGATGGAGATGAACCAGAACCAGAAATGGGCAAAGATATGCATCATGGCATAGAGGATGACCGACGAGGCGGCATGATCGTTGCTCATGTTCTTCGACAATTCTATGATGCGGTAAGGCTCGCCCCCCAGTCCTCCCACAGGTGTGGAGTAGTTAAGGGCATAACCTGTGATGGTGAGTCGGAAGACGCGCAGGAAACTGACATGCTCGGCGGGGCTTTTCACACTGTTGATAATGCACATCCATGCCCAGGCATTGATGGCATAGATGATAATCCACACACCCACAATGGGAATAAGCCAATAGCCCGCATGACAGAGATGATCCCACAATTCAGCAAAACTGACATCGAATGTGAACAGCATCACCACCACGGTCACGACACCGAGGAGAAAGAAGAGATTGTTGATTCTTTGCTTAGTCCACTTCATGCTTAAGGTAAAAGTGAATAGTGAATAGTGAATAATTTGCTACCGCCATTGTGAATTGTCAATTGTGAATTGTTAATTGTTAATTGTGAATTGTGAATTGTCAATTGTGAATTGTGAATTACAAACTGTCGGCTATTTTTTTGCAGAAAGCCTCATGGCGGCGGATGGTGTAGCGCATGATGAGACCAACGATGATGATCTCAAAAAAGAAAGTGGCCACGGGGATGTCAAGCAGACAGAACAGCAGGAGGTAGGAGGTGCGGAAGTTGAACACCAGCATGAACACATAGTTCAACACGGGCTTCGAGTTGCGACAGAACTCCTCGCGTACCGACTCAGGGAAGTTGGAGGCATCACCATAGCGCTCACGCAGACGGGTCATGAGACGCTGGAACTGGGGCGTGACACGCTCCTGCTGGTAGGTGTAGTCCACATACGAGCGCTGTATCAAGCGCTGCCAGAAATGGCCTTTCTCAGGAATCTGGTCCAACAGTTCCTGCTGACGCTTCACATTGTCGAGTTCGGCACCTTTCTCACCCTTCAGGAAGAAGAGGTGGGTCTGGATGTAGTAGTCGGCTATGCGCTGTTGCGGAGCAATGCCTGCCAGTCCGGAGATGGCGGCCAGGATGAATACCACGATAGTGGCAATGATGATAGTGGTATTGGTTTCGCTAAGCCCCAGCAACCCCAGCAGTGAGAACTCTATGTCGTGATGTATATAGAAACGATATACCAGCGCAATGTAGATGGGAGCATACCATGCATAGCCTGCCAGTCCGTCAAGGATTCGTCCCAGGGCACTTTTCTTACCCGTCATGCGGGCCAACTGGCCGTCGGTGTTGTCGAGGATGTCGGCAATGAACAGCAGCAGGAAAGCCATCAGGTTGTAGAACAACCCCCAGCCTCCTTCATAGTGTAGGCATCCGTGTGCGAAGAAGAAGGCGCTGGCACCTCCGATAATCATCGAGGCAATGGTGACCGCATTGGGATGGATGCCCAGTTTGGCAAAGAAACATGCCCAATAGTAGGTAAACGGCCGTACAATATGATAGTCTACCCAGTCTTCCGTATCGGCCGACTTAAGGGAAGCATATATTTTTTCGTTCATTGTTTTCTTATGTTATGATGTCATCACGAAAAAATGTCTTTCATTATTACAGTTTGATTTGGAAGTGGTCCAAGGCCTGCTTCAGCACAACAAAGAAGTCTTCAATGTCCTTCACATCGATAGCACCCAGGGCACAGAGACGGAAGGTGTTCGTGGTACTGATCTTGCCCGGATAGATGGTGAAGCCACGCTCGTAGCAGTAGTCGTGCACCTTCTCGAAACTCCAGTTGGGATCATCGGGATACTTCACTGACACCACCAGGCCTGACTGTATCTCATCCTTGATGGCTTCCTTCATGCCCAACGCTGCCACACCTTTTTTGATGGCCTCATAGACGCGACGGTGGCGTGCAAACTTGGCTGCCTCGCCCACCTCGAAGTACTCCTTCAAAGCCTGAATGGTGGCATAGATGGTCTGCACAGGAGGCGTGAAGTGCATCTCGCCCGTCTTCTCGAAACACTCATACTGCATGTAGAGGTTGCAGTAGT
>CAMHDT010000090.1 GCA_946183985.1 uncultured Prevotella sp.
AGATGGCTCGTGCCGACTATCGTCACAAGAAGCAGTCGGGTGGTGCCGGACAGTTCGGTGAGGTACACCTCATCGTTGAGCCCTACACCGACGGCATGGAAGATCCGACGTCGTTCACCATCAACGGCCAGGAGTTCAAGATGAATATCAAGGGTAAGCAGGAAATCGATCTGGAGTGGGGCGGCAAGCTCGTCTTCATCAACTCTGTGGTCGGCGGTGCCATCGACGCCCGCTTCATGCCCGCCATCCTCAAGGGTGTTCAGGAGCGCATGGAACGCGGACCGCTCACCGGCTCGTATGCCCGCGACGTTCGCGTCATCGTCTACGACGGAAAGATGCACCCCGTTGACTCCAACGAACTTTCGTTCATGCTTGCAGCACGCAATGCCTTCTCGGCAGCCTTCCGTGAAGCAGGACCAAAGGTGCTTGAGCCCATCTACGACCTGGAGGTCTATGTACCTTCCGACTATATGGGCGACGTGATGAGCGACCTTCAGGGACGCCGCGCCATTATCATGGGCATGGATTCAGAAGCCGGTTATCAGAAACTGTCGGCAAAGATTCCTCTCAAGGAACTCTCCAACTACTCCATCGCCTTGAGCAGCATCACTGGCGGACGCGCATCATTCAGCACCAAGTTCGCTTCTTACGAACTCGTTCCAAACGACATCCAGCAGCAACTCATCAAGGAGCACGAGGCTGAGATGAAGGACGAGGATTAACACTTAAACATGAACGAACCAAAAATCATTAACGACCCGGTATTCGGGTTCATTAAGATTCCACGCGGGTTGCTTTACGACATCGTAAAGCACCCGCTCTTTCAACGCCTTAACCGTATCAATCAATTAGGACTGGCCTCCGTAGTATATCCCGGAGCAAGACACACGAGGTTTCAACATTCCATTGGTGCCTTCCACCTCATGAGCGAGGCCATTCTCTCACTACAGCAAAAGGGACATTTCATTTTCGACTCAGAGGCAGAAGCCGTGCAAGCCGCCATCCTGATGCACGACATCGGTCACGGGCCGTTTTCGCATGTGCTTGAAAACACCCTTATCAAAGGCATATCGCACGAGGACATCTCGCTGCTGATGATGGAACAGATTAACCGCGACCTTGGCGGCAGGCTCAATCTGGCCATCTCCATCTTCAAAGACGAATATCCCAAGCGTTTTCTGCACCAACTCATATCCAGCCAATTGGATATGGACCGTCTGGATTACCTTCGGCGAGACTCTTTCTTTACCGGGGTCACCGAGGGCAACATCGGGTCAGCACGTATCATCAAGATGCTGAACGTGGTTGACGACAGGCTCGTGGTTGAGCAGAAAGGCATCTATTCGCTGGAGAACTATCTCACCACACGACGCCTCATGTATTGGCAGGTCTATCTCCACAAGACGGCCGTGGCCTATGAGAAAGTGCTGGTCAATATGCTAACCAGGGCAAAAGACCTTTCGCGGCAAGGGAAAACGCTGTTTGCCTCGCCCGCTTTGGCCTATTTCATTGAAAACGACATTGATGCTCAATGGTTTGCTGAACACGAAGAAGCCCTGCAGATGTATGAGGAACTGGACGACAGCGATATCTGGAGTGCCATGAAAGCATGGAAGCACTCCGACGATATCATCCTTTCTACCTTGGCCACTGACATGCTTAACAGGAAGATATTCAAAGTAGAAGTCCACGAAACCCCCATTACACCCGAGCGCATTGATGAACTGCAAACACACATAGCCCAAAAGGCAGGCATAGACAAAAGTCTGGCACACTATCTGATGAGCGTCAATACGATTCAGAAAGACATGTATTCTGTTGATGATGACACCATCGACATTCTCTATAAAGACGGCACCATAAAAGATATTTCCGAGGCATCAGAGATACTGAACGTGGCCCTTCTTTCTAAAAAAATACGAAAATATTACCTTTGTTATCAACGGTTTCAATAAAATTGTGTAACTTTGCACCCTAAACAGAAAACTTAAACATATTTATGGAGTTTACAGCCAAACAAATTGCAGGGTTGATAGGTGGCAAGATCGAAGGAAACGAGAATGCAGCCGTTCACACATTCGCAAAAATTGAAGAAGGCACAGAAGGTGCAATTTCCTTTCTGTCGAATCCCAAATACACGCATTTTATTTATGAAACCAAGTCGACCATCGTTCTTGTAAACGATGATCTGGAACTGGAGCACGAGGTCAAGCCTACGCTGATTCGCGTGAAAAACGCCTATGAGGCAGTAGCAAAGTTGCTGCAGTTCTACGAGTCGGTAAAGCCCCGCAAGACAGGCATCGACTCCTTGGCATTTGTCTCACCAAAGGCCACTATCGGCAAGGATGTCTATGTAGGTGCGTTTGCCTATATTGGCGACGGTGCCGTGATTGCCGACGGCACACAAATCTATCAGCACACCGTTGTTGGCGATGGTGTGAAGATTGGCGAGAAATGTACCCTTTATCCCAACGTAACCATCTATCAGGGCTGCAAGATAGGCAACAATGTCACCATCCATGCCGGAAGCGTGATAGGCGCCGACGGATTTGGCTTCGCCCCCAATACCGACGGCTATGACAAGATACCACAGATTGGTATCGTCATTATTGAAGACAACGTTGAGATTGGTGCGAACACTTGCGTAGACCGCTCAACCATGGGGGCTACCATCATCCATAAAGGCGTTAAGTTAGACAATCTGATACAGGTAGCCCACAACTGTGAGATAGACGAGAACACCGTCATGTCGGCACAGGCCGGAATGGCAGGCAGCACGAAGATAGGCAAATGGTGTATGGTTGGTGGCCAGGCAGGTTTTGCCGGTCATATCCAGGTAGCCGACAAGACCTTTGTCGGTGCCCAGTGCGGCGTTATCAGCAGCACCAAGGGCAACGAGCAACTCATCGGCTCACCCGCCATGGAGCCCAAACAGTTCTTCAAGTCCATGGCCATCATGCGCCGTTTGCCTGAGATGTACAAGGAACTGGGCGAACTGAAGAAGCAGATTGAAGAACTCAAGAAAAGCAAACTGTAATACACGATAGCAATGAAACAACAGACACTTAAGGGCAGTTTCTCGCTTTGCGGCAAAGGACTGCACACAGGGTTAAGCCTCACAGTGACTTTCAATCCTGCCCCCGAGAACCATGGATATAAGATTCAGCGCATTGACCTTGATGGAATGCCCGTGATTGATGCTGTAGCGGAGAATGTGGTAGACACACAGCGCGGCACCGTCCTGGGCAAGGGCGATGTGCGCGTTTCTACTGTAGAGCATGGTCTTTCCGCCCTATATGCTCTTGGCATCGACAACTGCCTGATTCAGGTCAACGGTCCAGAGTTCCCCATCTTAGACGGTTCCGCCATCCAGTATGTGAACAAGATTGTGGAGATTGGCATGGAAGAGCAGAATGCTCCTAAGGACTACTATGTCATTCGCAAGAAGATAGAAGTGAAGGACGAGAATTCCGGCTCCTGCATCACACTGTTGCCTGATGAGGATTTCTCCATTACCTCCATGTGCTCCTTTGAGTCAAAGTTCATTAACAGCCAATTCGCAACATTAGACGACATCACGAAATATGCCGAGGAGATTGCTCCCGCACGTACCTTTGTCTTCGTGCGTGATATTGAGCCACTTCTTCAGGCCAATCTCATCAAGGGCGGCGACTTGGACAACGCCATCGTGATATACGAGCGTCAGACCACCCAAGAGCGTCTTGACATGCTGGCCGACATGCTTCATGTGGAGCATCGCGATGCCAACGAACTGGGCTATATCCAGCACAAGCCACTGGTATGGGAGAACGAATGTACGCGCCATAAGTTGCTGGATGTCATTGGCGACATGGCACTCATTGGTCGCCCCATCAAGGGACGCATCATCGCCACCCGTCCGGGACATACCATCAACAACAGGTTTGCCCGCGAAATACGCAAGGAGATTCGCAAGCACGAGATTCAGGCACCAGCCTATGATCCCAACGAAGAGCCTGTGATGGATGTCAACCGCATCAGGGAACTTCTTCCCCACCGCTATCCCATGCAGTTGATTGACAAGGTGATAGAGATTGGTGCCACAACGATTGTAGGCGTCAAGAATGTCACCTCCAACGAGCCTTTCTTTACCGGACACTTCCCACAAGAGCCAGTCATGCCCGGCGTTCTTCAGATAGAGGCCATGGCCCAGTGTGGCGGTCTGCTGGTTCTCAACACCGTAGAAGAACCCGAACGCTGGTCCACCTATTTCATGAAGATTGACGGCGTCAAGTTCCGCCAAAAGGTTGTTCCTGGCGACACCCTTCTGTTCAAGGTAGAGTTGATGGGACCTCTGCGCCACGGCATCTCGACCATGCACGGCTATGTCTTCGTAGGCGATAAGATTGTTTCGGAAGCCACCTTCACCGCACAAATAGTAAAGAACAAATAATCAAGATGAACCAGATACATCCATTGGCAATAGTCGATCCCGAAGCAAAGTTGGGCGACAACAATATTATCGGTCCTTTCTGCGTCATTGACAAAGATGTGGTAATAGGCGACAACAACCGTCTGCTGAACAGCGTAACGATTCACACAGGCGCACGCATAGGCAACGGCAATGAGTTCTTTCCCGGAGCAAGCATCTCAACAAAGCCACAAGACTTGAAGTTCAAGGGTGAGATAACGACCTGTGAAATCGGCGACAACAACTCCATTCGCGAGAATGTGACCATCAGCCGTGGCACAGCCAGCCGTGGCAAGACCGTTGTGGGCTCTGGCAACCTGCTCATGGAGAACATGCACATTGCCCACGACTGTGTCATCGGCAACAATTGTATCATCGGCAACTCCACAAAGATTGCCGGCGAGGTGGAAATTGACGATTGCGCCATCATCTCTGCCTGCGTGCTCCTCCATCAGTTCATACACATTGGCGGCTACATCATGGTTCAAGGCGGCTGTCGCACAAGCCAGGACATTCCTCCTTATATCATTGCAGGCAAGGAGCCCATCCGCTATGCCGGTGTCAACCTCATCGGCCTGCGTCGTCGCGGTTTCTCCAACGAGACCATTGAAATGATTCACGACACCTATCGCACCATCTATGCCAACCCCATCAGCAAGGACGGCGTAGCAGAAGCACGCGCCAAGTATCCTGATTCGAAAGAAGTTGAATATATCTGCTCATTCTTTGAAAACACAAAGAGAGGTTGCATCAGATGAAAACCCTCATCGTTGTAACGGGGCCGACAGCCGTTGGTAAGTCCGACTTATGTATCCACCTGGCCCAACACTACGGCATCCCCATCATCAATGCTGACAGCCGGCAAATCTACAAGGAGATGAAGATAGGAACAGCCGCGCCCACCGAAGCACAACTTCGGCAGGTGCGGCACTATTTTGTCGGTACGCTTTCCATCGAACAGTATTACAGTGCCTCCATGTATGAGGAACAGGTCACGGCGCTGCTGAACGAATTGTTCCGGCAAAGCGACTATGCCCTACTCTCTGGCGGCAGCATGATGTATATCGATGCCGTTTGCAATGGCATTGACGACATCCCTACCGTTGATGATGACACGAGGGCAACGATGAAACGCCGCCTGGCCGAAGAAGGACTGGCCAGTCTATGCGAAGAACTGCGCGTGCTCGACCCTGAGCATTACGCCATCGTCGACAAGAACAACCCCCGGCGTGTGGTTCATGCCCTGGAGATCTGCCACATGACAGGCAAGACCTACACCTCATTCCGCAAGAACGAACGCAAGCAAAGAGACTACCGAATTGTCAAGACTGCCCTAACTCTCCCCCGCGAGGAACTATACACCCGCATCAACAAACGTGTTGACATGATGATGGAATCAGGGTTCCTCGACGAGGCCCGAAGCCTTATCGAGAAAAGGCAGTTGAATGCCCTGAACACGGTGGGATACAAGGAACTCTTCACCTATCTCGACGGCCAATGGTCGTTGGAAGAAGCCGTTGAGCGCATCAAGGGCAACACCCGCCGCTATGCGAGAAAACAACTCACTTGGTATAAGAAGGACCCTAATATCACTTGGTTCTCCCCAAACGATACAGAATTGATAACCAAACACATAGAACGAGATGAATAAAGTAAAAGACATGCTTCGCCATATCGGCCGCCTCATGAAGCGCGTCCTTAAATGGTATGTTGGAATATTCAAGGGTCGCCCCTGGTATATAAAGATTGTCTCTGCCATTGCCACCCTCGTCGTAGCCTGCTTCCTCTATCTGGGGGCTGTCGACATCAACTTCCTCGGGCTCTTCGGCAAGTCGCCCAGCATGAGCACGATTATCAATACGCGCCCTGCCGCCGCATCCGAAATCTATAGTGCCGACAGCGTCATGATTGGCAAGTTCTTCAGCGAGAACCGCACGCCAGTAGAGTTCAGCGATGTGGACACCGTGTTTTGGGAAGCCCTTATCTCCACCGAAGATGAGCGCTACTTCAGCCACATGGGTGTTGACTTCCAAGCCTTTGGCGCAGCCCTGAAAGACTATATCGTTCACGGTGAGGCCCGCGGTGCCTCTACCATCACCCAGCAACTGGCCAAGAACCTTTTCCGCGTACGCACGGAATACAGCACAGGTCTTCTTGGCAACATTCCCGGCGTGAAGATGCTGATCATGAAGACCAAGGAGTGGATCACAGCCTTCAAACTGGAACTTTACTTCTCCAAGGAGGAAATCCTGACCATGTATGCCAACACCGTCGACTTCGGCTCGAACGCCTACGGCATCAAGACTGCCTGTAAGACCTATTTCGGCACCACGCCACAGAACCTGACAGCCGAGCAGGCTGCCGTGCTGGTGGGAATGCTCAAGGCCACCACGACCTATAACCCGCGCCTGAATCCGGAAAACAGTCTCAAGCGTCGCAATGTGGTGCTGTCCAACATGAAGGCGCACGGCTATCTCACAGCAGAAGAGTGCGACTCGCTGCAAGCCCTCCCCATCACCCTCGACTATAGTGTTGAGAATGCCTATGACAGTGAAGCCAACTATTTCCGTGAGGCCGTGGCCGACTTCATGAAAGAATGGTGCACCGAATACTATGGCGACAACAGCAAATATGCCTACTACACTGAAGGTCTGAAGATCTACACCACCCTCGACACCCGTCTGCAGAAATATGCCGAAGAGGCTGCCGTGAAGCAGATGAAGCAAGTTCAGAAAACGTTCAATGCCCACTGGGGGAGCACGCCTCCCTGGCAGGATGAGCGCCATGTGGAGATACCCCATTTCATTGAAGACCTTGCCAAAAAGACCGACTATTACAAAACGCTGGCTCGCAAGTTCGACAACAATCAGGACTCCATCGACTATTACCTGAACCTGCCGCACCCGGTGACGCTGTTCAGTTACGACGGTCCTGTGGAAGCAGAGATGAGCACGCTCGACTCCATTCGCTACATGGAGCACTTCATGCACTGCGGCTTCGTAGCCATCGAGCCACAGACGGGCCATGTCAAGGCCTGGGTGGGCGATGTGGACTTCGACACATGGAAATATGACAAGGTGACGGCCATGCGCCAGCCCGGCTCCACCTTCAAACTCTTCGTCTATACCGAGGCCATGAACCAGGGCATCACGCCATGCGACACCCGCCGCGATGCCTATTTCTCCATGAAAGTGATGGACCACGGACAGGAAGTGACCTGGGCACCGACCAATGCCGACGGACACTTCACCAATTCCAACATCACCTTGAAGCAGGCTTTCGCCATGAGCATCAACTCGGTGGCAGTGCGCTTGGGCCAGGAGTGCGGCATAGACAATATTGTGAAGACCGCCCACGACATGGGCATCAAGAGTCCGCTCGATGCAACGCCAGCCTTGGCACTGGGCTCCAGCGATGTCAACCTGCTGGAGATGGTCAGCGCCTATTGCACCCCATGCAACGACGGTGTGGCGTTCGACCCCGTGCTGGTGAGCCGCATTGAAGACCGCGACGGCAAGGTGCTCTACGAGGCGCCCACCCAAGGGCGCGAGGCCATTCCCTATCGCAGTGCCTATTTTGTGCAGCAGTTGCTCATGGGCGGCATGAGCGGCACCAGTTCGCGCCTGCGCGGTTTCGTGGGCTACGGTGTGACCGACACCGACCTTGGCGGCAAGACGGGCACCTCAAACAACCACTCCGACGCCTGGTTCATCGGCACCACGCCGCGCCTGGTGTGCGGAGCATGGGTGGGTGGCGAATACCGCTGCATACACTTCCGCACCGGACAACTGGGCCAAGGCAACCGCACAGCCCTTCCCATCTGCGGCTATTTCCTCGGCAGCGTGCTTGCCGACCCAGCCTTCCAGCACTACCACGCCAAGTTCGGCGAGCCGAAGGATGCCACGCTCCAGCCATCGATGTATGGTTGCGGAGGCTATCTCGCCCTGCCTTCCACCGACTCCCTCTCCGTTGACTCCGTTGGACATGTCCACAGCAGCGAACCTGCCGACATGGATGCCGACGCCAACACCAGTGCCCAGCCTGCTGCAGAACAGGCCAATGAGTAGGTTTTTCACAGGACATGCTGCGCTGTGTGCCCGCACATTGATTTTTATCAAAAAAACTTCTAAAAAAGTTTGCATAATTCAAAAAAATGGCCTATCTTTGCAGCGTTAT
>CAMHDT010000091.1 GCA_946183985.1 uncultured Prevotella sp.
CTCCGCTGGGTATCAAGGCTTTTACCATGCCCTTGATGCCGTCTTCGTTTTCCACCGGCTGATCCATATGGTCATCGTCGACACAGTAACTGCGGCCGCCGAACTGTGCCGCCATCTCCAGACCAAGTTCCACGGTCAGGGGACGGTCTTTTTGTCCGATACGGATATAGCCGGCCTTGGTGTGCAGTTTGGTACGTTCTGTACGCTTGGTCTGACTGGCGGCAAAATCCTTCTGCCAGTTGTCGTCGGTCGTCATACCGTAGAAGATATGGCCTTTCAGTCCCACCCATCCGTGGAGGAACGGCACGTCCCAGTAGTCGGGCAGTGAAAGGCGCACGCCGGGAACGGGACGGGCGTTGACGCCCAAGGCCTGCGGGCCGCTGCTCAGTTCCTGACTCTTCAGTTCCATGGGCTGCTCCTTGCTGCCCACGGTGAGCAGGCCTTTCAGCCAGCGCACCTCGCCGTAGGCCTGCTGCAGCACCATAGTGCTGGTGAAGCCGCCGGCCACCGCCACATCGGCACCGGCACCCCACGCCCAGCGGCGAGAGGAGTCATTGTCAATACTCCGGAACACACCGCCACGCACATAGCCGTTGGCCTTGTCCAGCGAACTAAGGCCGTACTTGTTGGCGTTGAGCCACAGCGGTGAGTGGTCGCCTGATGCCGCAGAGAACTGCCCCTCCGTGCGCACCTCAATCTGGGACCATGCCAGCAGGGTCGTCATGCCGGCCCACCATAACACAAATAGTCGTTTCATTCTCTCATTTATAGTTTTATGGTGGCAAAGATACGACTTTTTTTCCAATCATAGGGATTTTCCTCCGACTATTTAGGGAAAATCCCTTGTTGGGGTGCGAAAAAAGCAGTTATTTTGCAGCAGAAACAATAAAACGAATGTCTAACTATTTAAAGAATACGATTATGAAGAAGATGTTGTTTACCCTGGTACTGATGCTGACGACAGTAGCACAGACCTACGCCATGACATACGAGCAGGCACGCAACGAGGCTCTCTTCCTGACCGACAAGATGGCCTATGAACTGAACCTGAGCGATGCACAGTACGAGGCCGCCTATGAAATCAACCTTGATTACCTCATGGGAGTGACCAGTTATAACGATGTGTACGGGCCCTACTGGGAGCGCCGCAATCTGGATCTGAGTTATATTCTCTACCAGTGGCAGTGGGATGCCTTCAGGGCTGCCACCTATTTCTACCGCCCGCTGTACTGGGACAGTGGCTACTGGCACTTCGGCATCTATGCCCGCTATCCGCACCGTGACTATTTCTATTTCGGAAGGCCACACTTCTATCTGTCGTATCGCGGCGGACACAGTTGGCGCATGAACGGCGGACGCAGTTATTATGAGGGACGCCATCATTTCTTCCGTCCAGACAGACCTCGCGACCAGCACTTCGGCATGCGCAACGGATGGGACCGCGGCGACTATCGCGGCAACCACGGCGGACACAGTTCTACTCGCATTACCGTTGACAACGACCGTTTCAACCACGGCAGCAACCACCCTGGCCACAACCATAACGGTGGCTTCGGTAGCGGACACCGCAACAACAACAATGTCAACGAGAACCCGAGCAACCACGACAGCAACAGAGGACTGACGTCCCCGCACAACTCTGGCAACGAGAACAGGCACGACAACCACTCATTCGGAGGCAACCACAGCAGCAGCCACAACAACAGCAGTCACAGTTCAGGTTCCTTTGGTGGAAACAGAAGCCACGGCGGCAGTTCGTTTGGAGGCACTCGTAGCAGCGGCGGTTCAATGTCAGGCAACCACTCTGGACACAGCGGTTCCGGCAGTCGCGGCGGAGGCAGCGGTTCGTTCGGCGGCAGTCGCAGCGGACGCAGATAATCCAAGAAACAAAATAAAAAATGGAGTGTTAAATGTCGAGGATTCGCACCTCGGCATTTTTCATTCTCTCTATTTCACTCATCTCCTTGTTGAAATAGACAGCCTGTATGGCCTTGTTGATGATGCCATGTCCCACGGCTAGCACCTGCTGATCGGGATAAGAGGCACGAAGCCAGTCGAGAAAGCGGCGAGCCCGTTCCTTCAGTTGCGCCAAGGACTCTATATCATCGGGCCACGCCTCACCTTTCAAATCGGGAATATAACGGCCGGTGAAGCCACCCCAGTCGCGTTCGCGCAGCAAAGGGGTGGTCACCACCGCCATGTGATGAGGCTCGGCAAGGATGCGTGCCGTCTGTATGGAACGATGCAAGTCGCTTGCGATGATAGCGTCAAGAGGTTCGTCGGCAAATTGATGGGAGAGTTGCAGCGCCTGCACTCTCCCATTAATGTTCAGTTCTCCTTGCGTCTGACCTTGCATGATCTGCCGCTCATTATCCACAGTCTCACCGTGCCGTGCCAAATACAGTCTTGTCATGCGGCAGCATATTTTTCACTTTTCACTATTCACTTTTCCCTTAAACCCCCGTCACGATACCCTCGATATAGGTCTTGAGAATATGGATGCCCGTTTTGTTCTCACCGCCAGAGGGGATAATGAGGTCAGCAAAATGCTTGGTGGGCTCAATGAACTGCTCGTGCATGGGCTTGAGCACCTTCTCGTAGCGGTCGAGCACCATCTCTACGGTACGGCCACGCTCCACCACATCGCGGCGTATGTTACGGATAAGACGCACATCGGCATCGGTATCGACAAATATCTTGAGGTCCATAATATCGCGCAACTTCTTGTTGTGCAAGGCCATGATACCTTCGATGATGATAACGGGCTTAGGCTCCACATGCACGGTCTCCTTCTGGCGGTTGCTCTCTATATAAGAATAGGTGGGCTGCTCAACGGCCTCGCCATTCTTAAGTTTACGCACCTGCTCGGTAAGCAGTTTCCAGTCGAATGCATCGGGATGGTCGAAGTTGATGGCCGCCCGCTCTTCCGGCGTCAGACCTGTCGTATCGTTATAATACGAGTCGATGGGCACCACTGCCACAAAATGGGGAGGCAACGCCTGGGCAATCTTTCTGACAACGGTGGTTTTGCCCGAACCCGTTCCGCCTGCGATTCCAATAATAGTCATATTGATTTGCTATTTTACAATTCACAATTTATCTGACGACTGCCACCCTATAAAGTGGAATCACTTCACTTCTTTAATTACATAGACAACCGTGGGCAGGTGGTCGCTATAACCGTCGAGCCACACACCGCCAGCATGGGTGCGCAGGTTGCCGCCCTTGTATTTACCTTCTTTCTGGAAGAGATAGTCGCGACGGAAGATCTGATGACGATAGTATTTTAATGTCTCACAGCGAATGTCAGCAGGCTTGAACTCCATATTCTTCATATGCTTGGCATCGAGCAACGACTGCGAAAGGATAATCTGGTCGAACAGATTCCAGCCACCGTCATACTGCAAGGTACCTGCACCACCGGCAAGTGTATCCCAGAAAGGATTCCACAGGCCGTCTTTCTCCACATCCTTCATCTTGCGCTTGGCGCCGAGGGCCTCTGCCATCGACTTGTCTTGAGGATCATCGTTCATATCACCCATGACAAACATCTTGACACCGGGGTCCTCACGCATCAGCGAGTCCTTCACGATGCGCAACTGGCGACCGCCTTCCTCACGATAGAAAGAAGGAGAGAAACGCGACGGCAGGTGGTTGACGATGACCACCACATGTTCATCGGCCATGGTGCCGCTCACAACAAGGAAGCCACGCGTGTTGCGCATGCTGTCCTGAGGCAAGGTATAGACATAGGGCACCAACTTCACATCGCGCACCTGGAACAGGCGAGGATTATAAAGCAAGGCACAGTCAACACCACGGTAGTCAGGGCCTTCAATATGCACAAACTGGAAATTACGGGCTTTCAGAGGCTCCTGATTGCAGAGGTCTTCCAGACACTTGGCATTCTCAACCTCGCTTACACCAATCATAGCACAGCCAATGCCAGGCAACTTGTCGGTACCCATCTCCGACAACACGCGTGCCATGTTGCGCAACTTATGGGTGTACTTCAGTCCCGTCCACTTATACTGTCCGTCAGGCAGGAACTGATAGTCATTATGTCCTTCATCGTGGCATGTGTCAAAAAGGTTCTCCAAATTGTAAAATCCCACGCCATAGAGCGTGTATTTCTTTCCTTCGGCCGATGCGGCGGCCACTCCAACCAAGAGCAGCATCGCCAATAAAAACATTGTCTTTTTCATAATCGATTAGTAATAATTGCTGCAAAGATACAACTTTTTTCCATTATTCCATACATTTTTCATAATATTTTAATTCATATAAAACTTTTTCTTAAATTACTTTGTTGTTACGTTTTTTTAATGTATCTTTGCACAGAATAAATAATCTTTAATCTAAAATATGTCTATATGAACAAAAAGCTGAAACTCGTAGTGATGGCGCTATGCGTCGCTCCTGCAGCCATGGCCCAGCAGACTGACTCTCTGGGATACAGCGGCATTCAGGAAGAGCAGGCCTTCACTTTCACGGAAGCACAGCTGGGAGAGGACGACGACATGTCGGCCAATGTCACCATTACAGGCTCGAACAGCAATGTCTATGCCTCGCAGGTCGGGTTCCTCTACAGTCCGATGCGTTTCCGCTACCGTGCTTTTAACCAAAAGTACAATGACATTTACATCAATGGCGTTCAGATGAACGACTTGGAGACCGGTCAGTTCCGCTACTCGCTTGTTGGCGGTTTGAACCAGCAGACCCGTGGCGTGGAAAACGCCCTGCCTTTTGAAGACAACCACTTCGGCATGAGCGGCATGGCTGGCTCAAACAACTACAACTTCCGCCCATCGGCATTTGCCACCGGACAGCGCATTACGCTGACAGGGGCAAACCGCAACTACACGTTGCGTGGCATGTATACTTATAATAGTGGTATACAGGAGAACGGCTGGGCTTTCTCGGCCAACCTCACCTACCGTTGGGCAAACATGAACACAGCCTATGTAGACGGTACGTTCTACAACTCGCTGAGTTACTTCTTCGGTGCAGAGAAGTTCATCAACGACCAGCACCATCTCTCGCTCGTCACATGGGGCAATCCCACCGAACGCGCATCGCAGGGTGCTGCCACCGACGAGATGTACTGGCTGGCCAACGACCGCTATTACAATCCCTACTGGGGATACCAGGGCGGTCACAAGCGCAACTCGCGCGTGGTGAACGACTTCGCTCCCACCGCCTTGATGACATGGGACTGGAAAATCAACGACCAGATGAAACTGGTGACTACACTCACTGGCCGCTACTCCATGTACAAGAGCACCAAACTGAACTACAACAACTCTGACAACCCCCACCCCAACTACTGGAAGAACCTGCCCAGCAGTTACTTCGATGTATGGGATGAAGGCGATGTGCTCAACCGCACCGAGGCCTTGGCCAGCGACTGGCTGCGTGCCAAGAACCTGCTGTCGGGCCATCAGCGCGACCGTCAGATTGACTTCGACCGTCTGTATCAGGCCAACAAGAACGCCTCCATGCAGGGTGCCGATGCCATGTACTTCATTCAGGCCAAGCACAACAACAACCTGAACATCTCCATGTCGTCGAACCTGAACGTGGACCTCAACAAGGACCAGCACCTGACGGTGGGCTTCCAACTGGCCACCAACAAAGGCATGCACTATCAGACCATGGACGACCTGATGGGTGCAACCATTTTCCACAACATCAACACCTACGCTTTGGGCAACTTCTCGATGCTCGACGCTCAGGTACAGTATGATGCCAACAAGCCCAACGGCGAGGTTCGCGAAGGCGACAAATTTGGCTATGACTATAACCTCCTCGTCGACAAAGCCAGCGTATGGGCCACCTATGCTGCCAACGTAGGCAACACACACGCCTTCGTCAGCGGACGCATCGGCGGCGTGGAAATGCAGCGCGACGGAAAGATGCGCAACGGTATGTTCCTTGACAACTCATACGGAAAGAGCAAGACTGCACACTTCCTTGAGGGAGGCGGCAAGATGGGGGCTGTTGTCAACCTGGGCAACGGACACACATTGAGCGGAGGCTTCGGCGTCGAGGTTCGCGCCCCACAGGCACAGGCTGCCTTCGTGGCTCCTGAGATGAACAACGACTTCGTGGTAGACCTGAAGAACGAAAAGAACTACTCCACCGAACTGAGTTACCAGTTCAGAACCTCATGGCTCAAGGCCAACGTGATGGTCTACGGCGCCTATGTAGACGACGCTACCGAGTGGCAGAACTTCTACTTCGACGACATCAACTCGTTCTCGTATGTCTCCATGACAGGCATGTCAAAGGAATACTACGGTGTGGAATGGGGTCTGAACTTCAAACTGACCGACGCCCTGAACTTCAAGACGATCGGCACCGTGAGCGAAGCTCGCAACACCAACAATGCACGCGTATGGTACATGAGTTCGACCAAGGGTACCTTCAACGACGGCAACGAAAACGCTCCGGAGATAGTATATAATAAAGACATGCGCGAGGCCAGCACACCGCTCACCGCCATCAGCGCCATCCTGAGTTACCACGCCAGCGGCTGGTTCATCGACCTCAACTGCAACTGGTACGACCGCATCTACCTCTCCTACTCGCCTTCTTTCCGCTACGGTTCCACACTGGCCGCACGCCAGAAGGTTGAAGGAAACGTGTACGACGACGACAACAACGTGAAGAAGAGCGCACTTGCACAGGCCAAGGGTCACGGCGGCTTCATGCTCGACGCCTCTATTGGCAAGAGTCTCTATCTGAAGCACGGCCGTTCGATGAGCATCAACCTGATGATCACCAACCTGCTCAACAACCAGAACATCGTGACTGGCGGCTATGAGCAGAGCCGTTCCGACTATACTGCCAGCGGCAATGTACGTGCTTACAAGTTCTCTAAGAATCCGTTCAAATACTATGCCTATGGCATCAATGGTATGCTGAACATTGCCTACAAGTTCTAATTACATTGATAATTGAAAATCGACAACAGTATGAAAAAGATACATTATTTATTATTAGCACTTGTATGTGTTGCTTTTGCAGGATGCATGGACGGTGACTGGGACGCACCATCTACCGAGAACACGGTCTATGGCAATCCGAACATCAAGGAGACCAAGGTCATTTCCATCAAGGACCTTAAGACCAAGTACAACAAAGAGATCACCACACTTGGCGAATATCAGGAAATTACCGAGGACATTCAACTGAAGGTGGTGGTAACTGCCAACGACATCCAGGGCAACATGTATAACGAGATCTGCGTCCAGGACGCCACGGGCGGCATCTTCATCGGCATCTCGCAGGGTGGCATCTTCGGCTATCTGCCAGAAGGCACCGAGATTCTCATCGACCTGAAGGGCCTCTGCATTGGCAACTACCGCCGTTCGGCTACCATCGGCACGCCTTACACCAACAAGGATGGCGAAGTGAGTGTCAGCCGTATGCCACGCGCACTCTGGCAGGAGCACTTCACCTATACTGGCTACCGCGCACACGTAAAGCCCGAGGTTTTTGCCGACGGCAGCACCCCCACTACATGGGACATCAACATGGATGCTGGCAAACTGGGTACGCTGAAAAACGTGACCATCAAGCAGGCAGGCTATTTCGATGCTAGCAAAGGTGAGAACGGCACTTACATCAACGAACCGTTTGTGCCAGGAGAGTCTGCATTCGTTATTCCCGGATTCTCAACATCCTGGTATTTCAACGAGCAGATATCCGACAGCAGAAACGGCGTAGCCGTGCAGATCTACACCAGCGAGTATGCTGATTTTGCAGCCATGAAACTGCCCACCGGCAAAGTCAACGTGACGGGCGTGCTGAAGCACTACTGCAACAAGCAGGGCAAGAACGACTCATGGGAAATTATCATGCGCTCGATCGACGATATTGAAGAAGTGAAGTAAAATGATTATTGACAATAGAAAAAACAATAAAACTATGAATAAGATATTTAATTCGATGATGGCCTTGGCCATCGCAGCGTTCACCTTCACCGCTTGTGAAGATGTACCCGAGCCGTACAACAATCCGTACGACGCATTTCAGCCTGTAGAGCCCGTGGTGGTTGACCCGGCAGGTAAAGGCACTATAGAAGAGCCCTGGAACGTAACCGCCCTGCAGAATGCATGCGAGAATCTGGCAGGAGGTGCTTTCCTCAACGATGGCGCAGAGGTCTATGTGAAGGGTATTGTGGTGGAGACCACCGAAGTATCTGCCCAGTATGGCAATGCCACCTATTATATTGCTGACGACAAGAATGGCGTGGTGCGTTTCTTAGTATATCGCGGCAAACTCGTCGACGGAGCCAGCGTAACGGCCTCAACCGATCTGGAGGTGGGTGACACCGTTGTGGTTTGCGGCAAGGTAAAGAACTATGTTGACAAGAACAACAATTCTACTCTCGAGTTCGATCAGGGCAACTACCTCGTGTCTCTGGTGAAGGCCAGCGGCGAGACGCCCAGCAAGCCCAGCAGTGATGGTCATGGAACAGCAGAAGCACCTCTTACTGTTGCACAGGCTATGGCCCTGATTGACGCTGAGTCTACTGTTGACGAAGCATACGTAAAGGGTATCATTT
>CAMHDT010000092.1 GCA_946183985.1 uncultured Prevotella sp.
TTTTTTGTTGTTAGTCGGGCTATGAGCCGCCATGCCTCGCCCACCAGAAGCACCAGCGACGAGACGAGAATAATGATGGTCCAGTCGTGCATTGACAACGGGGTCACGTTAAACATCTGACCTCCCAGTTCCACGATGAGCACCTGCCCCACCATGATAATGGCGGCAATGAACATGAAGCCGCGGCACTCTTCCATGCGAGCGAAGGCAGAACGGCCCGTCATGAATGCCTTTGCATTGAACATGTTCCAGAACTGGAGCATGACGAACAGGGTGAAGAACAGGCTCAGTTCATAGGGCGAGAGACCGTCGTAGTCGCCATAGCGGAAGTGCAGGAAGTCGGCCATCGACGTGATGTCTGTGTGTTGCATGATGAGCAGCACTCCAGTGAGCAGCAGGGTGAAGAAGCCTCCCACGCCAAAGATGTTCCACGCCATGGCCCGGTTGATGATAGCGTCGGTCACACGGCGCGGCTTTTCTGCCATCACCTTCTTCGATGGCGGCAGTGATGCCAGCGCGATGGCGGCAAAGGTGTCCATGATGAGGTTGACCCACAGCATCTGCGTGACGGTGAGCGGCGACTTGGTGCCGACGAAGGCTCCAATGAGAACCACGAAGCAGGCCACCACGTTGATGGTCATCTGGAACATGATGAAGCGCTGTATGTTCTTATAGAGTGAGCGTCCCCACATCACGGCATTGGCAATGGTGGAGAACGAGTTGTCTTGTATGGTCATGTCGCTGGCCTCCTTGGCCACGGCCGTGCCGTCGCCCATCGACAGTCCCACATCGGCAGCGTTCAGTGCCGGTGCATCATTGGTGCCGTCGCCGGTGGCAGCCACCACCAGTCCCTGGCTCTTGAGCAGTCGCACCAGTCTCTCCTTGTCGTTGGGGCGTGCCCTCGACAGTATCTTGATTTGCTGCACGCGCTGGGCCAGTTGCTCGTCGGTCATGGCGGCGAACTCCGTTCCGGTGAGCAGGTTCTGCTCGTTGTCGTCATCGGTCCACAAGCCAATCTGCCGTCCTATCTCCTTTGCTGTTCCAGGGGTGTCGCCCGTCACGATTTTCACCTGTATGCCAGCGTCGATGCAACTGCGGATGGCGGCTGGCACCTCTGTTCTGACGGGGTCGCTGATGGCAAACACGCCAGCAAAATGGAGACCGTCAGTGGTCAGACGGCCATCGGCAAAGGGCAATTCCGCTTCTGCCAGTTCCTTATAGGCCAACCCCAGCGTGCGCATGGCTTTGTTCTGGTATTCCAGAAGGAGCGCCTCATAGTGGCTCCGGGTCTGGTCATTGATGTCGGAGAGCGCCAGCACCATCTCGGGTGCCCCTTTCACATAGAGCATGGTGCGTCCGGTGACAGCCGAACGGACTACGGTGGCCATGTATTTGTTGATGGTTGAGAATGGCAGACGGTCGACGACTTCTACCTGTTCGCGTATGGGCTGATAGTCATGACCTTGGCTGTTGAGCCACAGCAGCAGGGCACCCTCGGTCGGATTGCCGATGGCCTTGGGTGTGGCAGTGGAAAGGTCGAGGTTGGCGGTAGTGTTCACGGCAATCATCTCGGCCGTGAGCGCAGGGTCAAGTCCTTCTTGCAGGCGTGCTTCGGCCACCTGCATCTGGTTCTGCGTCAGCGTGCCCGTCTTGTCGGTGCATATCACGCTGGTGGCACCCATGGTCTCGCAAGCGTGCATGGTACGTGGCAACGTGTTTTCGCGCATCAGTTTCCGCATACTGAAGGCCAGGCTCAGGGTAACGCTCATGGGCAGGCCTTCGGGCACGGCCACGACGATGAGAGTGACGGCAATCATGACGGTCTGCAGCAGATAGGTGACGAAGAGAAGCCAGTCGTCGGCGGTGGTTAAGGCCGCCCCGTGGATAAAGTAGACCACGATGCGCCCCACGATGATAAGGGCAGCAAACACATAACTGGCGGTAGTGATCCATTGGGCCAGACGGTTAAGTTTCTCGCTCAGCGGCGTGGGTTCACCCTCGTCAACCTGAGCGGCTTCAAACACCTTGCCGCTCTCGGTGTTGTCACCAACAGTGAGCACACGGGCGGTGCAGTAGCCCTCGATGACGGTGGTGCCCTTCATCACATGGTTGGAGGGATAGGTGGCCTCGGGGTCGAAGTCGGCCTCAACGGTGGTCTTCTCGGCCTGCAGTTCGCCCGTCAGCGACGACTCGTTGACAGTGAGCCCCAGCGATTCGAGCAGCACACAGTCGGCCGGCACCTCTTCGCCAGTCTCAAGAATGACGATGTCGCCCACTACGATGTCGCGGCGTGGCACCTGCTGCACGTGGTTGTCGCGAATCACCTTCACCGGTGTGTCGTCGTTCACTTCGTTTAGGCTCTGGAAGGTTTTCTCGTTGTTACGCTCCAGAAAGAAGGCCACGCCAGTGGCCAGGAGCAGCGCCACGATGATGCCTACAGGCTCGAAGAACGTTGACAGGTCTGCGCCGCCCCATTCAAACTCATAGACGGCAATGCCTATTGACAGCACGAAGGCTGTGATGAGTATCTTGAACAGAGGGTCGTTGAAACCTCCGAAGAAACCCACCATGACGATGAGCACGGCGGCCAGCAGCACCACGGCGGGCATCACCCAGACGATGGCGCCCATGGTGGCAGTGAGCAGTGCCGCAGCCACCAGCGTGCCCATCAGCACGATGGCGAGTGCCACAGGTATCCAGTGGCACAAGGCCCGCTTCAAGCGGTCCCACAGTGTCTCGCGTGCAGGCGGTGTAAGCACGTTGGCACCGTGCAGGCGTCGGCTTTCCAGCACCTCGGCAGCCGACAGGCCAGTATAATAATGTTGTGTTGACATGCTTGTATAATATAATGCGCCCGCAAAATTACTGTTTTTTCCTGTAAATCACGAATAATTGTACATAAATTGCAATTTTGCACAATGTAACTTTGAAAAGTTTTGCTTTGCTTTAGAATTATTTCGATTGTAATGCGTGAATTGAGATTTATTTTGTATCTTTGCGCCCGTAATAAAACATGAAAAAATGCGAAAAGTTATTGGAATAGGCGAGACTGTGCTCGACATTATCTTCAAGACAGACGAGCAAGACGGCTCGGGAATGCGTCCCATGGCGGCTGTGCCGGGCGGGAGCACCTTCAATTGTCTCATTTCACTGGGACGATGCGGACTGAATGCCTCGTTTATCAGCGAGACGGGCAATGACCGTGTGGGCCGGCATATCATCAGTTTCTTAAGGCAGAACGGCGTGGATCCTTCATCGGTGGCGGTCTATCCGGAGTCGAAGTCGCCGCTGTCGCTGGCTTTCCTCAACGAGAACAACGACGCAGAATACATCTTCTATAAAGACCATCCTCGCGACCGGCTTGAATTCAACTATCCCGAAGTCAGCAAAGACGATGTGGTGATTTTTAGCTCCTATTATGCCGTCAACCCCGTCATCCGGCCACAGGTGCATGCTTTCTTGGAGTATGTACGCCAGCATGGGGCTATCCTCTACTATGATGTGAACTTCAGGGCATCTCACCGCGACGAGGTGATAAAACTCACGCCTAACATTCTTGAAAACCTTGAGATGGCCGACATTGTGCGCGGTTCCACGGAAGACTTCGAAGTGATGTTTCGGAAGACCGATCCCGATGTCATCTACCGCTCGCAGATATCATTCTATACAAAGAATTTCATCTGCACCAATGGCGGCGAGCCTGTTGAACTGCGTGCCGATGGCGGACTGAAGAAGCAATATCCCATCGTGAAGAGCGGTCAGGTGGTAAGCACCATCGGAGCCGGCGACAATTTCAACGCAGGCTTTATCTATGGGCTCATCAAGCATGGCATTACCCGCGAGATGATTGAAGGCGGACTCACTGAGAGCCAGTGGGATGCGGTCATAGGCTGTGCCTTGCAGTTCTCGGCCAATGTGTGTAAGAGCATCAACAACTATGTTGACGAAGCGTTTGCAAAAGAATTGAAGATTTAATATGGCCGTGCTATGGCCGAGGCGCTGACGACACCACTCTAACGACATCCTCGAGGCTGTTGGCCACCCTGATGCCGTTGCGCCATTCACCGCGAATCACCCCTTTTTGCTGCAAGTCGTCCATGCAGGCGATGAGCGAATCCCAGAAGCCCTTCATATTCCACAGTATGAGGGGCTTTTCGTGATATTGCAATGTAGCCGCAGCCGCCGTGGTAAACAGTTCATCGAGGGTGCCGATGCCGCCGGGCAGCACGATGAACGCGTCGCTGCGGTCCATCATCAGGTCTTTGCGGTCGGTCAGGTTCTCTGTGGGAATGTGTATGTCCAGATAGGGACTCAGGCGTCCCATCTCTTCAATGCGGCGGGGCACCACGCCAATCACCTGTCCGCCTGCCTCCTTTGCGGCTTTGCTCACGGCGTGCATCAGTCCGGCATCGTGACCTCCAAATACGATGGAATGGCCGTTTTCTGCGGCCCATACACCCAGTTTCTCCGCCATGGTGAAGAAGTCTGGGTCAATCTGCTGGTTGGCAGAACAGAAAACACATAGTTTCATATCATCATTCTGTTGTTATTCTTGTTTCTCATGAAGCATCCTTAATATGCGCTGGGCACCCTCGTCGCCTTGTTCTGCAGCCTGCTGCAACCATAGCGTGGCCGCAACGGTGTCGGCCTGCTGCAAGAGGAGGATGCCCAGGTTCAGTTGCGCTGTGGCATGTCCTTTCTCCGCAGCCCTCTCATACCAGTATTGTGCCGAGTCAGCATCTTGCTGCACACCTTTTCCCGCATGGTAGAGCCAGCCCAGGTTCAGTTGTGCCAGCATGTTGTCCTGACGGGCAGCCATCGTGAACCATCGCGCGGCCTCGGCATAGTCCTGCTCCACGCCCTGTCCGTCTTTCAGCATCACTCCCAGGTTGTTCTGTGCCTCGCTCAGTCCCTGCTCAGCAGCCAGCCGGTACCAGCGTGCTGCCTCATCAAAATCTCCCATTTCATCGAATGCCAGCCCCACTTTCATCTGTGCTCCTGCATCCCCCTGCTCGGCCAAGGCCATCAGTTCTTTGTCCACTTTGGGTGGGGTGGAGGTGCAGGCTACGAGTATCAGAATGTTGAGTAGGTAGAAAAATGGTTTCGTCATCTTGATATTTGCAAGTCTCACTCTTTCTGGTTCATTTCACGCTATATTGCAATTTCGTTGCAAAGATACGAAAAAGAAACGAAATAGCAAAGCACAAAGTAAAATCACTACAAAATGTGATTTCATGGCGTTGCCAAAAAGCGATAGTATGGCTGCCATGTCTAAAACTAAGCTAATCGAAGCTAATATTTTTTTAACTAAGCTATAAAATTATGTATTCTTTTGATTATCTTGTATCTTTGCAACACTAAGTACAAAAGCAGAAGCATGTTTTTGTGAGAATAAGTTCATTGAAGGACTGCTTCGAAGTATGATACAAAGATAGTCTACAAAAAAAGATATTATGAGGTATGAAAAGTGATTATTACCAAATATCGCTTTTTGATGATATGTTTACAATAGATAAACAACTTCAAAACCAAAATAAAGACATTGTTGTAAGTCTTTCAAATATAATTATTTCAAAGTTGAAATATTACACACTTGATAATTATATAAAAGACATAGAAATATATGGTCTTGAACATACTTGGGCCAATATTTGCGAATATGTTTTAACTTATGGAGAAAATGCAGACTTTCTTACTGTAAGTAACTTCGGCGAAATGTACGAAATAGGACTTGCCATTCAAGATAAACAGCAGAAGAAAGAGAATGGACAATATTATACGCCAGATGATGTTGCTTATATTATGAGTGAATGGTTTGATTCTCTTGAAGGACAAAATCTTTGTGATGTAGGTTGCGGAACAGGAAAGTTAATTTTGACTTATTTGGATTATATAGGTAAAGACAAAGCACATAATCTGCTTAATGAAGGAAAGGTTTATCTGTATGATATTGATACCGTTGCGCTTAAAATATGCAAAACGGCATTATTATTAAAGTATGGAAAAGAATTAAAAGATAAAATTCACGATATAGCTGGAGATTTTTTGTCATCAAAAATACAGTTACCTCATAATAGTAAAGTTATATCAAATCCTCCTTATGCGGCAATACAACAAGTAGGTTTGTTCTGGAGCAATACAAAAGTTCAAAAAGAATCTAAAGAGTTGTATGCAATTTTTATGGAAAAAATCCTTAAAGAGAGTGTTTCTTCTGTAATAATTACACCCTATAGTTTCATTTCCGGCTCGAAGTTTTATTCTCTCAGGTTACTGATGAATCAATATAATGGAGAGATTTATTCTTTTGATAATGTTCCAGGTAATATTTTCTGTGGAAGGAAGCATGGTGTCTTTAATACAAACACCAGTAATTCTGTTCGGGCAGCTATTACCGTAGTTCGAAAAAAGAATTCGTGTGGCTTTAGGCTTACTCCACTTATACGTTTTAAGTCTATAGAGCGAAAAGTCTTACTTCAATGTAAAACACTTGAAGAGTTCTTGTCACCTGAGAGACAAATAGTATCGTCTGAAAGGCCGATGTATTATAAATGTTTTAAAGAACTACAACCTTTGTATGATTGCTTAATAAAAAAAGCAGGGAATCATATACTTGCTGAACTCGTTTCAAATAATGGTAAGCATATTCTTTCAATGCCGAATACATGCCGTTATTTTACAAGCGCTACTTCGGGGAAAATGAATAGGAATGGACAGATTACTCTTCATTTTGACGATGAGAAAAAGTATAACTATGTGTATTGTCTTATAAATTCTTCTTTTGCATATTGGCATTGGAGATTGTATGATGGCGGTATTACTTATCCTGTCAGTTTGCTTTTAAAAATGCCTGTTATATATAATCTACTGTCTGAAGACGATCATGTGTTTTTTAAAGAGATTGTAAACGAAATGTATAGTAAGGCAAATACGTTCATTATCAAAAAAAAGAATGTAGGTATCCAAGAGAATATTAAATATCCACGGCAATATCGTGACAGAATAAATCAAAGATTTCTAAATATTCTAAATCTCAAAATTGATAATTCAACAATGGATTTAATACATTCTAATATGGCATTAAAGGTAAGCGTATGAAAGACGAGAGAATCCCATTAGCAAACGAACAAAAAGAGATAATGCAAGAATTTTATAGCATTGCTCCTACACAGGTATTGTTCAATAAGGCTGAGAGAGATAAAATTTGGGAGCAAGCTAAAAGGCGGAATTCTGACATAGACTTGCAGAACTTAAAAAAAATATGTCCTGCTTTCGAGCATCAAATAAGGAAAAGTCTTGAGAGTGGGAAGAATATTCAGTCTGCAGTATTCAGCGAGTGCGTTTATGCTCAAACTCTTGCAAATATGCTGAAACTTGATTATTTTGTAATTCATTCTGAAGATCCAACCTTTTTACCTTCACGTGTTCAAAAATTAATCGAGTCCTATTCTTTAGTACCTCGCTATGTTTATTCAACAAAAGACAAACAAAGAATGTTGATTCAAGCAGGTAGTTGTGCTGGCTCAGATAGTGCATTGATTACTGTCATTAACTTGGTTATTTACACCATAGAGTTTAAAGAGCCTGGTGCCAGAACGAGTGACCCTAATTTGCCAAAGTATAGTGAAGATGGAAAAATAAAAATCACAAATGAATTTTTAAAGAAATACCCTCAATTTGAAGCCATGTTAAATGAAAAGAGAGACTTAAACTTCCTTGATAATATTGGCCATAATATTGATGATTTTTCCAAGAAAAGTATAAAAATAGCCGTTTCAAACAATTATGCAAAAAAATATGCTGATGTAATCTGTACGGAAGATATTAATGGTTACTTTGTGATGATGCCTACAAATCAAGTTCATTTATGGGCTGATCTCGAAGGTGAAATCAGACCTTCAGGAAGAAATCACAGTAAAGTTTGGACTCCAAATGCATTACGACGTGTCATGTCTCAATATAAACCTGTTATCACTGGTGAAACAGTCAAACTTGAAAAAGACAAGCTGGAAGTCAGAAAAGCGCGTGGAAGCAATGGGAAAATATCTGGCTACAAAATCACGCCACTATTTTTCATCTATACTAAAAAATGTAAGGATGACGGTAAATATATATCATTCAACTTGAACGATGTTCAGCAACAAATTCCTTCAATCGCAGGGAAAGTGTTTTTTAAGAAATTGAGATATGAAGAAGTGAAATCTTACTATCATAAATTGTTCTAAGATTATTGATGAAGACATTTGAAGAATTAGGCGTGAGCGGTGAGATTCGCCGCGCCATTGAAGAGATGGGATTCGTACAGCCTATGCCTGTACAGGAGGAAGTGATCACAACGCCTACTACAGAGGGCGCAAGATAGAATAAGGCAGAAAAACAAAAAGCCGACGGGGAAAATCCTCGCCGGCGGTAGTGTAAGTAGAACTGTGTCAAGGCCATTTTCCTTATTATATTAACCTCAG
>CAMHDT010000093.1 GCA_946183985.1 uncultured Prevotella sp.
AGGCACATCGTCGATAGTTTGAAGGCACATTGTCGATAGTTTGAAGGCACATTGTCGATAGTTTGAAGGCACATCGTCGATAGTTTGAAGGCACATCGTCGATAGTTTGGAGCCAACTCATCGGGGTAAAAATGGAGGGGTCCGAAACATGAATATTAATTTAAATTCTATTATCCAACAAAAAAATTGTATGATTAAAGGAACATAAATCTTCATGAATGGCGAACCTCTAATCCTCTAAAAGTTTAATGAGGAGTGTCTTGGTGGTCTGGGCGGTAATCTTGTAGGCATCGTCAGGACAATGGCCAAGGAGGGCGATGATGTGGCCAGCGCCATTGCACAGGGCAAGGGTGCGCTGCCGCTGGAAGAGAGACTGGTGGCGGTCGGCCAGGTAGTCGCTGACCAGTTTGGTGCCTTTCATGCCTATGGGCCTGAAGCGGTCGCCATGGGCAATGGGACGCACGGTCAGGGGGAAGGCTACACGGGCGGCATCGAGGCTGATGACGCCTTGCTCGATGTGCGGACCCTCGAGGGTCTGCACTTTTATTTTCTGGTCCTGATGGTAGACATAGGTGCCTGCCTCTGGAATGACGAGGGTAGGCAGGGGCGCCTGCAGGGGCTGGGCCATGAGACGGCCCTGATGGATGATGACCTGATGGGTGGCCGACTGCCATGTGCGGCCGCCCTGCGGATGGGCAAGGCTGGCGAAGATGCGCTCGATGGTGGCGGGGGTGAAATGAAGGGGCGTGAGCCATTCGAAGAGGATGCTCTCGGGCGAGGTCTGCTGCAGCAGTTGGCTGATGCAGATGCTGTCGGCCTCGATGAGTTCTGCTTTCTTGGCTTCGATATAGGCATCGTAGATGCGCAGGGCCTGGCTGAGGCGTTGCGACGACCGGAGGATGTTGGCGGTGGCCTGCGGCACAAGGGTCTGCAGTTGCGGGATGATATCGAGGCGCAGGCAGTTGCGGATGATGTTGTCTTCCAGGTTCGTTGAGTCGGTGACATAGGCTTGCCCCTGCTGCTGCAACCAGGCCTCAATCTCTGTACGGCGACAGCAGAGCAGGGGGCGGAGGATGTGGCCCACCTGTGGCTTGATGCCTGTGAGGCCGCGCAGGCCCGTGCCGCGCACCAGGTTCATGAGGATGGTCTCGGCGGAGTCGTCTTGATGGTGTGCCACGCAGATGCCCTGGGCTCCAATGTCGCGGCGCAGTTGTTCGAAATAGCGGTAGCGCAATTGACGTGCGGCCATCTCGATGCTTACTTTATGCAGTTTGGCGTAAGTTGCTGTGTCAAAGTGAATTATGTGCAGTTCTACGTTGTTGGTCTGGCAGAGTTGGCTGACGAACTGCTCGTCGCGCAGGCTCTCGTTGCCCCGCAGGTTGAAGTTGCAATGAACGGCCTCGACGGTATATCCCAGTTTTTTGAGCATGAGCAGCAGGCACACGCTGTCGGCACCTCCGCTGACGGCCACCAGGTAGAGGGCGGCAGGGTCGAGCAGTTGCTGGCTCTGGATATAGTGGCTTACCTTATTCAACATAGAGCACCAGTCCTTTCAGATACTCGCCTTCGGGGTGATAGATGTTGATGGGGTGGTCGGCAGGCTGGTGCAGTTGGTGCAGGATGCGCACCTTGCGGCGGGCCTGTGCTGCTGCTGTGAAGACGGCGTTGCGGAAGTGGTCTTTGGTGACGACCTGCGAGCAGGAGAAGGTGAAGAGGATGCCGCCCCGGGCTATCTTCTCGAAGGCTTTCTGGTTGAGGCGGGTGTAGCCTTTCAGGGCGTTGTGCAGGGCGCCGCGATGCTTGGCAAAGGCCGGCGGGTCGAGGATGATGAGGTCGTAAGTGGTGAGAGGTGAAGGGTGAGAGGTTAGAGAAATGCGCTCCAGGTACTTGAAGGCATCTTCGCAGAAGGCCTGGTGGCGCGGGTCATCGGGGAAGTTGAGTTCCACGTTGCGCTTGGTGAGTTCGATGGCCTTGGCCGAACTGTCGACGGAGTGCACCAATGCGGCCCCGCCGCGCATGGCATAGAACGAGAAGCCGCCGGTGTAGCAGAACATGTTGAGCACGCGCCTGTTATGGGCATATTTCTCGAGCAGGGCGCGGTTCTCGCGCTGGTCTACGAAGAAGCCGGTCTTCTGTCCGCGAAGCCAGTCGACATAGAAGCGCAAGCCGTTTTCTATGGCAATATTGTTGTCGCTATTGCCGAGGAGAAAACCGTTTTCGGGTTCCATGAAGGGTAGGGTGGTCTCGCTTTTGTAGTAGATGCTGTCGATGGCGTTAGTCGTGACTTCCTTCAACGCCTGGGCAATGGCATTCCTGGCAAGGTGCATGCCGATGCTGTGGGCCTGCATGACGGCTGTGGTGCCATAGATGTCGATGATGAGTCCGGGCAGGTGGTCGCCTTCGCCGTGAACGAGTCTGAAGGCGTTGGTGTTGGGGCTGCCGGCAAGGCCGATGTGCTTTCGCATGTCGTAGGCCGACTGCAGGCGCGACACCCAGTATTGGTGGTCGATGTCCACTTGACTGAAGGTGAGCACGCGCACGGCAATGGAGCCCTGCTGGTAGTGGCCTACGGCAATGAAGTGGCCCTGCTCGTCGACCACATTGACCACATCGCCCTCGTTGATATCCTTGTCTGTATGATGGATGGCACCTGAGAATATCCACGGATGAAAGCGCATGAGGCTTTCTTCTTTTCCTCGCTTAAGATATACTTGTTTCATTTTGATGATTGTCTTCTTGCATTAGTTGATAGTCATGGGTGGCTTTCAGCCGCATGAGTTCCTGATAGATCTGGATGCAGGCCCAGGCATCGGTGGCGGCATAGTCTTTCTGCTTGTCGGAGAGGATGTCGGCCTCCCAGTTGCTGAGTTGCTGTCGCTTGCTTATCTTCTGGCTGAACAGGTTGGCGTAGAGTTTCTGCAGGCTCAGGTCTTCGATGCCAATTTCCCTGACGTGTTCTTGTATGTCGATGAACCAGCCGGCGTTGAACTGGCCGATGCGATGGAGCGATGCCAGGTCGTCGTGCCACGAGAGTCCCACTTTCTTTACCGTCGTGTCTTCCAACAGTCTGATGAGTGCTGGCGTGAGTCCTGTGTGGTTGAGCCTGAAGAGAAAGCAGGTGTCGGGGGTGGCTACCTGCAGGAGTGACACTTTGTGCTGCCGACCCTTGGTGAACGACGGCCTTGTCTCGGTGTCGAATCCCAGGATGTCTCTGGTGAGCAAATAATTGACCGCCTTTTCGGTCTCGCCAGAAGTAAGGATGACGATGATTCTTCCCTGGAATTTTGCTTGTGGCAATGCTGGTATTTTCGACTTGTCGTATTTGTTGTATATGATTTTGGGCATTGGTAAATCGTTTTAGAGGTGCAAAAATACAAAAAAAATGTGATTTTATGCTGTTAACTCAGTTTTTTCTGCTAATTTTGCAGGAGTTTTTAACGTAGACAGACAAAATGGCAAAAAAATCAGATAGGAGAAAAGCAAGAACGAGCAGTAAAGAGCAGAATACGACCTTCCTCCAGTCGTTAGGAATACAGCGTGTGGCAGACTTGTTTCAGAACGAGCGCCTGCACTTCTTTTTAGGCATTCTGCTGTTTGCGGTGGCTTTCTGCATGACGTGGTCGTTTGTGTCGTATTTTACGACGGGCGCCAGCGATGAGAGCCTCATTGTCGACGGGCAGTTGGCCAACGAGGATATGAAGTTCAATAACTCCTGTGGCAGTCTGGGAGCCCATACGGCTTATTTCTTCATGAACCGATGCTTCGGTGTGGTGGCTTTCGGCGTGCCTTTGTTCTTGTTTCTCATATCATTGGTGCTGATGAAGGCCTACCGGCCTCGTCTGCTGAAGTGGTTTGTGTGTATCGCGCTCATCATGATATGGGCCTCGATGGTGCTGTCGGAGTTTGTCACGCCTTTGTTCCCCTATCATTTTGACTTAGGCGGCTGGCAGGGACATAATGCCTGCATGTTTATCAAGCAGTATGTGGGCTTGCCTGGACTGGTGGCGCTGCTGGCCATCGTGGCCATCACGTTCCTGAGTTTCATTAGTGCCGAGACCTATCGCTTCATCCGCAGGGTGCTGAACCCGATGCCGTTGTTCCACCGTGTCACGTTTACCGTGAACAGTAGCGAAGGCGGGGAGGACGCCTTGTCGTATGAGAACCTGATTAAGACCGACGAGCAGCCCAGGGTGTTTGACGACCCTGACATTCAAGTGGTGGAGTTTGACACGGAGACCGACAAGCCCGTGAAGGTGACAGCAGACAAAGCCGATGAGGTGGCTGAGGCGGCTGACGGCAGCGATGTTGATAAGATGGTGGTTGAGGTGGTCGAGGCTGAGGAGAAGGCCGACGGCTCGGAACTGGTGGACAACGCGTATGAGAACATGGAGCCCTACGACCCCAAGCGCGACCTGGAGAACTACCGCTATCCCACGCTCGATCTGCTGAAGACCTATGCCGACGATGGTAAGCCGTATATTGACATGGCCGAACAGAATGCCAATAAGAACCGTATTGTGGAAGTGCTCCGCACCTTTGGCGTAGAGATAAGCAGCATCAAGGCTACGGTGGGTCCCACCATCACACTTTATGAGATAACGCCGGCACAGGGTGTGCGTATTGCCAAGATTCGCAATCTGGAGGATGATATCGCCTTGAGCCTGGCGGCAGAGGGTATCCGTATTATTGCGCCTATTCCTGGTCGTGGCACCATCGGCATCGAGGTGCCTAACGCCAAGAAGAACATGGTGTCGATGCGCAGCGTGCTTGACTCAAAGAAATTTCAGGACAGCACCATGGATCTGCCCTGTGCTATGGGTAAGACCATTACCAACGAGGTGTTCATGTTCGACCTGGCCAAGGCTCCACACCTGCTGGTGGCCGGTGCCACGGGTCAAGGTAAGTCGGTAGGTCTGAATGCTATTCTTACCTCTTTATTATATAAGAAGCATCCGGCAGAACTGAAGATTGTGCTGGTAGACCCGAAGATGGTGGAGTTCAGCATCTATCGCTGTATAGACAAACACTTCCTGGCCAAGGTTCCTGACGACAATGCCGATCCTATCATTACTGATACCACCAAGGTGATTCGCACGCTTCAGAGCCTCTGCGTGGAGATGGATGCCCGCTACGAACTGCTGATGGCTGCTGGTGAGCGCAACATCAAGGACTACAACCGCAAGTTTATTGCCCGCAAGTTGAATCCTGAGAAGGGACATCGCTTTATGCCGTATATCGTGGTGGTGATCGATGAGTATGGCGACCTGATTATGACGGCTGGCAAGGAGATAGAACTGCCTATTGCACGTATCGCACAGAAGGCACGTGCCGTGGGCATACACATGATTATTGCCACCCAGCGTCCTACCACCAATATCATCACGGGTACCATCAAGGCCAACTTCCCGGCACGTATCGCCTTCAAGGTGAGTCAGGGCATCGACTCGAAGACCATTCTCGACCGTATGGGTGCCCAGCAACTCATTGGCCGCGGCGATATGCTCTATTTGCAGGGCAACGATCCGGTGCGTGTGCAATGTGCCTTTGTCGATACGCCAGAGGTTGACGACATCAATAAGTTTATTGCGGCACAGCAGGGCTATGTGGAGCCTTATGAACTGCCAGAGCCTCCTGTGGGCGAGGGCGACGATATGGGTAGCAGCAATGATGCAGACTTGACTCATCTGGACCCCATGTTCGATGATGCGGCACGACTGATTGTCAGTACCCAGCAGGGGTCTACCAGTCTTATTCAGCGCAAGTTCAGTATAGGCTATAACCGTGCCGGCCGACTGATGGACCAGTTGGAGAAGGCTGGGATTGTGGGGGCCGCCCATGGCTCCAAGCCTCGCGATGTGCTGATTCAGGATGAGGTAACCCTTGAGAATTTGTTGAATTCATTAAGATGAACAGATATGAACAGATTGATTTTTGTTATTTCATTATTCACCGCCATGCTCTGCGGAGGGACCTTGAAGGCCCAGACTGCAAAGCAGGTGCTGGACAAGTGTGCCCAGACGGTGAGTAACAGAAACGGCGTGCAGGCCGACTTCACGATGAATAGCGCCCAGTATGGCGATGCCAGTGGTCAGATTGCCGTCAAAGGCCGGATGTTTCATGCGTCCACCTCTGTGGCCACGATGTGGTTCGACGGCACTACGCTGTGGACCTATATGTCGAGAAATAATGAAGTGAACGTGACGACGCCTTCAGAGACGCAGTTGCAGGTGATGAATCCCTACAATTTCATCACGATGTACAAGAAGAACTTCAAGTATACCATGACGAAGTCGGCTTCGGCATTCAATGTGCATCTCACCTCTACCGACCCGTCGCGCAAGGTGCAGGAAATGTTTATCACCGTAGACAAGGCAACCTATCACCCCACGGAAGTGAAACTCAGGCAAAACCAGAAGTGGACCACATTTGTCATCAAGAATCTGAAGACGGCCACTTTGCCTGATGCGGAGTTCCGATTCAACTCACAAGACTTCCCTACGGCAGAAGTAATTGATTTGCGCTGATGAACCGTCTTGGCCTGTTTCTGATGCTGCGCCGCCAGAACAGTCTGGCACTACGCCGCAGTCCCGCATTCGAGCAGAGCGTGATAGCACGTGTCATGTTGGTGCTGGGTGCTGGCGTGATGGTTATCTATCTGATCTTTATTGGCGTGATGTTTGCCATGATAGCCAATAGCAGTCGTGAGCCCGCTGTGTTGTTGGCGTTCATGCCGCTATGGATGGTCATAGACTTTGGCTTGCGCTTCATGGTACAGCAAACGCCGTCGATGATGGTGAAGCCCTATTTGCTTCAGCCCATACCGCGTAGTTCGGTCATTGAGACCTTCTTGTTCAATTCGTTGCTGGCAGGCTATAACTGGACATGGCTGGCCATGTTTCTGCCCTATGCCTTGATTATCTTTTGCGGCGGTTTCTCTCTGCTTGAGGTTCTTGGCGTCGTGCTGAGTGGCATGGCTCTGGTCATGCTCAACAGCCTGTTCTATCTCATGGTCAGGACGCTGGTCAACCGTTCGTTGCTTTGGTGGGTGGTGCCCATCGTGGTCTATGGCTTGTTCTGGCTGACGCTGATTGTCGGCGAGGATATGTTTGACAAGCAGATGGAACTGATTTTCGATGTGTGTGAGACATGGTGGTTCCCTGTGGTGTGCATCGCCTTGCTGGTACTGATGCTGATGTTGAACCGCTGGATGCAGATGCGCTTCGTTGCTGAGGAAATAGGTAAGGAGGAAAAGGGCGGCGGAGCCATGAAGCATGTGTCGCAGTTGACATTTCTGGAACGCTATGGTCAGACTGGCGAGTACCTGAAACTAGAGGTGAAGTCAATTATGCGAAACAAGGCCATACGGGCCCGCGTGATGATGAGCCTCGGGCTGATTGTGATGCTCACGCTCCTTATTGCCTATACGGATATCTATAACGGTCGCCTGATGCTGAGTTTCTGGTGCTTCTATTGCTTTGGCATCTATGGCATCACGACGTTGATCAAGATAATGGGGCCCGAGGGCAACTATATAGACTTGCTGCTCACGCATCGTGAGAACATCCTGTCGCTGCTCAAGGCCAAATACTATTTTCATGTAGCCATTCTTTTGGTGCCGCTTGTGCTCATGCTGCCAGCGGTTATTGCCGGCAAGTTCTCAATCCTGATGATGATTGCCTATATGCTGGTAAGCAGCGGTCTGCTCTATTGTGTGCTGTTTCAGTTGGCGGTGTACAACAAACAGACGCTTCCTTTGAACCAGAAGATCACAGGCAAGAACTCGATAGAGAACGGTATGCAACTGGTGATAGAATTGATAGCCATGTTTCTGCCCATGGCGCTTGTCATCGTCCTGCTCTTCCTGTTCGATGAAACCACAGCCTATCTTATCATGTCGGCTATCGGACTGGCATTTACGCTGGCCCATCCCTGGTGGCTGCGCAATGTGTACAATAGGATGATGAAGCGCAAGTATGAGAATCTGGAAGGCTTTCATGCCTCGCGATAATAATAATTACTAACTAATATCACTAGTGTCCGGTTAAATTTCACCAAAGCGAAAGTTGGCGGTCATCTTCCGGATTTTGATTAATAATTGGTTTGTCAAAAAGTTCATTCAGCGGAGTCCTCTCAAAGAGAACCTGGCCGATGACATTAGAGAATATGTAAAGATTTTGTTCGATATGATACATCTTCAGAGCAATAATAAGCAGCAGGTAGTCACAGATGGCAATCCATATCTGTGTGAAGACTGCATTCTGGGACGTCCCATAGAACGTCTTGATGTGCAGGTGCTGCTTGATCCATTTGAAGAACGTCTCGATAGTCCAGCGCTCTCGGTACAGTTCTGCAATGGTAATTGCTTCAAGCGTGAAGTCATTCGTCAGGAATCGAT
>CAMHDT010000094.1 GCA_946183985.1 uncultured Prevotella sp.
GGTCCGCAGAAGGCGGCGCAGGCCTCGCCGTTGGCCATGAACGAGTTGGCGAAGAAGAGGCTAGCCTCGGCTGTAAAGCCGTTGGTGATTTGGCAGGCCTCGCCCACGAAGCAGTCCTGCATCTTCACCGAGTTGTTGATAGAACAGCCGTCGCAGATGATGGAGTTCTCGCAGATGACGCCCGTACCTATGAACACCGAAGCGTCTTCGCTGCTGAGAATGGTGCACTCGTTCAGTCTGGCGGCACCGCTGATCTCGCAGTCGCCTTTGATGACGGTGTTGACAATATCTTTGGTGTTAATAATCTTCACGTTGTTGCCGATGATGCCACGTTCGGGCGTGGAGATGCGCACCTCGTCGTCGATGAGTTGCCGCAGCGTGTTCACCAGTTCCTTGTCGTTGTGGTGTTTCACCATGAAGGCCGCCAACTGCGAGTTCAGTTCGCGGAAGAGCACCACGTTGCCATCGCCCATCTCGTTGAGCACGCTGATGGTGGAGCCTGCACCGTAACTGGCTCCCTCGCGTGTCTCCAACGTAGAGATGTTAGAGATGTAGCAGTCGTCGCCGATGGTATAGTTGTTGATGAAGTTACCCACCTTTTCTATAAGGCAGTCATTACCCACGGTCACGTTTCGCAGCGTAGCATCGTTGATGCCCGAGTGCTTGACGAATCCCGATGCCACCTCTACTTTCTTCTCAAAGCGTCCCAGACGGATGTCGCCATAGAACATCACTCGATGGAAGTTGTAGGGTCGAAAGTCAGGGTCTACCATTACTCGTGTCCAGTCTTCGGCCCAGCATACGTTGTGCTCAAGAACCTGGATCTCGTCTTGTGTCAATTGTCTGTATTCTCTCATAAAATATTTTTGTGTTAGGTTCAATTCTCAATTATCAATCTGATACAGGAAGTCGTTATACGGATACTTCTGCACATGCAGTTCTCTTACCTTATTATATAAGGTGCTGCGCAGTTCTTCAATGTTCTCCTTGTTCTTGGCAGAGATGAAAATCGGGGCGGTAGCAAATTCTTCACTTTTCACTTTCTCCTTTTCCCTTATATTGGCCATCCATGTGCGTTTCAGTTCGTCGAGTGAGATGTTTTCTTTGGTAGGCTCAGTTAGGTCGTCCTCGTCTTGCGGCGTCCATCGGTAGGCATCTATCTTGTTGAACACCACCATCGACGGCGTCTCGGAACACCCCAGTTCGGCCAGTGTCTGCTCTACAACTCTAATCTGCTCCTCAAAGTCGGGGTGGGAGATGTCTACCACATGTACCAGCAGGTCGGCTTCGCGCACCTCGTCGAGTGTGCTCTTGAACGATTCCACCAGGTCTGACGGCAGTTTGCGGATGAATCCAACGGTATCGGCCAACAGGAATGGCAGGTTCTCAATGGTCACCTTGCGTACCGTGGTGTCGAGCGTGGCAAACAGTTTGTTCTCGGCAAAAACCTCGCTTTTGGCCAGCAGGTTCATCAGCGTCGACTTGCCTACGTTGGTATAGCCCACCAGAGCCACGCGGATGAGACGTCCGCGGTTCTTGCGCTGTGTGGTCTTCTGCTTGTCGATCTCGGCCAGTCGCTGCTTGAGCAGGGTGATGCGGTGCAGGATAATGCGGCGGTCCATCTCCAACTGCGTTTCACCAGGGCCGCGCAGTCCCACCGACCCTTTGCCACCGCCGCCGCCAGAGCCGCCACCTTGTCGTTCCAGGTGCGTCCACAGCCGCTGTAGTCGTGGCAGCATATAGCGATGCTGCGCCAGTTCCACCTGTGCCTTGGCCTCGGCTGTCTGTGCTCTCATGGCAAAGATGTCGAGGATGAGGCTGGTTCGGTCGAGAATCTTCACCTGCAGTTCCTTTTCAATATTGCGCAGTTGCTTGGCCGTGAGTTCATCATCGAAGATGACCATGCCCACGGGCTGCGGAGCATTTCTGTCGTCAAGCATGTTCTCGGCAAAAAGCGAGGCATCCTGAGCAATTCCCGAGTTTCGCTCGCCTACCCGTAGCCTTTCCAGCCAGTCGTCATAGGCGTCCTGACATTGCTTGATATAATTCTTGATTTCCTGCAGTTTGCCCGAGCCCACGTAGGTCACGCTGCTGGGACCGCCAGCCCGCTGCGTAAAACGCTTCACGGTATGTGCTCCTGCGGTGGTGGCCAGGAACTCCAGTTCGTCCAGATATTCTTTAGTTTTGCTCTCGTCTTGTTGGCTGGTGATGAGTCCTACCAGCACAGCCGTCTCGGTTTTGGCCTCAGAGATGACAAATTCCTTCATTCAGTAATAATTATCGATAATCGGGCACAAAAATAATCATTTTGTTGCAATTATGCAAACATTGCCTTGGAAAAGTTCTTTGTTGTTCATGCAAACCTTATTAAATTTTTTGTCCGTTTTTACATTTAATGGAAAAAAATGATTACTTTTGCAAACGAAACAACTACTGTATGAAACAAATCATGACGACTCTTTTGCTGTGTCTCGCCACGATGGCTACGATGGCACAGCCCAGTTATGACTATTCGCAATTGTGCATGGAACAGATGGACCGTGGCCTCGTGGCAGTGCGCCAGACCGACGGCAGGGTGTTTCTCTCGTGGCGCATCCTGCGCAGCGACCCCAAGAATGTGCCTTTCGACATCTACCGCAATGGAGAGAAACTCAACGATGCCCCGCTTACGACGGGCGGTACCTTCTATATTGATAATCATCCGCTGGAGGAGGATGCTGTCTATGAGGTGCGCGGAGGTGGGGTCGAAGGCCTGTTTACTCTCTGTCAGGATGCTCCTGCAGGCTATCTCGCCATACCGTTGGACAAGCCCGCTGGCGGGAAGGTACCGGTGGTGCAGATGCCCCAGCGCCAAGGCGGCCGTGGCAGGATGTGGCGTGATGCGGGTGAGTATACTTATTCGGCCAACGATGCCAGCGTGGCAGATGTTGACGGCGACGGACAATATGAGATTGTCCTGAAGTGGGAACCGTCGAATGCCCACGACAATAGTCACGACGGCTATACGGGCTCTACGCTCATCGATTGCTACCGCCTTAATGGCGAGCGCCTGTGGCGGATAGACCTGGGCCATAATATCCGCTCAGGGGCTCACTATACGCCTTTCATCGTTTACGACCTGGACGGTGACGGCCGTGCCGAACTGATGGTGAAGACGGCCGACGGCACTCGCGACGGGCAGGGCAATGTGGTCGGTGATTCCCTTGCCGACTATAGAAATAAGTCTGGCCGCATCCTTGACGGTCCTGAATATATCAGTGTGTTCGACGGACAGACGGGGCGTGTGCTCGACACGAAACCTTATGTTCCAGAGCGTGGCGAGGTGAAGGCCTGGGGCGACGACCGCGGCAACCGTTCTGAGCGCTACCTGGCCGCAGTGGGATACCTGGGAAAGGTAAAGGGTAAAGTGAATAGTGAAAAATTGGCTTCTGCCGTGTTCTGTCGCGGCTACTACACCCGCTCTGTCTTGGCAGCATGGGACTGGGACGGCCGCGAACTGTGCCAGCGCTGGGTGTTCGACACCAACGACAGCCAGTGGCGCTCCTATGCAGGACAAGGCAACCATAACCTACGGGTGGCCGATGTCGACGGCGACGGTTATGACGAGATTACCTATGGTTCAATGTGCGTAGACCACGATGGAACGGGGCTCTACAATACAGGTATGGGTCACGGCGATGCCATCCATCTCATAGCCGACCCTAAGGATGACCGCCTCTATATCTGGGACTGCCACGAAAACCGCCGCGACGGGTCTGACCTGCGTGATGCAGCAACGGGCAAGGTCGTTTTCCAGATTAAGAGCAATACCGACGTAGGCCGCTGTATGGCTGCTGATATCGACCCCACCAACCCTGGTGTAGAGATGTGGAGTGCCGACAGTCACGGCATACGGAATATGAAAGGGGAAATCATCAACAATGCCAAAGATTCTGACGACCCACAGCATAACAATTATCTGGTGATGGGTGGCAGGTGGCTCTCCATGAACTTCGGCATTTGGTGGGACGGCGACCTGCTGCGTGAACTGCTCGACCGGCAGACAGTGAGCAAGTATGACTGGGAGAACAGGCAGATTGTTGACTTGCAGAGGTTCGACGGCCAGTTTAACAACGGTACCAAGTCGAATCCATGCCTGTCGGCCGACATCCTGGGCGACTGGCGCGAGGAGGTGCTTATCCGCAACCGCGAGAGCACCGAACTGCGGCTCTATGTCACAACCATCCCCACCGACTACCGCATCAACTGCCTCATGCAGGATGTGCCTTACCGCCTGTCGGTGGCCGTCGAGAATGTGGGCTACAACCAGCCGCCTGAGACTGGCTTCTATCTGGGCCCTGACCGTATAGACTATCTGAAATAATTCACCCTATCTTTGCACGCATGAAACGATTACTGACATTTTTTTGCGCAGCCATGACGGCTGTAACGGTGCTGGCCAACGGCATCTACAACGTACGTGACTATGGTGCCAAGGGCGACGGCAAGACGCTCGACTCACCTGCTATCAACGCTGCCATCGAGGCGGCGGTGAACGATGGCGGCGGACAGGTGCTGCTGCCGGCGGGCACCTATCTGTCAGGCAGCATCCGTCTGAAAAGCAACATCGACCTGCATCTGTCCGCTGGCTGTACCATTCTGGCAGCACCGGCGTCGATGAAAGCCTATGATGAGAGCGAGTCGTTCGGCGGCTTTCCAGAGTATCAGGATGGTGGCCATACCTATTTCCACAACTCGCTTATCTGGGCAGAGGGTCAGAAAAACGTGTCTATAACCGGGCACGGTATGATTGACGGCAAGGGACTTACCCACAAAGATACCGAGAGTGCCGGCAACCTGAAGGGCGGCTCCATAGGCACGGGCGACAAGGCCATTGCCCTGAAGCAGTGCCGCCAGGTCACCATTCGCGACATTACCATCTATCGGGGCGGTCATTTCGGCATTATCATGACCGGCTGCGACCTCTCCACCATAGACAATGTGACCATCGACACCAACCGCGACGGCTTCGACATTGACTGTTGCAAGTATATGACCATCACCAACTGCCGCATCAACACACCACGCGACGATGCCTTGGTGCTCAAGTCGTCGTATGCGCTGAAACGGCCCGTGCTCTGCGAGCATATAGCCATCTCTAACTGCAATATCACTGGCTATAAATGCGGTTCGCTCATCGACGGTACCTATATACCCGAGCCCGTGAACTGGGTGTGCGGCCGCTTCAAACTGGGCACCGAGAGCAATGGCGGCTATCGCAACATAGCCCTCACCAACTGCACCTTCATGTATTCCTCAGGTCTGGCATTCGAGGAGGTGGATCAGGGCATCATGGAGAACATCGTGGTATCGAACATCACCATGAGCCACGTGCACCACTATCCCATCTACATCACCACAGGCTGCCGTAACCGAGGGCCGAAAGAGGTGGCCGAAACGGACAGTGACGGCAACCTTACTTACAGGAAGGTGACGCGCCCCTCGTCGGCACGTGACATCCAGATCTCTAATGTCGTGGCCGACGACTGCGACTCGCTCTGCTCCATCATCGTCACTGGGCTGCCAGAAGAGCCTGTCCGCAATGTGTGGCTGTCGAACATACGCCTCTACTTCAAGGGCGGAGGCACAAGAGATTTGGTCAGCAAGCCGTACCGTGAGCAGGGCACCCACTATCCCGAACCGAAGTTTGCCGGGTGGACACCAGCCTACGGTCTCTATGCCCGTCATGTGGAAGGCCTGCATGTCAGCGATGTCACCTTCCGCTACGACCGTCCAGACTATCGTCCTGCCGTGGTGCTCGACGATGTGAAAGACTATGACCTCCGTCATGTCGATGCCCAATTGGAAGACGGCATTGAGAAGGTGGTAACCTATAACCTATAACCTCTAACCTATAACCACTAACCACTTCAATACATCACGATGCCGCCGTTAGGCTGCATGGTGATGTTCACCTTACCTTTTTTCAGTTTCAGGCCGGCGATGGTGATGCCGACGACATTGCCTTTCTTATCAGCCCTGTCGTTCAGCAGTTTTGTGACATTGTAGGCCGAGAGGTCAAGCGTCAGCGTGAGCGGTTCTTTCAAGGCGTTCAGCCCAGCCACGTACCACTGTGTGCCGTGGCGTCGTGCCAGCACAACATATTGTCCGGGATAGCCGTCTATGTAGCGCGTCTCGTCCCATGTGGTGGGTATGCGCTTGAGGAAGTCAAGCGTCACGCTGTCCAACTCCTGCAGGTTGTTGGGCTGCATGGCTATGCACTGTATGGCCGTCTGGTTGATGAAGGCCGACGCCATCTCGAAGGCATCGGTAGTCTTGCGGGTGTGGCGGCTTTTGTTGTCTTTCGACATATATCTGTTCATGATCACGCCGCCCCAGTCCATGGAGGCCACGGCGTTGCGGCAGAAGGGATGCATGGTCAGGTCGAAGGGTTGTCGTTTGGCGGCCTCCTCGCTGAAGTATACATTCTCGCTGGCCAGTACAGCCTCGCTGGCTATGTAGTTGGGATACATACGCTCCCAGCCTCTGGGCAGTGTACATCCGTGGAAGATGCACTGTATGCCATAGCGGTTGGCATCGTAGAGAATATCCTCGTAGAGTTTCATGGTCACCTGCTTGTCGCCGCCAAAGAAGTCCACCTTGATGCCTTTCACGCCGATGCTCTGCAGCCAGGCCATCTCACGGTCGCGGGCATAGGCCGTGTTCAGACAGTCGCGAGGCGTCTGTGGCGCATCGTTCTCATAGCCGTTGCTGTTGTACCACAGCATCAGCGCCACACCCTTCTTCCTGGCATAGTCCGACAATTCAGCCATTCGCTCACGGCCTATGTTCCGGTCCCACCAGTTGTCCACCAGACAGAACTCATAGCCCATCTCCGCAGCCAGGTCAATGAACTTCACCTGGTCGTCGTAGTTGATGCTCTTGTCCTGCCAGATGAGCCACGACCATGTATAGCGGCCGTATGAGGGGTGAGAGGTGAGCGTATAGAGGGGCTCCACCACATCATAGGCTATGGTCGTCTCAACAATGGGCTTCAGCGAGGAGCCCACGGTAATGGTGCGCCAGGGCGTGGTGCCAGGCAGGCTGATGCCGGGCGTGGTGCTGCCCGTGCCATTGTTCTCGCCAGGCATGGGGAAGGCAATGTGGTAGGGATAGTCGCTGAGGTGCGAGCCGCAATACCCGCTGCCGACGCCCGTCTCAGATATCAGCACCCAACAGTCGTCTGCCCTCCTGTCCTCCTTCACTCCTGCACACCTGACCCTGAACAGACAGGGGAACGTGTAGCCCTCGCCATATTCCGACCGCCTGTCCATGGGCATATCGGCCATGTACACCTCCTCGTAACTGGGCTTGGTGCGCTCCCATCCCACCATCGCCTTGCTCTGCGGTGTGAGAAAGGTGGTGGTGCCCTCAGGCAGACAGAAGGCCGTGGCCTCGCTCATGATGACGGCGCACTTCGCATTGCCCTGCTCCGACAATGCTGCCGGCCCCTGTTTCTGCCGGGGAATATGATAGCGGAAGGCCACATCGTTATTGCTGACAGAAAACTCCACCGCCATCTGCTGCCCCTCAGCATTCTGAAAGCCCACGGTCAACTGCTCTGCCACATAATGCATCATCGACTGCTTCGCCTGTCGCATCTCGTACGTGCGGTCAGTGTGGGCAGCCTCGGTGCCAGTCATCTTCAACTGCCCGGTGAAGTCGCCAAAGTCGGCCTTCAGCCCCAGTGCCGACGGCAGCACCACCTGTTTCCCTTCAAACATCACGGCATAGGAGGCCTGTGGCCCCTCGTCGCTCACGCTGACAATCAGTTTTCCGTTGGGCGAGGCAATGGTAGCCTCGCGGGCCGTTGCCGTCAGGGGCAGCACCCCCATCATCAGCACCTGCATCATTCTCTTCATACGCATATCTCCCGAGTCATTGATAGTTTGTTGCAAAACTATGAAATAAAAATGAAATAAAGAAGCATTTCACCGCTTTTTTTGTATATTTGCACCATGAAACGCCCATTGCTTTATGTTACCATTGCTTTCATGGCCGCAGTGGCCCGTGCTGACCACATCCGGCTCTCCAGCCGACAGGTCTCCACGCGCAACGGATTGCCAGGCAACACCATCAATGAAATGGTGCAGTCGGCCGACGGCTACATTTGGATGGCCACCAACAATGGCCTGAGCCGCTA
>CAMHDT010000095.1 GCA_946183985.1 uncultured Prevotella sp.
TTGCCTACGCCGTTGGTGTCGACGGTATCTCTGTCGTGATGTTGCTCCTCTCGAGTATCATCGTATTCACCGGTACCTTTGCCTCTTGGCAGTTGAAGCCTCTTACCAAGGAGTATTTCCTGTGGTTCACCTTGCTCTCGACGGGTGTGTTTGGCTTCTTCATCTGCACCGACATGTTCACCATGTTCATGTTCTACGAGGTGGCCCTGATACCTATGTACCTGCTTATCGGCGTGTGGGGCAGTGGCCATAAGGAGTATTCGGCCATGAAACTCACGCTGATGCTCATGGGTGGCTCTGCTCTGCTCATCCTCGGCATCCTCGGCATCTACTACTTCAGTGGTCATACCACGATGAACGTGAACGAGATTGCTGCTTTGCACAACATTCCTGAGGAGATTCAGAATGCATTCTTTCCCTTCATCTTTATCGGGTTTGGCGTGTTGGGTGCTTTGTTCCCCTTCCACACATGGTCTCCTGACGGTCATGCTTCAGCCCCCACGGCAGTATCGATGCTGCATGCTGGCGTGCTGATGAAACTGGGAGGATATGGCTGTTTCCGTATTGCCATGTTCCTGCTGCCAGAGGCAGCACAGAATCTGTCGTGGATATTCCTTATCCTCACCACCATCTCTGTGGTTTATGGCGCTCTGAGTGCATGTGTGCAGACCGACCTGAAGTATATCAATGCCTACTCATCGGTGTCTCACTGCGGTCTAGTGCTCTTTGCCTTGCTCATGATGCAGCAGACGGCCTGCACGGGTGCTATCCTGCAGATGCTGTCCCACGGTTTGATGACGGCTCTCTTCTTTGCCCTCATCGGTATGATCTATGGCCGCACCCACACCCGCGACATCCGCCAGTTGGCTGGTCTGATGAAGATTATGCCGTTCCTGGCTGTTGGCTATGTCATTGCCGGTCTGGCCAACTTGGGTCTGCCGGGCTTCTCGGGCTTCATTGCTGAGATGACCATCTTCGTCGGTTCGTTCAGCGCTCCTGAACTGGCTGGCGACCCCTCGTCATCGTTCCGCATGGTGGCCACCATCATTGCCTGTATGTCTATCGTTGTCACCGCAGTCTATATCCTGCGCGTGGTTGGCAAGATTCTCTATGGCGAGGTGGAGAACAAGCACTATCTGGAACTGACCGATGCCACATGGGATGAGCGCGTTGCCGTTATCTGCCTCATCTTCTGCGTGGCAGGTCTGGGCTGTATGCCATTCTTCTTCAGCGACATGATTTCTCCTGCCACTGGCAATATTCTTCATTCAATAGGTGTAATGTAAAAGAAACAGAACAATGGAACTTAACTATAGTGAATTTCTAAAGATGATTCCCGAGGCCACGCTGATGCTGGCCCTGGTACTCGTATTCTGTGCAGACTTTGCATTGCACAAGGCTGAACGGAAAACATTTGTGCTGAGTGTGCTCACCGGTGCATTGCTGCTTTGTCAGTTGGTGCCCTGCTTCCTGGCAGAACCCGCATCGGCCTTCGGCGGACTCTATGTGTCGTCGCCTATCGTCAATGTGATGAAGACCATTCTCACGCTGGGCACATTTATCGTGGTGGTCATGTCGCAGTCGTGGCTCAAGAACAATGCCCGTCAGATCTCGGGCGAGTTCTACGTGCTGGTGCTGTCCACCTTGCTTGGCATGTATGTCATGATGTCGAGCGGACATTTCCTTATGTTCTTCCTCGGACTCGAGATGGCATCGGTGCCAATGGCCTGCCTCGTGGCTTTCGACCGCTATAAGCAGAAGTCGGCCGAGGCTGCTGCCAAGTACATCCTCACCGCCACGTTCTCTTCGGGCGTGATGCTCTATGGCATCTCGTTCCTCTATGGTGCTGTCGGTACGATGTATTTCGATGATATGGCCGCACGCATTCAACTTACTCCGCTCACCATCATGGGCATGGTGTTCTTCTTCAGCGGTCTGGGCTTTAAGATCTCGCTGGTGCCCTTCCACTTCTGGACGGCCGACACCTACGAGGGTGCTCCCACACCTGTCACCGGCTATCTCAGCGTGGTGTCGAAGGGTGCTGCCACGCTCACCCTGGCCATTATCCTAATGCATGTGTTCGGTCGTCTCATCGACTTCTGGGAGCCTCTGCTCTGGATTGTCGTCATGCTGACCATCACCGTGGGCAACCTCATGGCCATCCGTCAGCAGGAGTTGAAACGCTTCATGGCCTTCTCCAGTATCTCACAGGCCGGCTATATCATGCTGGCTGTGGTGGGCAACTCGGGCGCAAGCCTGGCCGCACTCACCTTCTATGTGCTGGTCTATGTGGCCGCCAACATGGCTGTGTTCACCGTTATCAGCACCGTTGAGGAAAACAATGGTGGTAAGACCCAGATGAGTGCCTACAACGGACTCTATCAGACCAATCCGAAACTGGCCTTGCTCATGACGCTGGCCCTGTTCTCGCTGGCTGGTATTCCCCCGTTTGCTGGCATGTTCTCAAAGTTCTTTGTCTTCCTGGCCGCCGTCGGCGGACATGAGAGCGCACCGTTCTGGCCCTATTTCGTGGTGTTCGTCGCATTGGTCAACACCGTGGTGAGCCTCTACTACTATCTGCTCATTGTCAAGGCCATGTACATCACCAATGAAGAGAACCCGCTGCCTGCATTCCGCAATGGCTCGGCCATCAACTGGTCGCTGGCCATCTGCACCGTCGGCATCCTGCTCTTCGGCATCTGCTCGTGCATCTACGAGTGGATTGACACAGCCGCAAAGGCATCGCTCTAAGCAGCGTTCCCTATAAAAAAGAATCAGTCCGGTTCTTCCCCAGCAGTTGTTGCTGCAGAAGGAGAATCGGACTGATTCTTTTTGAAATACTCCTTCTCGTGAGTCTGCGTTTTGCCTTCTATAGCACCATGCTTAGTGGTATTCGCAAATTTTGCGACTACCACTTCATCAGCAAGTTCTTCCGTTATATCTTTTTACTTATATAAGTATGCAAGAAAGCAAAATGTTACATTCCGTAACAGACAATAATTGTTAATTTGCTATTTGCAACAAAAGCGCTGGCCACCACACCTGATACAATGCACTGGGGGCAGCTAGCAATAAGAACGTATTAGGCCTAAGCCTGCTTGCAAATACATCCTTATTATATGAAGAAAAGGCGGAAAGGAGAGGACTCGCGCTCGAACTTGTTCGCTTTGTTTGCAAAGAACCTTCTATATGCAGCCTTACGGGTGCCTCGCTACCAACCTGCGACCATCAATCCGCCCGAACAGGACTCGCTCCCTTACATTGGGCATTGCGATTTCCTGTTTTTCCCTCCTCGGCCATATGTAACAGCCATTGTGGAGAAAAATATGTCTTAACTGTTTTCCTTGTTCATCAGTTCGTAGATATACGCCGGTCCCTGCACATAGAGTTCTCCTTCTTCATCCTGAATGGCGGGCATTAAAGGGGAGTTGTAAACACGCTCCATGGCCTCTTCAATAGAGCAACCAGTATCCTCCATTACATATTTAACCAATTCGCTAAGAGCATAATTGATTAAATAGGTTGCAATCTGATGATGAGTGGGCTCGGTCATACGCTTTCTACATTTAGTTTATTAAGATAGCATAATGCACGTTCTGTTCCAAAATAGTACTGCTGATCAAGAAATTTGTCTTGTAACAATTTTGCAGCTTGTTCTGGAGAGTAAATACCTTCTCGATAGTTGGTTAATTGAAGCACTACACCATCGTCGGCAATAGGACCAATAACTATATCATAACTGTGAATAGGACTTACCTTACTCTTATCGCGATTGGCATCTACGAATAGGAACCATTCGTGATAAAGTATCATGCGAGTGTCCCTCCATTCTTTTGACAGATAATAAGTACATCATCAATTGTTTCATCCATTGACTGTAGATGCTCTACATCATAAAACTCTATAAGGAATGACAATCCCTTATGTTCATGCAAATAACGGAAAGCAGCCTGACGTGTCATAGAAAAACGTCGTCCGAAAGCCTGTATGCATGCAGTCAAGAATGGAATCTGATACTTACTCATCCCTCCTTTTGTTTTTTATTATGATGCAAAGATAGTAAAAAAAATGCAATCCGTTTGCTTTTTACAGAAAAAATGGCTTGGTAGGGAAAAATAAGACACTGCGCTTCCTCATATTTGTTTTGCCAAAATTTGGAAGTATCGGAATAATTTCCTATATTTGCAGCAGATAAAGACTATAAAGCCTATGACAACTCATTGCGATTTTTGGAATAAATAATATTAACACCTTTCACGCTTTTGTTTCTATGAAAAAAACATTACTTTTTCTTATCTTCTTCATAGCAATTTCTGCTAACGCCATTGTAATTGAAGACGGCATTTATATTATCAAAAGCAGTATAAATCCCAATTTTGTCATCGATCTCAATGGAGGCCGGGCAACGCTCGGAAACAATATCCAACTTTGGGACAAGAACAACTCAGACGCACAACGATGGATTATAAAAAACGTAAATGGAACTGTGAAAATATGCAGTGTCATCAACTCACACTATGTCATTGACCTCAATGAAGCCCATGCTGTTTGTGGAGAAAATATCCAATGCTGGGAAGACAATGGCTCAAATGCACAACAATGGTTTCCGCGCAAGGTTGGTTCTTATTATGAGTTTCGCAGCGCAGCAAACCAGAACTTTACAATCGACCTGTGCAACAGCCAAACGGTGAGGGGCCAGAACATTCACTGCTGGGAAGCAAATGGGACAAATGCCCAGCGATGGATCCTTGAGCGCGTGGGCAACAGCGGAACCAACTCACCTGACGACTCTGGCCTGCTCTACAGCGGACCATACACCATGACGGGCATGTCTTATGATTACAACACAGGGCAGTATAACAACTCGGGAGTATCCGGCCTGTACCAAGTGGAAATCTACCGCGACCGGCTCATCATCAACGGCAAGAGTTATGCGCAATGGCATACCGACGGCCAATGGTTGTGGTATGGAGTGAATAATGGCAGTTCAAGCCATCCTGAATATCTCTACAACACCACGACAGGCGAACTGCGCTGGCGTTTTATTTTCAATTTCTTCGGACTGCAGATAAGCGACAGTTTCTGGGTCAGGGGAAATCAGATGGCAGGCAACACCGGAACAGGAACCTCTACCGGCGGCACGACAACCACCTCGCCAGGAAAAAATCGATGCAATGCATGCAACGGCACCGGAACGATAATCGAATACCGTGGTAATTACAACGGCTCTGACAATTGGTGTGGGCAATGCCATAAGAGTATGCCCCATAACCACTACCACCGCACCTGCAGCGCATGCAACGGCAAGGGATGGTGGTAGCGGCCATGAATCTCCAAACCCTGAGAGAGGTGCCTCCAAACCCTGAGAGAGGTGCCTCCAAACTATCCGAGAAGTGCCTCCAAAGGGGGGTGATTGAAAGCACATCGTCGACACCTTGCACGGTCCTCGTCTTATTTCAAGGGGCGGGGCTTGATGCTAACCTTTACTGGTTGTTCCACCTCCTGGCGCCATTGGCGGAGCCAGGCAAACCACTCGTTGGCAGAGTGATAGCCGAATGATTCGTTGTCGGAGCAGTAAGCCACCTTGTAGGCCATGTGACGGCCGTTGGGGCTGACGACAAAGGTGTAGTTGCCGCCCTGCTGTGTGGCATTCGTTTCGGCAGGCTCTTCGCTCCTGATATTGTCATGGGGAATGAGGATGGCCAGTCCCACGGTCTCGCGACTCCACTTCACGGTGTCGGTCGACGGATAGTCGGTGCCCCAGCAGGCCCGCAGACCCTGTTTGTCAGAGAACTCCTCAGAGCCCTTCACGTTGATGATGCCCGTAGAGAAACGGCAGTCGCTGACATCCTGGTTGAAAAACACATCGATATCCGTGTCGCGATGTCCGGCATACTGGGTATAGCGAAGGGTCATGTTGACGGTTTTTGACGAGGGCAGTTGCCATCCCTGGTCAATGACCTCGACAATGGTGCGCAGCGGCCCGTAACTCACGATGCGCTGTGTGCGGTTTTTCACGGGGTCGACCATCGTGGGCTCCTTGCCGTCCCATCCGCGGAAGGCGCCCAGCCCGAAGGTGTTGCCCACCCACAGCACATCGTCGCCATAGCCCTCGGCCTTCTGGTCGGCCTGCGTATAGAACTGCGTGGCCTGCAGTTCCAGACGCTTTTGGAACTTTCCGTAGAGGTCCAGCGTCTGTCGCTTGTCAAAATAGATGCGTATGCCGTTGAGTTCGCTCTCGAAGTCCACGCCGTGATGGTGCAGCAGGTTGTAGGAGTTGGCGCAGTCGCCCCTGACGGTGAGGCTCGACACAAAGTTGTTGTGCTTGTTTTTCTCTTTCACCTTGTCGTTGCGCATCAGCATCTCTGCATAGACGCGGGCGGGGTAGGGGCGCGGCTCGCCATCAGCGAAGAGCGTCACGGTATAGGTCTTCTTCTGTTTTGCATCAAGATCAGCCAGGAAGCATAGTTCGTCAAACTGCTCGTCAAGGTCGATATCGTCCAACTGGCAGGCCACTTCCTGCCCGTCGGTGGTGACGAGGGCCGACTTCACGGTGCCATAGTCATGCAGCGGAACAATCACGGGCTGGTCTGTGCGTGTGCTTTTTGTAGTGTTGCTCACCACGATGTCTAGGATTTGCTGTGCGTTGAGGGTCGTTGCCATCATCAATGCACCAATGAAAAGTAGTCGTTTCATGCGTGTTTGTTTTGCCACAAAAGTAATCAAAACACATGGAAATGTGTCTATTGATTAAAAAAAATTAGGTTAAAAGTTGAATAATTCAAGAATTTTTAGTAATTTTGCATCGCAATTTAACAAAGATAAAAACATTTCGATGCGTAAGATATACCTCATAGTGCTTTTGATATTGGCAGTCTGCATCAGTTGCCAGTGGAATCTGCGCCCTGCTGACGGCAGCGAGGAGATGGGTGACATCAGCATTGAGCGCTTCGACCGCATGGAAATGCTTTACCTCATGACGGGCGATATTGCCGCCTTGCAGCAGATGAAGACCACCTATCCGGCGCAGACCCGCACCTTGATTGAAGATGTGCTGCATCTGGGCATGGTAGATGAGCCTAACATCAACAGCCGTTTCCTCATGTTCTTCCAAGACAGCACCCTGCAGGCCATGATGGCCGATGTGGACAGAGAGTATGGCGAGATAGACGACCTGAACCGTCAGTTGACCCATTCCTTCCGCCAGTTGACCCGTCTTCTGCCCGATTTGCCCGTCCCTGTGGTGTATACTCAGGTGGGTTCGCTCGACCAGAGCGTCATCGTGGGCGACGGTATGCTGGGCATCTCGCTCGACAAATATCTGGGTGAAGACTATCCCGTCTATCTCAGATACGGCTACACGGCCGAGCAGCGTCGCATGATGACCCGCCGCTACATCGTTCCCGATTGCCTCGGCTTCTATCTTCTTTGCCATTATCCTTTGCCGGAAAGTGCCGAAGACTCGGTTCCGCTGCGTCATGAGCACATGTCGCGCATACAGTATGTGGTGAACACGGTTATGGGCAAAAAGATATTCACTCATGGGCGTGTCACGGAAATAGAGACTTATATGCATGCTCATCCCGATGTGTCGGTAGATGAACTCCTGTCGTCAGACGCCTTGCCGCAATAGTCAAGGCGTTTTTCTTTTCTATTAAAATGAGTGAAAAGCATTCTATTTTCAATTAAGCAAATCTATTCATACATTTTTCTTCCGAGCTTGCTCTCTGTTTCTGCAATCACTGTGGCATCTTATATGGCATCTGCCAGAAAAGTGCGTATTAGGCTACGTCCTATTACTCAATATCTGTGACATATCGCACACATTGGGTACACTCACATGAGTTTTCTCAACTCCTCTGGTTCAGGAAGTATACCTTGGCGGTAATTCGTCCGTTGCCAATGGACGAATTTCGATATGTCCTTTGTCGCCTACAG
>CAMHDT010000096.1 GCA_946183985.1 uncultured Prevotella sp.
ATGTCTGCAACGGATACGCCGTCAAGGTTTAGGGGAGGCAGTCTTGGACTTCAATGGAGCCTGTTTTGAAACGCAACGGAGGCTCCTTTGCAATTCAAAACAGGCTCCATTGAAGTCCAAGACGGCCTCCGTTAGACCCTAGCGGAGGCTTCTTTCATAAACCGTTCTCCGCTCAGACGGTTTCATGGCAGCCCATTTCTTCCATTCCGTGGCCTCGTGAAGGTCAAGATAGTGCATGTCTTTCTGGTGTCCGTAGGCTTCCATCTCAAAGGGATTGACAAGGTAGGCGGCATTTTTCATCTTCAGATTCTGTGGCAAGGCCAGAATGTAGTACCATGAATATAAAAGATAGAAAAGCAGCCACGAATCGTGAGTGGTCTGGGCTTGCCTCAGATGTATGTTCTCATGGTTGCGCATGATGCTTCCTTTCATTTTGAAAACCTCCGTGTCAGCGTCGCTGGCAGTCACTACCGTGCCGAAGAATGTGAGCGCGCTATAGCCCTTCTTTAGCCAGAAGTTGTTGCGCAGCACGTTCATCTGTTTGATATGGCTGGGCCTTTTGCTGTGCCAGACAAGGGTGATGAGTTTCAGCGGATTGTCCATAATTATTTGCAAAGTTACGAAATAATATTTAATTTAATGCCTCGTATTTGATATTTTTTTCTACCTTTGCCAGCAGAAATATGACGAACATGGATGAAAAAGAAAGAATAGACTGGTTGCGCCGCGAATTGCATGAGCACAATCACAACTACTATGTGCTGAACAGACCTGTTATCAGCGATCAGGACTTTGATTTCATGATGCATGAACTGCAAGACTTGGAGGCCCGCCATCCAGAATGGTATGATCCTAATTCGCCTACGCAGCGTGTGGGAAGCGACATCCAAAAAGAGTTTAAGCAGGTGGCGCATCGCTATCCTATGCTATCTTTGTCTAATACTTATAGCGAACAGGATGTGCGCGAGTGGTATGAAAGCGTCCGCAAAGGCTTGATGGGTGAGGATTTCGAGATTTGCTGCGAAATGAAATACGATGGACTGAGTATCTCTCTGACTTATGTCGACGGCCGACTCACGCAGGCTGTTACCCGTGGCGATGGCGTTCAGGGCGATGATGTGACGCAGAACGTGAAGACGATTCCCTCCATACCTCTGGTGCTGACACATAGTGGTCTGCCTCATGAGTTTGAGATGCGTGGTGAAATATTGATGCCTTGGGCTTCATTCGAGCGTCTTAACCGTGAGCGTGAGGCTTCCGAGGAACCCCTGTTCGCCAATCCACGCAATGCTGCTAGCGGCACTTTGAAGAGCCTCGACTCGAGAATCGTGGCTCAGCGCGGCCTCGATGCCTATTTATACTATATGCTTGGCGAAGAACTGCCTGCCAATGGCCATTATGAAAATCTGATGGAAGCCCGCTCGTGGGGATTCAAAATCTCTGAGGGAATGCGCAAAGTGCATACCGTTGATGAGATTCTTGACTTTATTAATTACTGGGATTCTGAACGTAAGAATCTGCCCGTTGCGACCGATGGTATTGTCTTGAAAGTCAATTCTTTAATACAGCAACGCTCATTAGGATATACAGCAAAGTCTCCCCGTTGGGCCATCGCCTATAAGTTCAAGGCAGAGCGTCAGTGTACACGCTTGTTGGAGGTTACTTATCAAGTTGGCCGCACTGGTGCCGTAACGCCTGTTGCCAATATGGAACCAGTACAGTTGGCAGGAACCACGGTGCGCAGGGCTACGCTCAACAATGAAGACTTCATCAAGAGTTTCGACCTTCATATTGGTGACTATGTCTATGTGGAAAAAGGCGGTGAGATTATTCCGAAGATAGTAGGCGTCGACATAGACAAACGGCCTATTATTGCCCAGCCCGTTACGTTTATCAAGCGTTGTCCTGAATGTGGAACGCCATTAGTGCGATATGAAGGGGAAGCAGCATGGTATTGCCCAAACGACTCCAATTGCCCGCCTCAGATGAAAGGTAAGATAGAGCATTTTATTGCCCGCAAGGCCATGAACATTGATTCCTTGGGGCCGGAGACTGTGGATGAGTATTATCGGCGGGGACTGATTCACAATGTTGCCGACCTTTACGATATTGATGTGCAGCAGATTAACGGTGACGGATCGCGCACAAAATCGGCCCAGAAAATAGTCAATGCTATTCAAAGTTCAAAATCTGTGCCTTTTGAGCGTGTGGTTTTCGCACTCGGCATACGATTCGTCGGCGAGACATCGGCACGATTGCTGGCACGACATTTCAAGTCAATGGATGCACTCATGCAGGCAACTACCGATGATTTGATGCAACTGGAGGGCATTGGTCTCGTGATGGCTAATAGCATCGTGGATTATTTCCATAATGAAGAGAACCGAAGAATAGTAGAGCGGCTGCGTGGCTATGGCTTGCAGTTCACGGTCAATATGCAGCAGATGGAAGGACAGACTGACAGACTTGCTGGTATGACCATCGTCATCAGCGGCGTCTTCGCCATGCATAGTCGCGATGAATACAAGCAGATGATAGAGATGCATGGCGGAAAGAATGTCGGTTCTATTAGTGGAAAGACTTCTTTTGTGCTGGCGGGCGAAAATATGGGCCCGTCGAAACTGAAGAAAGCACAGGACTTGGGCGTTCGTGTTATTAATGAAGAGGAATTCCTGAAAATGATTGAACCAACGGAATAACGGTATGGAGATTATTGTGTCAAACGAGATTGCTGCGGTATGTCCTTCTTTTGTGGGGGCTTGCGTTGAAGGATGGGTCACGAACACGCCGACTTGTCCTGCGTTGTGGAATGAAATTGACCGTCTGAGCAAGAAGTTCCGCACCGAACTGAACAATGAGACACTGAAGCAATTGCCAAGTATTGCGGCCACACGTCGCGTTTACAAAGCCTGCGGAAAGGATCCGTCGCGCTATAGGCCTGCTTCCGAACAGTTGATTCGCAGAATTCTCCAGGGAAAGGAACTCTATCAGATTGATACGCTTGTCGACTTGGTGAATGTGGCAAGCATCGCATACGGCTACAGCATCGGCGGCTTCGATGCTGACAAGTTTGTGGGCGGCAGGCTGACGCTTGGCATTGGCAGGGAAGGGGAACCCTATGAGGGAATAGGGCGTGGAATGCTTAATATTGCTGGCCTTCCCGTCTATCGCGATGCTATAGGAGGCGTCGGCACGCCTACCAGCGACAATGAGCGGACGAAGATGACCCTGTCCACGACTCACCTTGTGGTGCTTGTCAATGGGTATGATGGCAATGAGGGCAGGGTAGAGGCTAATGCCAATTATCTGAAGCAACTCCTTGAGGAGTATGCCGACGGGCATGATATTACAATAACATTATATAGGTAAGGTTCATTTTGCAGACAGAACGTAGTTGCTAACACGTTAAATAAAATTTATTATGGAGTTGAATATTGCAGTTCTTCCTGGCGATGGTATCGGGCCGGAGATTATGAAGCAGGCTTTGGCTGTGCTTGATGTGGTTGCTCAAAAATGCGGGCATGTGTTTAAATACGAAAAAGCACTCGTGGGCGCTTGTGCCATTGATGCGGCAGGCAATCCCTATCCTGAGGCCACTCACGAGGTCTGTATGCGGGCCGATGCAGTTCTGTTTGCTGCTGTGGGCGACCTAAAATACGACAACGACCCTACGGTCAAGGTCCGCCCAGAGGTTGGTTTGTTGGCTATGCGTAAGAAGTTAGGCCTTTTTGCCAATGTCAGGCCTGTGGCTACATTTGAATGCCTGCTTCATAAGTCGCCTCTGAAAGATGAATTGATTCGCGGTGCCGACTTCGTCGTTTTACGTGAACTGACGGGCGGCATGTATTTCGGAGAAAAATATCAGGACAATGACAAGGCTTTCGACACGGATATCTATACGCGGCCGGAAATAGAGCGCATATTGAAGGTTGCTTTTGAAATGGCACGTACACGCCAGCATCATCTCACGGTGGTCGATAAGGCCAACGTACTGGCATCCAGTAGGCTTTGGCGACAGATTGCAAAAGAGATGGAGCCGCTTTATCCTGATGTCCGCACCGATTATATGTTTATTGATAATGCATCAATGCGGGTGTTGACAGAGCCTCGTTACTTTGATGTCATTGTAACAGAAAATACATTTGGCGATATCCTGACCGATGAAACATCGTGCATCACTGGCTCAATGGGGCTGCAACCGTCTGCATCGCTGGGCGAGCACACGCCCTTGTTCGAACCTGTTCATGGTTCATGGCCGCAGGCTGCAGGACAGAATCTGGCCAATCCATTGGCGATGATTTTGTCGGCTGCCATGCTGCTCGAGCATTTCGGACTGAATGAAGAGGGCGCGCTTATACGTCGTGCTGTCGATGCTTCTCTTGATGCAAATGTGAGAACACCGGAAATACAAGTGGAGGGTGGTGGCAGATATGGCACAAAAGAAGTGGGCGAATGGATTGCCGGATATATCAGAGAGTCATGAGACAGATTTCCTTCTTGGTTGCTGTGTTGGCCTTTTCCATGGAAATACAGGCACAGTCGGCACAATCCTGGCAGGATTCCTTGGCTGTTCTTGGCAAACAGATTCTGCAGTCGCCTCAATCTGTCGACCTCAGACTGAAAAAAGCGGCGGTGAACCTAGAACTCAATCAATGGGATTATGCCATTGATGAGTATGGTCGCGTGTTGGATATAGAACCAAGAAACTTGTCTGCGCTGTATTTTCGTGCCTATGCACATCACCAGCAGCGACATTATGAGTTGGCAAAGGCTGACTATGAGAGTATTCTTGCACTTGTACCCAAGCACTTTGAGTCACAACTGGGGCTTGCAATGGTCAAGCGAAACATGGGTAGGGCTGTTGAGGCCATGGATGAACTGAACAGGCTTGTTCAAGCATTCCCCGATTCGGCACTCGCTTATGCTGCCAGAGCGGGCTATGAAGCAGAGCAGAAACAGTATGAACCTGCCCTGTATGATTGGGATGAGGCCATACGTCTTAAACCTGATAATGTTGACTTTGCTGTTTCAAAGGTCGAAGTGCTTTTAGCCCTTCATCGTAAGAGAGAGGCAAAGGCTCATTTGCAGCAACTTGTCAAGGCGGGAGTGCCAAAGGCTGAACTGCGCCACTGGATGCGGCAGTGCCAATGATGGTTTAGAACATGGCCTATTTGGATAGTTGCAAATCGGCCATGTTCTTAATGGTAATATCTCTTTGTGGGAACGGTATCTCAATGCCGTTGTCGTAAAGTGCCTGATAGATGCATTTCATCACATCACTTATTACGTATGTCTTCTTCACTGCGTCGGCCCACACTAATAGTTTGAAGTCTACGCTCGAATCGTTCATGCCGCTAACCACGGTCTTTGCTTTCTTTTCTGGGTCAATCCATTCGTGTTTCAGGGAGTTGACGGCTGTTTCAACTACCTGTGAAACGCGTTTGAGATCAGAACCGTATGCAACGCCGAAAGGTATGGCTGCAAGTACATAGCCATGGTTCTTGGTCAGGTTCTTGTAGTTCTTGGTAAACAATTGACTGTTCTGGAACGTAATAACTTCACCGTATAGAGATTCTACGATTGTGGAGGTGTAACTGATGGAACTCACTTTTCCCCTGACGCCGTCAACTTCAATCCAGTCACCTACCTTTATTCTGCCTGCCATCAACGAGGCACCGTAGTATATATTCTCAATGATGTCTTTCGACGCGAAGCCAATACCAGTAGACAAACCGCCAGATATGGCTAATAGCCATGTTACACTGACATTCAGTAGAGATAGTGAGATGAGCAACCACGCGCCCCAGATAACCACTTGAACCACATTCTTTCCCATCACTTCGCGGCTTGCGGCTGTGCTTGGGTCTGTTGTCTGGTAATGCAGACGCATGAGGGAGAGAGTAGTGTTTGAAATATATGCAGAAATGAACCAAAGGATAATGACGATGCATAGTTTGATGATGCTCATCTTGAGATTTTCCATGTCAATGAAGTTCTCATTGTATATTTTCCAGCAGAGATCGCTTAAATTGAACACACCAGCCGCCCAATAGACTGACACCAGTACCGACAGGACGCCAAGTGCTGGAAGTATAACCTTATATACCATACCATATATCCATGTCTTTGTAATCGGCTTTTTGTCATAGCCGCGATGTTGGCCATAGAGTTTCAGATATTGGCTCAGACAGGTGATGGTGAGGATGCATGTTAATTGCATAATCCACCATATCAACACTTGTACAGCCATCAGGGTATAACCCAATACGGAGCAGATGAATGCAAAGACGAAGATGGCTTGAGACAGGTAGGTATATAGCATGTCCTGTCTCGGAATATTCTTGTTGTGGCGTCTGATGACATGCCATTGCCACAATGTACATAGTAGAAGAATCGGGGGGAAGGCAATGGATACGATTTCTTTTGGTATGAGAATGATACGGAAACCAATGACAAGAAATCCGATAAACAGCAATGGCGTATAGATGAGAAAGGCACTCTTTATCTGGTTGCCACTTACTCTAAGCAATAGCGAAATGAGAATCACGCTGAGCAACCATGCATATTCGATGAGTAGTGACGATGCCATGAGAAAGAAGTTCTGCTCTATCATGGTACGAAGGAGTCCCATGATTGCAGCAAAAGTAATGGTTGTGGTTGACATGATAATGCATGAGCGCTTCTTGAGAAATTCTCGCGTATGCAGACGCCGTGGCATAAGTCGGAATACCAAAAGGTTAAGAAGTACCGCAACGATGACATAAAAAAGGATGATGCCAAACAAACTGACGATGACGGAACGGTCCCATTGCGAGTTTTCGCTGGGACGATATTTCTCTGAGATAGATTTCGTCATTTCACTCCATTTACTGCCAAAGTTCTTTAATATGGTAAGATAATTATCTGTTCCATTTAAAAAGATGCCGTGTTGAATGTCATAATAGCACTCGTTTGCATAGTCATTCAGATACCTCAGCCGCGTCTCGGCCATATCATAAAAACTCATATGCTCTGCCACTTGCTCACGACTTTCCTCAAGTGTGTTCCTGATGCTTGTCGCCAATGTAAGACATACCGTTCTGTCGGTGCGTGCTTGTTGGGATAGCATTTCAGAACGCATGGATTTGAGACTTACGATAAGACTGTCGTATTTCGATATTTCAGTTTCTGCATTCTCTAAATAGGTTCGGAATGGCACTTGTCGGGCATGGAATTCTCTATATTGTTCAGTCGCCTCATGGCAAGCATAGGTGAGATCGAACACGTAATTTTGTTGTTGCGAATACAGCATAAGCGAGTTTTGGTTGCTGTGCAGGAATGTCTCCTTCAACTGCTCAACAGTTTCTTGGGCCATTCTTTTGCGCTCTTCAACCTGACTTGCCAGTTTTTGATGGTAGACTGTAAGTTCTGAACGTAATACATGTAAAGTCTGATCTAAGTCTTTTTCTTTCAAAACGGCATGTGTGTGAACCGTGTTAAAGAGCATGATCACTAGTATAAAAAACGTCCTTCTCACCATATCTGTTTTTTCTTTTTGCGTGCAAAGGTATAATGTTTTTTTGAAATATGCATAGATATAAATGACATTTTTTATATTTAATCGTCTGTTTTCAGAGTCCTTTTATATTATCTTTCATTATATATAAATAGGTTATATATCTCACCGTCTTTGTCGTTTTTATATAAAAAGTAATTTTTTTATGAAAAAAGTTTAGAAAAGTTTTGGCAGTTCAGAAAAAAGTTGTACCTTTGCATCCGCTTTCGCTCAAAAATGGGCGTCAGTGCAAGTAAGGAGTTCTTTGAAAGATTTACATAGACAGAAGTAGTACAAGAAGCGAGAGCTG
>CAMHDT010000097.1 GCA_946183985.1 uncultured Prevotella sp.
CCGACGGCCTGTGTGCCGGCAAGGGCGTGCTCATCCTGCCCACCCTCGACGAGGCGAAGAAGGAACTGAAAGACATGCTCGGCGGCATGTTCGGCAACGCCTCCAGCCGCGTGGTCATCGAAGAGTTTATGAGCGGTATTGAGTGTTCCGTCTTCGTACTCACCGATGGCGATCACTATAAGATCCTGCCCGAGGCCAAGGACTACAAGCGCATTGGAGAGGGCGACACCGGTCTGAACACGGGCGGCATGGGCAGTGTCTCGCCTGTACCGTTTGCCACGAAAGCGTGGATGCAGAAGGTGGAAGACCGTATCATCCGCCCCACGGTGGAAGGTCTGAAGCAGGAAGGCATCGACTATAAGGGTTTCATCTTCTTCGGTCTCATCAATCGCTCCAACACACCTAGTGGCGAGCCTGAGCCGTATGTCATTGAATACAACTGCCGCATGGGCGACCCAGAGACCGAGAGCGTGATGTTGCGCCTGAAGAGTGACATCGTCGATCTGTTTGAGGGTGTGGCTGAAGACAATCTCGACCAGCGGACAGTGGAGTTCGACGAGCGTGCCGCCGTCTGCGTGATGCTGGTCAGCGGCGGCTATCCACAGGCATACAAGAAGGGGTATCCCATCAACCTCCCCCCTACCCCCTCCGAGGGAGGGGGAGATACGATCATCTTCCATGCCGGCACCACATTTGCCCCTCTAGAGGGGACCGGGGAGGTTCAGGTGGTGACCAACGGCGGCCGCGTCATCGCCGTATCGTCCTACGGCAAGGATAAGGAAGAGGCCCTGCAGAAATCATTTGCCGAGGCGCAGAAGATTCAATTTACCGACAAATATTTCCGTCGCGACATAGGAAAAGACCTTTAGTGATGAAGCGACTGCAGAACAAAGTAGCGGGGAGCAGGTTCACACTGCCTGTGGTGGCAGCCTATGCCTTCTGCACATGGCTCATTGCATCGCCTATGCACTGGCCGCAACTGGCCTGCTTTGCTGCCACTGTCTATCTGCTGGTGGAACTGAGCAACAGCAATGCGCTGCTTAGGATGCGCAGTCGCATGGTGTCGTGCACCTATATCATGTTCTCAACCATGGTATGCCAGTTGTTCGATTCCCTCTCAGGATGCTTTACTGCCCTCTGCTTCACGGCATCGCTGCTCATTCTGTTTCACGCCTATCAGGACAAACAAGCCGTGGGCAAGGCGTTCTATGCCTTTGCATGCCTGGGCATCGCCAGCATCTTCTTCGTTAAGATGCTATGGCTCATACCCGTTATATGGTTGCTCATGGCCACACAGTTGCAGGCGCTCGGGTGGCGCACGTTCACGGCCTCCGTCATCGGACTGATTGCTCCCTACTGGTTCTTCTCGCTGTGGTTTATCTACCAACAAGACTTTTCCCCGTTGGTCCTTCACATGAGCGGGCTCTTCACGGTGAGCACCACATCCGACTACGTTACCGTGAGCATAGGCCAATGGATGGCACTCATCTTTGCGCTGCTGCTGGCCGTGGCCGGCATCATACATTTCTGGCTGCACAGTTTTGAAGACAACATACGAATCCGCATGCTCTTCGGTTTCTTCACCGTCATCGCCCTGCTCATGACCGCATGGATTATCTTGCAGCCGCAGCATTACGACCCGCTCATACGGTTGTTCCTCATCGCCACAAGTCCACTGGTGGCTCATCTGTTCACCCACACCTCTTCCCGCATCACGAATATTGCCTTCATTGTCAGCATCATAGCAAGCATCGCCATCACCGTATTCAACCTATGGACCTTTTAATTGAGATTCTGAAAGACTACGGCTACTGGGGCATGTTCGTGGCAGCCTTCCTGGCAGGCAGCGTCTTCCCCTTCTCGAGCGAGGCCGTCATGCTGGGCCTGCTCACCGAACTCGATGCCCTGCCTTTGGTCATCTACGGCACCATTGGCAATGTGCTGGGCTCCGTGTTCAACTATTTCGTAGGGCGCATGGGCAAGACGGAATGGATTGAAAAATACCTGAAGATTAAAAAGAAGAACATGGACCGCGCCCAGCGCTTCATGGCCGGACACGGTGCATGGATGGGGTTCTTCGCCTTCCTCCCTTTCATTGGCAGTGCCATCACCGTGACGCTTGGCTTCATGCGTGCCAACATGGCGGTCTCGTTCATCAGCATCGCCATCGGCAAGTTCCTGCGCTATCTCATTCTGGTCTACGGCGTGGAATGGATCTTTTGAAGAATGAAGAATTTTGTCATTATCATTGTTAATTAATGTAGAGCGGTAGCAAATTCTTCACTCTTCACTCTTCACTCTTCACTAAAAAATGTACCTTTGAACTTCGTTCTTAGGTAGGCTGCACCTCGGCGCTCGGCGACGGAGGAGACGCTTGCAAAAAGCAAGAATAATCCAAAAACATTTGGTTTTTCGCTCAGTTTGCACTACCTTTGCAGTCGCGAAAGAAATTTAACGTTAAAATATTCTCATAAACAATGAAACAATTCCGTCTCGTGGACAATATCGTAGGATGGCTCACCTTCGCCATAGCAGCCTTCGTCTATTGTTCAACCATCGAGCCGACAGCCTCATTCTGGGACTGTCCCGAATTCATCACTACAGGCTATAAACTGGAAATAGGACACCCGCCTGGTGCACCGTTCTTCATGCTCACGGCCAACCTCTTTTCACAGTTCACCAGCGATGCCACACAGGTAGCCCGCATGGTGAACATGATGAGCGCGCTGCTGTCGGCCACCTGTATTCTGTTCCTGTTCTGGAGCATCACCCATCTGGTGCGGCGTCTGCTCATCGACACATGGAACGAACTGTCGCCGTGGAAGATGGTGGCCATTGAGGCCAGCGGACTTGTTGGTGCACTCATCTACACCTTCAGCGACACCTTCTGGTTCTCGGCCGTCGAGGGCGAGGTATACGCTTATTCATCGGCCTTCACCGCCGTGGTGTTCTGGCTCATCCTGAAATGGGAAGACCATGCCGACGAGCCTCACTCCGACCGCTGGCTGGTGCTCATCATGTATATGACTGGCCTCAGCATCGGCGTGCACCTGCTCAACCTGCTGTGTCTGCCTGCCATCGTGCTGGTGTTCTACTACAAGCGCTATCCCAATGCCAACCTCCTGGGCAGTCTGCTGGCCCTGGCCGTCTCGTTCGTGCTGCTGGCTGCCGTGCTCTACGGCGTGGTGCCCGGCATCATCACCGTGGGTGGCTGGTTTGAACTGTTCTTCGTCAACACGCTGGGCTTCAAGTTCAATTCCGGCGAATATGTCTATCTGATATTGCTGGTGATGCTAGTCATCTGGGCCATCATCGAGACACAGTTGGCACGCGACACCAAAGGCAGTTGGATTCGTCAGAACATTGCGTTCCTCCTGGCATTCGCCATGTTGGGCATTCCCTTCTACGGCTACGGCTGGAGTGCCTTCTTCATCGGCATTCTCATCCTCGCCATCATCGGCGTCGTGTTGTTCTTGCCCGGCAAGCGTGGCCCGCTCATCTCGCCGCGTCTGAAGAACACCACGCTGCTGTGCATGCTGATGCTCATGATTGGCTATTCAAGTTACGCCATCATCGTCATCCGTTCATCGGCCAACCCGCCCATGGACCAGAACTCGCCAGAGGACATCTTCACCCTGGGCAACTATCTGAGCCGCGACCAGTACGGCACCCGCCCACTGCTCTACGGACAGGCCTACAGTTCGGAATACAAAATTGACGACAACGGCCGCGTAATGATGGACGAAGGTGAGCCCATCTGGCATCGTGTGGAGAAAAAGACAGCCGACGACAAGGACGAATACTCGTGCCTCGACGCCAACAACGAGCGCATCTCCAAAGACAAGCCTATCTATGCGCAGAACATGCTGTTCCCACGCATGTATAGCAACAGCCCGCGCCATATCCAATACTACGAGAACTGGCTGGGCGGCATCAAAGGTCAGAAGATGCCTTCCAACTATCGCAGAGGCTCGAAGGTGACGATCCCCAACCAGTTAGAGAACCTGAACTTCTTCATCACCTATCAGTGCAACTGGATGTACTGGCGATACTTCCTGTGGAACTTCGCAGGCCGCCAGAACGACATACAGAGCCATGGCGAACTGGAGCACGGCAACTGGATCACAGGTTTCAAATGGTTCGATGATGCCCGTCTGGGCAACCAGGACCTGCTGCCCGACGACCTGAAGAACAATAAGGGGCACAACGTGTTCTACTGTCTGCCACTGATTCTGGGAATCCTCGGTTTGCTCTGGCAGGCCCTGGCCAACGGATGGAAAGGTATTAAGCAGTTCTGGGTGGTGTTCTTCCTGTTCTTTATGACAGGTCTGGCCATCGTCATCTACCTGAACCAGACACCCGAACAGCCACGTGAGCGCGACTATGCCTATGCCGGTTCGTTCTATGCCTACGCCATCTGGTGCGGCATGGGTGTGGCTGCCATCATCTCATCCATCAACCTCATTATCAAGAAGCATCAGGTCATTCCTGCCATTCTCATCTCGGCGGCCACTCTGCTTGTACCCATTCAGATGGCTTCGCAGACATGGGACGACCACGACCGCTCGGGCCGCTACACCTGCCGCGACTTCGGACAGAACTACCTCATGACGCTGCAAGACGCAGGCAACCCCATCATCTTCACCAATGGCGACAACGACACCTTCCCCCTGTGGTACAACCAAGACTCGGAAGGCGTGCGCACCGATGCCCGTGTGTGCAACCTGAGTTATCTGAACACCGACTGGTATATCGACCAGATGATTCGTCCGGCCTACAACGACCCAGGATCACCGTCGCTGCCCATCACCTGGAGCCGACTGGAATACTGCACCGGCACCAATGAGTATGTTAAGGTAGATCCGCACATCAGGCAAGCCATCGAGCACCTGCGCCAGCAGTATCCCGACGAGATACGCGAACTGTTTGGCGAAGACCCGTATGAGTTGAAGAACATCCTGAAATTCTGGGTGCGCGACCGTCGTGGCAGCGAAGAGAAACAGCGTCAGGCTGCCGCCATCGAACTGGCTTTCTCGCAGATGCCAGAGATCCAGAGCGATATGTACTACGACTACGACCCCAGTCTGCATGTCATTCCCACCGACACGGTCTACATCACCATCGACAAGCAGGCAGTGAGAGAGAGCGGCATGCTGCTGCAGGGCGATTCCATCCCCGACCGCATGGCCATCTCGCTGAAGGGTCTGAACGGACTGGATAAGAGCAAACTGATGATGCTCGAACTCATTGCCAACGCCAACTGGCGCCGCCCCATCTACGTGGCCTACACCGTGGGACAGGAGAACTACATGAACCTGGGCGACAACTTCGTGCAGGAGGGACTGGCCAACCGCATCACCCCCTTCACCACCAACATCAACGACCAGCCGTTGCCCGGCATGACCAACTTCGACACGGAGAAGACCTACAAGAACGTGATGAAACGGTATAAGTTTGGCGGCATCGATGTGCCCGGCATCTATATCGACGAGACCGTCATGCGCATGTGCTACACCCATCGCCGCCTCATGGTGAAACTGGCTCAGAACCTGCTGTGGGAAGGCGACTCGACCAGGGCTGCCGAAGTGCTCGACCGCACGGAGAAGGAGATACCGTCGTACAACGTGCCTCACGACTTCCAAAGCAGTTCCATCGAGATGGCCCGCACCTATGCCGAACTGGGCAATGCGAAGAAAGCCAAGGAGGTGACCGAGGAGTTGTGGAAGAAGTCAGACCAGTATATGACATACTATAACTCGCTGCCCGATGCCTCGTTCCGCAGCCAGGCACGCAACTGCCAGTTCCACATGTTCTATGTCATGCGCAGCCTCATCGACATTGCAGAAATGTTCGACAGAGGGCTGGCCGACAACTACGAGCAGCAACTGAACAGCCACATCAACACCTATATCGGCCGAGGCGGCTCGATGCCGGAATATTGAGAGCGGAAGAAACGCACACATTATGTTTATTGAGCAACCAGCCGTCTATCTTCGCTGGCTCTACCCAAAAGCCCTATGGAGAATGGACCGTCGCGAACATGCAGTCTACCTGACATTCGACGACGGTCCCATCCCCCAGTCCACGCCTTTCATTCTGCAGACGCTGCGCGAACATCAGGTGAAAGCCACGTTCTTCATGGTGGGCGACAACGTGCGCAAATATCCCGATCTCTATCAGCAGATTCTTGACGAAGGGCACCTCGTGGGCAACCACACCCACAACCACATGGGCGGCCTGCGCCACACCATCAAGGAATACAGTTATAATGTGGAGAAGGCCAATGCCTATATCCACAGCAGGCTGATGCGTCCTCCGCACGGCTGGATGCGCCTTGACCAGTATGCATGGCTCAGCCGGAAGTATAAGATAGTGATGTGGGATGTCGTGACCCGCGACTACTCGAAGTGGATGACGGCCGACGATGTGGTCAACAACGTGAAGCGTTACTCCCGCAACGGCTCCATCATCACCTTTCACGACTCGCTCAAGTCAATAGACAAACTGAAAACAGCCTTGCCCCAGAGCATAGAGTGGCTCAAGGAGCAAGGCTATGAGTTCAAGGTTTTTGAAAGGCCATAGGACCTATAGGACTTATGGGTCCCATAGGACCTATGAGACCTAAGCCCTACACTGTTATCTCGCCACTGCCGTAGCATCGGTGGTGGCGATGGTCGTATATAACACAGAACTGGCCGGGAGCCACACCGTGGATGCGGTCTTGCGAGTGCACGATGAAACGGCCGTCGCCCGCAGGTTCCAACGTGGCGGAATGATACTCTGGCGTATGACGTATCTTAAAGGTAATATCGGTGCCGGGCATCACGCCATTAATACTATGGAAGCCATGGATGGGGAAGTCCTGCTTGTAGGCCATCTCAGGATCATAGCCGTGAGAGACATACAGTATGTTCTGCGCCACATCCTTCTTCACGATGAACCAGGGACCTCCGCCAAAGCCAAGGCCCTTGCGCTGGCCGATGGTGTAAAACCAGTGTCCGCGATGACGGCCTATCAACCGCCCCGTCTCCAGTTCCACCACATCGCCCTGCTGCTCGCCCACATACCTCTTTATATAATCAGAATAGTTGATCTTCCCCAGGAAGCAGATGCCCTGCGAGTCTTTCCGACGGGCATTGACCAGATGCTCGCGCTCCGCAATCTGCCGCACCTCGTCTTTCACATAGTGACCTATGGGAAAGATGGCTTTCTCCAATTGCCAGTCGTATATCTGAGCCAGGAAGTCGGTCTGGTCCTTCACCGGGTCAGGGCTTGTGCACAGCCACTTCCTCCTACGAATGGATAATGGATCGCTCGAGCTCTGCTCGCTTGCTACCGAAGGGACGCAAGAATTGATCATGGATAATTCTTCTGTCTCCGTCTGCGCATAATGTCCTGTGGCGATGAGGTCGTAGGCATGTCCGCACTTCTCGTGGAAAGCACCGAACTTAATCAGCCGGTTGCACATCACATCGGGGTTGGGCGTCAATCCCGCCTTCACCTTCT
>CAMHDT010000098.1 GCA_946183985.1 uncultured Prevotella sp.
GAAAAGTGAATAATAAGGTAAAAGTGAATAGTGAAATTATGAAAAGACTACATACAATCCTGGCCGCACTGACTATGGCAACAGCAGCCAACGCACAAATTGGCGAACCATATATTCACGACCCGTCGACCATTGCTGAATGCGACGGCAAATACTATACCTTCGGCACGGGCGGCGGTGGCCTCATCAGCCACGACGGCTGGTCATGGGAAGGTGGTGCCGACCGTCCAGGAGGCGGCGCAGCACCTGATGTAATGAAGATTGGCGACCGCTACCTGTGCATCTACGGTGCCACGGGCGGCGGACTGGGCGGCGGACATAACGGCCGCATCCTCACCATGTGGAACAAGACGCTCGACCCCAAGAGCCCCGACTTCAAATGGACAACGGCTGTGGAGGTATGCGCCAGCGACGGCATGGAAGACCAGGATGCCATTGACCCGAGCCTGTTGCTCGACCCCACTACAGGACGCCTATGGGCCAGTTACGGCACCTATTTCGGCACCATACGCCTCATTGAACTGGATCCAAAGACGGGCTTCCGCATGAAGGGCAACAAGGAGAAGGACATTGCCATTGACTGCGAGGCTACCGACCTGATCTACCGCGACGGCTGGTACTACCTATTGGGAACGCACGGCACCTGCTGCGACGGTGTGAACTCGACCTACAACATCGTGGTGGGACGCTCACGCTCGGTAGAGGGGCCATATCTCGACAATGTGGGACGCGACATGTTCCACGGCGGAGGACGCATGGTCATTGCTGCCGGCGACCGCAAGACTGGTCCCGGACACTTCGGACGCACCGTCATCGACGAAGGCGTGGAGGTGATGTCGTGCCACTACGAGGCCGACTTCGACCAGGGCGGACGCTCGGTGCTGGGCATCCGTCCGCTGCTGTGGAAAAACGGTTGGCCCTATGCCGGCGACCTGCTCAAGGGCGGTACCTATGAGATTGAAAGCGAGCGTCGCGGCTACTCGCTCGAACTGGCCGTCGATTTCGTACGAATGCAGCAGGAACGACAGGGATGGTTTAACCGCGAGCAGTTGAAGCAGCCCGCCAAGCCCATAGCCAACCAGACACTGGCAGAGGTCAAGGGCACTTGGCCCGAAGGCGATATTGCCGTGCGCTGCGGCGACTATATGTTCCGCCCCTGGCAGCACTGGCAGATAGTGCCACGCCCCGAGGCAGGCGGTTCTCTGACCGGTCCGCTCTATGAAATTTACATAGAAGGCACCACCCGTGCCCTCACGGCTACGGCCAACATGGAGGTCACCACCAAGGAGTTTGCCGGCGAGGATGCACAGTTGTGGCATATTGAGCAACTCACCGACGGCACCTACCGCATCATGCCTTTCGCCATCCCTGGGCAGAAGGGGTTCAACACCAGATACTGTCTCTATTCGGCAGGCGACTCTACCCCCACCCTTGCCGAATATGACTTCAGCACCGACAACTCGAAATGGAACCTGCGGAAACAATAATCTAAGGGGTGACAGAAGTACAGGTATGACAGAGGCTCCGTTAGACTCCAACGGAGCCTCTTTTAGATTGCAACGGAGGCTCTGTTAGACTACAACGGGGCCTCCGTTAGACTTCAACGGAGGCTCTTTTGAAGCGCAAAACAGACACCATTACGCTTCAAAACAGGCCTCGTCAGGTCTCAAGACATCCTCCATTAGACCATGAGGAGTGCTCCAATGAAATGGTCTACTCGACTATCCAAAGATGATGGCGCCCCGTTTGCAAATCGTTTGCAAACGGGGCGCCATGTTATTGTTCCTACTTCTCTCACTTCTTGGACGAGCCAAGCGTCTACTTCGTCGCCTAGCGAATCAAGACCTTACGCATCTTGCCATCGGCCGAGATGATGATGTTCAGACCAGGCTGCAACGACTCGCGACGGATGCCAGACAGGCTGTAGATGCCGGCAGGACGGACAGTCTCACGGTCAACAACATTGATACCTGTAGCAACAGGAGCGCACACTTTGCACTGCAAGAGCAGGAACTCGTGCATGCCGCCAGAGGTGGTCTGATCGTTGAACTTCACCACATAGTTACCAGCCTCGGTCACTTCAAACGGCATCTCACGCCATACTGCACTGGCCACGCTGGCCGTATTGTTGCCGCCGACATTAGGTGTAGCCGTATAAGTCGTGCTGGTGGCAATGGCACTGCTGGTGGAAGCCTTGAGGATCTGAGCGTTATACTGTGGTGTGCCCTTCCAGGCGGCCATGGCAAACTTCAGTTTGTAAGAACCGGGCTCTAGGGTGAGCAGATAACTGCTCTGACGGCCATAATCAGCCGAGTTGTCACGCCAGTAGAGACCAGCGCCCTGATGTCCGGCGAAACCAGTCATCGTACGGCTACCAGAACTATAGGTATTGGGATATTGGTGCACTTCATTATTTGCCTGCGTGGCACGCCAGCCAACAGGCATGGCACCGTTGGCCACCGTGGTAAGGTCCATAGTGTAGAGGGCGGTCATGTCGTAGAACACGGGCTGGATGGTATAGTTATCGTCGGGCATGACAAACGACACCTCGGTGCTGACACCCGGCTCCACGGGAATGGTCTTGTTCATAGTGAAATACACGGAGTTGACCACACGCAGTTCCTTGATGCCATAGCCCTCGTCGGGCTGTATGCTCAGATGCACGGTCTGTCCCTCGGCTGCCGAATCAACATCGGCCACCACCTTACCAAAGTCGGCCTCACGCACCGTGACCTTGAACTTCTCAGGCTCCAGACTAATGGGCTCGTAGATAATCTGGTCGATATACATGTTGATGCCTGCCGTGTTGTTGAACAGCAGCGTGTTGGTGCCCGCCTTGAGTTGAGCCAAACACGACGCCTTCTTCCATTTGTTCTTGGCTACACTCTCAATAGGTATGTTTTTCGATGTCGATGCACCGTTGATATTAACACTGAGGTTACCTGCCTTTGACGAACCGCAGTAGCGGACATAGATTCTATAATTAGCAGTTTTGGTGACTTTCAACTGATGACGCAGCGAACCCTGCGTGTTGGTGCCCGTCTGGATATAGCCCATGCCGGCAAACTCCTCCATATCTTGTGCCCACCAGCCGGAATGGGTCAGCGACACACTTTGAATATTCTTACGGTCTAGGTTCTCTGCCTCAATAATGATACGGTCCTTCACGGCCGCAGCCTTGTCGGGAGTCGTCAGTTTCTGAACAGGCAGCACATCGGTAAGACGGTCGGTAGCATCGCCCTCGCAATTGACGGTGAGGCTAACGCCACCCATGTGGGTCACATAGACGGTCACGGTCTTCTTGTCAGCATCATAGTTTTTCGTAAACGAGGCTGCATAGCCGTTAGGAGTTGTATAGGTGGTCGGTTTCTGGGTAACAACAGGATCGGTCTTGACACCCGTCACCTCGATGGTATCGACCCTGACAGTGAGCGAGTCACTGCGGTAGTTGTTCAGATAGAACTCAATATGGTCAGAGAACTCACGAATCACGCCACTCGACAACAGGGCATACTTCAGGCGCAGAGTGTCGCAGGTGTTATACTGCAAGGGGATGCTGGCCTGGGCATAACGTTTCTTGTTCATATAGGTGTAGGGGGTATAGGTGACCAACTGGTTGCGATAGCGGTTGACATAAAGGTCGCCCTTCGACACCTCGGGATAGAGTGAATTAAACTCTTCCACCTTCTTGCTCTGCGTGCTCCAGCGCGAGGAATAAGCCGACTTGTTCACTTTCACAGGAATGGCCTTGGCGACATCGTCATACATACCCGTGACCATGGGAATGGCACCGTAGCGGCCCGTGGACTTGAGATACCATTTGTTGTTCTCGAAGCGGCCATCACCTATATTACCGGGATCGTTCACCTTATACAGTCCGTCGTAAAGAGCATCAGGCACCTTGAAGTCATTGCTGGCATCATGCACAAGGGCAACCTTTGTCTTAGCCACCACTTCCTCACGTGTCGGGATATACATCGTACCGTCGATGATGCGGCGCCACATGTCAAGCCAGATGCCGGTGAAATTATCAAAAGTGGTCCAGTTGCGGCGGGTATAGCCGTCGACGGTCGTGTCGTATGTATTCTTGAAGTCCTCCGTCCATATCAACTCAGGACCGTCCCACACGGCACCGCCATTGACACAGGTCTGCTCCATCACCGTTCCGATGCCGGCACTGCCAGGATATTTTCTTCCATTGTCACTGCCGAACAATGCTGACAGCATATCGTTCCAGCCACAGTTGTCATAGCGCACGCCATAGTTCTTCGTCAAGCCCGATACAAAGGGGCCGAAGCACACACTCTCGTTGTTATAGAAACTGCTGCAGTGGGTGTACTTATAGAGGAAGAGAATGGACTCTGGATACTTCTTGCAGGCAGCAAGGAAGTTAGGGTCAGTCTTCAGTTCGGCAATAGGGTCGGTATCGAAATGATAGATGCCGCCACACCAACTCACGGTGAGGAAGCCACCATACTTATGCGACATCTCCACCAACTTGGCAAAGAGTGCCCATCGGCTGGCCTTAGTCATGGAACTGGCATCGCCAGCATCGCCGAAAGCCCAGAACTGCTCAGCATAGTTCCAGCCGAGGAAGTTAGGATAGGTCTTGAAGAAATATTCAAAAGTCTCCAAATCAGTGTCCTGAATATGCGTATGACCGCCGCTGGCTGGCTGACACGAGAACCAGAGACCGTTTTGCTGGCACACCGAAGCCCACGACTTGTAGGTACGCACGGCACAGCGGGGCATGCGATACATGCCAGTGGCCGTGTCGAACTGACATGAGAGCGACAGGTTCATGCACACATATGGCCGGATGTCGGCGGGAATCAGGTCGATAATCTTCTGCGGGTCGGCAGAATTCCACACATCAATGTGAATCATCCACAGCGGATGCTGCGAATCGATGGGTCGGCGCTGCTGAGCCGACAGGGGCAATACTGCCAGAACCAGGAGCATTGCCAACAGATAACGGTAAATTTTCTTCATCTTTATTTAAATATATATATTTTTCACGCTGCAAAAATACAACAAAACCCACTAATAATGTTTTCTATTTGTTTCATTCCTTTCAGAAAAATGCCCATCACCATACTGGCGGCAACAAATTCTTCACTTTTCATTCTTCACTTTTCACTTTTTTTTCGTACCTTTGCCACAAAACAGTATAACTTTACTCAACCAGATTATGAACAAACGGAAACTGACTTGTGCTGCCATGCTATTGGCAGCAACGCTGGGCGCCAGTGCCCAGAAACCAATGGCCGCTCCTGCAGGAGGCAAGGCCATCAGCGACGAACTGATTGGCATTTTCTTTGAAGACATCAGCAATGCTGCCGACGGCGGTCTCTATGCAGAACTTGTGCAGAACGGCTCGTTTGAGTTCAATACCACCGAACGCGACGGATGGGGTCCCGGCACGGCATGGAAGTTCCTGCGACCCGGACACTCGCTGGGCTATATGCGACCATGCATGAACCAGCCCTTGCACAAGAACAACCCCACCTATATGCGCATACATATTGAACGTGTAAAAGAGTTCTACGACTATGCCGGATGGAAAGGCGTTGGCATGCAGAACGACGGTTTCAACGGTATCTCGGTAAAGGCTGGCGAGAAATATGACTTCTCGGCCTTCTTCCGCAACACAAATCTCCAAGCCGACAAGGACATCCGCATTGCACTCGTTGAGCCGCAAGGCCGGGGCAAAGATCCCAAGGTGCTGGCCGACACCATCATCAACGTGAACGCTGTGGACTGGGAGCGCTATCCCGCACAACTTGTGCCTTCGGCCGATTGCAAGAACGCGGCCCTTCAGATACTCGTGCTGACACCTGGCGACATTGATGTAGACGAAGTGTCGCTCATGCCCGCAGACACCTATAAGGGCCATGGGTTGCGCAAAGACCTGGCTCAGGCTCTGGCCGACCTGCATCCCAAGTTCATGCGATTCCCTGGCGGATGCGTGGTACATGGCGGCGGCGACGGCTTCTGGGACACCTATCGCTGGAAGAATACCATCGGGCCCCGTCAGACACGCCTCTCCCTCAAGAACACATGGGGCTACCATCAGAGCATGGCCCTGGGCTACTATGAATATTTCCAGTTCTGCGAAGACCTGAACATGGAACCACTGCCCATCCTGCCATGCGGCGTGAGTTGCCAGGGCACCAACGGCGGCTGGGGCATGAAAGGGCAGGCACAGGATGTGGCACCCATGAAAGACATGGACGAGTGGGCACAGGATGCCCTCGACCTCATTGACTGGGCCAACGGCGACGGCACCACCGAATGGAGCCGCAAGCGCGTTGAACAAGGCCATTCCGCTCCCTTCAACCTGAAATATCTGGGTCTGGGCAACGAAGAGAAGATTACACCCGAGTTTGCCGAGCGTTTCCGCTATATCTATAAAAAGGTGACGGAGAAATATCCCGACATCGTTATCGTCGGCACGGCTGGCCCTGGCTCACACCCCGGCAATCCCGACCTTGAGAACGGCTGGAAACTGGCCGAGGAACTGGGAATGCCCATCATCGATGAGCACTACTACGAGCCCGACACCTACTTCCTCAACAAGCGCCAGTACGACAACTACCCCCGTAACCGGAAGACAAAAGTCTATCTGGGAGAGTATGCCGCCAAGGACAAGAAACTTATCGATGCCCTGGCCGAAGGCCTCTATCTTCTGCACGTGGAGCGCAATGGCGACATCGTGGCCATGACCTCCTATGCTCCCCTCTTTGCCCGTAGGGACAACACCAACTGGAATCCCGACATGATCTATTTCGACAACGAGCGCGCCTATCTCACCTGCAGTTACTATGTGCAGCAGATGTTCGGACAGTCAGCCGGACAGTTCTACTATGGCGACTGCGTCGCTTTCGAGGGCGATGCTGCCGGTGTGTGCCAGCCCGAGGCGGACACCCACTACGGCCAGTCGGTGGTGCTCAATGCCAAGACCCGCAGACTCTATGTCAAACTTGTCAATGCCAGTGCCGATGCCAAGAAAGCCAACATCGACCTGAGCCGCTTCAAGGTAAAGAAGACTGCCACCAAGACCGTGCTCACCGGTGCTGCCGATGCTGAGAACAACTACGATGCACAGCCCATCGCCCCCCAAAAGGAGACCGTGAAGGCACAGAAGAAGTTCGCCGTAGACCTGGCACCTTACACCATGGTGATGCTGGAGTACCAGTTGTAAGAGCATCACTCATCATTCTTTCAAAGAGGGTGTGTTAAAATGAAGTGAACCCCAGAAGTTTTTGTCCAACTTCTGGGGTTCACTTCAAAAATAGGCATATCCTCTTTATTGTCCTATGGCGTGGCGGTATTCCAAGAGTTTGTTCTGATAGTCGGCAAAGGCATCGGTATGCTTGTCGAGGGACTGCTGGTAAAGCAACTGGGCTTCGAGAAGGTCGGCCATCCTGGAAGTACCGGCACGATAGTAGTCGCGGTTCAGACGCAGGTTCTCCTCGGCCTGCTCGATGCT